>NC_007775.1:2012500-2310000 GCF_000013205.1 Synechococcus sp. JA-3-3Ab | reverse complement strand
CGAGGCAAGAGCAAGGTGTTGCTGGCTTTTTACCCGGCGGACTTCTCGCCGGTGTGCACAAGCGAGATGCGCTGCTTTCGGGAGGATTGGGGAGCTTTTCGGGCGGCAGGGTGTGAGATCCTGGGCATCAGTAGCGATCCCCTCTCTCGACACGAAGCTTTTGCCGAGCAGCTTAAGCTGGAGTTTCCCCTCCTAAGCGATGTGGATAGGAAGGTGAGCCAGCTCTATGGGGTAGACAGTTTTTTGGGGACGCGGCGGGCCTATTTTGTGGTGGACAGCCAAGGGATCCTGCGCTATCAGCATGTGGAGTGGCTGCCCATCTTCAAGCGGGACAACCGCGAACTGCTGGAGGCGGTGAGGGCAGTGGGCTAGGGGCGGGATCCTTCTGGAGTGGGCAGGCGAATCTGCTGGGCTTGTCCGCTGTCTGCCAAAATAAGCGGGCTCTGGCCGAGGGGCTCGAGGATCCAGTTGCGTTGGGGCGGGATCCAACTGCCCTGGCGCGGCTGGATCTCCAGGACGAGCTGGTGGGCTTCTTGGCGCAGGCAGAAAGTGGTGGTGGCCCAATGGCCGCTTTGGTAGGCGAGGGTTTGGCCGTCGTCTTCGTAGAGGGTGAAACTGCCGTCGCCGGGATAGAGGCGGAGGTGGAGCTGGTCGCGGCGCAGGTGGGCGGTGGATTGGCAGGGAGGAGCCAGGGGAAGGATGGAGCCGCCGCGCACAAACAGGGGAAGCTGCTCCAGAGAGGCGGGGACGAGGATGGAGCCGGGGCCGCGCTGGGCTTGGCCTGTCCACCAGTCAAACCAAGTGCCTGCGGGGAGATAGACGGCGCGGCAGCGGACGCCGGGGCGGACGACGGGGGCAGCCAGAAGAGCGGATCCCAGCAGGGCTTGATCCGAGATCTCGTAGGTCTGGGGATCGTCGGGAAATTCGTAGAACAGGGGGCGCAGGATGGGGGAGCCGGTTTGGCTGGACTCCCAGAAGAGGCTGTAGAGGTAGGGCAGAAGCCGGTAGCGAAGCTGGATGGCCTGCCGAGCAATGGCTTCCACCTCAGGGCCAAAGCTCCAGGGCTCGTGGGGACGGGTGCCCAGGGCGCTGTGGCCGCGCATGAGGGGGTAGAGGATCCCCATTTGCATCCAGCGGGCAAACAGTTCAGGAGTGGCATTGCCCCCGAAGCCGCCGATGTCGGCCCCGACAAAGCTAACTCCCGACAGGCCCAGGTTGAGGAGCATGGGCAGGGACATCTCCAGGTGTTCCCAGGAGGATTGGTTGTCGCCTGTCCAGACGGCAGCCCAGCGCTGGATCCCGGCAAAGCCGGAGCGGGTGAGGACAAAGGGGCGCCGGGCAGGGTTGAGCTGTTCTAGACCCTCGCGGGAGGCGCGGGCCATGAGCAGGCCGTAGAGGTTGTGTACCTCGGCGTGGGTGGTGCGCTCCTCAGGAGGGCCTTGGGGGGCGTCGGGGGGGATATCCACGATCTGGCCGCCGTCGCCGAAGGGGCGGTCGTTGAGGGCCGGCTCGTTCATGTCGTTCCAGATGCCATCCACACCGGCTTGGGTGAGAACCCGTTGCCAGGATCCCCACCACCGCCGCACTTCGGGGCACGAGAAGTCGGGAAAGAGGACTTTGCCCGGCCAAACATAGCCGTGGAAGAGGTGGCCATCGGCGCGGCGAATGAAGAAGTCCTGGGCCAGGCCCTCGTCAAAGACGGCGTAGTCAGCTTCGGGATCGAACTTGACGCCGGGATCGACAATGGCTACCCCTCGGAAGCCGGCTTCGTGAAGCTGGGCCATGAGCTGGGCTGGTTCAGGGAAACGGCGGGGATCCCAGGTAAAGACCCGGTAGCCGCGCATGTAGTCAATATCCAGGTAGATGGCGTCGCAGGGGATCTGGCGCTGGCGAAATTGCTTGGCGACAGCCAGAACCTGGGCGGCGCTGGCGTAGCTCCAGCGACACTGCTGGTAGCCGAGGGCCCAGAGAGGAGGCAGGGTGGTTCGCCCGGTGAGCTGGGTGTAGGTCTGGAGCACCAGGGCGGGGGTGGGGCCGTAGATGAGGTAGTAGTCCAGCTCGGGGGCGCGCACTTCGATGGCCCACTGTTTAGGATCCGCCTGGCCCAGGTCGAACTGGCTCCAGTGGGTGCAGTGCAGAAAAAGGCCGTAGGAGAGGCCAGGACGTAGAACCAGGGCGAAGGGAATGGCCAGATAGAGGTTGTCGCTCTGGGCGTCGTAGCCCCAGCAGTCGCGGGTCCAGTGGCTGTAGCGCCGGCCCCGCTTGTTGAGCAGGCCAGCCCGTTCTCCCAGGCCGTAGATGCGCTCGGCGGGGTGGAGGGATTTGACCAGGCGGATGTCATCGGATCCCCAACTGAGGCCGGCGGGGAGATCGGCACAAAAGACCTGGCCTTGGGGATCGCGAAAGCTAAAGCGGAGGGGATCCCGGTCGATCTGCAGTTGCACCTGAGAGGTGGCTAGGTGAACTTGGGTGGGGCTTTCCTGCAGCTCAAAAAAAGCCGGCGGCCACTCTTCATCCGCCAGAGCCACATCCCAAGAGCGGCGGGGCAAGAACTCGCCGCTGGGGCTAAAGCGCAGCCGCAGCAGACGAGGGGTGAGCACCTGCACAGACCAGCAGCCCTGCCTGCAGAGCAATTGGATCCCTCTGGGATGGATCTGGAGTTCCTGCAGGGATCCGCAGGTTTGCCGCTGGGGTGGGCGGGCGGGGAATTGGCCGAAGATCTCTCCGGGTTCCAGCATGGGTTGGGGACAGATCGCCGCCCTCAAGGCTAACCCAAGGCCGCAAGGGAACAGGGAGCTCCCCACTCTTGTGCGCAGCCAACTTTGCTCCCATCGGTACATCTTTTTGTGAAGAGCAGCAGCAATGATCGGCTAGCTCAGACCTCAAAATCCATCGCGAAAACGAGGCGGCAATGGCCATGCGGATCCCGGCGATACCACTCCTCTCCTTGTTGCTTTTGGGAGGGGTATTTGTCCCTGCTGCCGTGGGGGCCTACCCGGTTAGCCCGGAAACGGTCATGTCCCTGCAACAGGGGGATCACGCCCAAGCTCTGCCCAGAGCCAAAAGCCAGCAGCGCTTTCGGGTGGTGACGTTGGCAAGCGGGCTGGAGCATCCCTGGGGAATGGCCTTTCTGCCGGATGGCACCATCCTGGTTACCGAACGTCCGGGCCGGCTGCGCCGAGTTACCGAGCAGGGGTTGGATCCCCAGCCCATTGCCGGGGTGCCGGAGGTGTTTGCCCGCGGCCAGGGAGGGCTGCTGGATATCGCCTTGCACCCCAACTACGCGGAGAACGGCTGGATTTACCTGTCCTATGCGGCTCCTGGGCCGGGCGGCGGGGGGACGCGGGTGGCGCGGGCCCGCCTGGGGGAGAAGGGACTCCAGGATCTGGAAGTGATCTTTGACATGGAGCGCAAGACGCCTGCCCAACAGCACTTCGGCTCCCGCCTGGCCTTTGACGAAGAAGGGTTTCTCTACATCAGCACCGGCGACCGCGGCGAGCGGGATCGGGCTCAGGATCTGGGGGATGCTGCTGGCAAGGTGTTGCGCGTTACGGATACAGGCGGGATCCCGGCGGACAATCCTTTCGTGAATCAAGCGGGGGCTTTGCCGCAAATTTTTACCTACGGCCACCGCAACATTCAGGGAATGGCCCGCCACCCCGATACAGGAGCCATTTGGACGCACGAACATGGGCCGCAAGGTGGGGACGAGATCAACATCTTGGCCCCCGGCATCAACTACGGCTGGCCCCTGATTACCCATGGTCGGGAGTACAGCGGCGAACCGGTTGGTCAAGGACTGGCGGCAGCTCCTGGATTGGCTTCGCCGCTGCTGCACTGGACCCCCTCCATTGCCCCTTCTGGCATGACTTTCTACACAGGAGAGGCTTTCCCCGAATGGCGAGGCAACCTATTCGTGGGAGCGCTGGCCGGGCAACACCTGGCGCGCTTGGTGCTGGATGGGGATCGCGTTGTGGCAGAAGAGCGCCTTCTGGAAGGGGCGGTTGGCCGTATCCGGGATGTGCGCCAAGGGCCGGATGGCTTGCTTTACCTGCTGACGGATGCCCCCAACGGATCCCTGTTGCGCTTGCAGCCAAGCTCTTGATTGGGGTTAAGCTACATGGCCCCAGCCCCGGCAGAGTTTCTAACTCCCACTGCCGCCACTACAAGAACTTGACATCTTGCTCAAGGGGGAGTGGCTCTCCTGTTTGGGAGTCCGTATGGTGACAGGCAAAGCATTCCTCTGGAGTTAGCTTAATAACCTGACCTGGAGCGGGAAGAAAGAACATCCTTAGCTCTTTGGTCGGGATCAAGACGGTTTTGCCATTTGGGGCCTTGCGCTTGTGTTTTTCGTCAGTGAAGGTCCTGACAACGCAAGATATTGGATAGTATTCGCTGGTTTGGAGCTTGGCTTCCAGAAGCGCTCTCCAGTAGGGGCTGTACCCGAAAACCCACTGACCCTTGGAAAACTTGAGATCGAATGCTTGGCTCCAAATTCTGCTGTAAAAGGTGATAATAGACGTCTTGACTTTGTAGGCTCCTGTTATCTCCTCTAAGTGAGATAAAAACTCGCCGGCAGTCAATGATTGAGGAGGGTTGGTGAAGGGACTCATGCAGCATCTCCTAGCTTTTGGTTATAGTCAGGGGAGCCCTGCATCTTCCCAGCCTACCCCGATTGAAGCACCTGCCTAAGGGCAGGGAGGAAGCTGTCTGTCCTCGTTGCCGATAAGCGGTGGCTCCCCAGCAAAGGCGGGGGAGCCTGTAGACAGAAGCAGCACCCAGCAGGAGAAGGGGGAGCTCTGTCTGCTAAAGGTCAAAACCTATGGGCGGTACAAGATTCGAACTTGTGACCCCTTCCGTGTGAAGGAAGTGCGCTACCACTGTGCTAACCGCCCTTACTCTCACTCTAGCAACTGCTAGAGCTGGACTACTATCTTACACGATTCTTACACGATCGCGCCGCCTCTGCACAGCCGGTTGGCTTGAGAAGTTGAGCTGGAGGTTTGAATCCGGCTGGAGATGGCCGGGATCCCGCTTGGGGGCTACAGTGAGGGACAGAGGCTAGGGGCACTATGGCCTACTCACCGACTGAAGAGGCAATTGCTTTGCTTATCGATTTGGCGGAACGGGGCGAGATTAACCCGTGGGATGTGCAGGTTATCGACGTCATCGATCGGTTTTTAGCCCGTATGGCTCCCACTGCCAGCAGCCATGACCTGTCGGAGTCGGGACAGGCTTTTCTCCATGCCGCTATGTTGGTCTATCTCAAGGCGATGGCGCTGTCGAAGCCGGAAGACGAAGAAAGTGAGGAGACCAACCCGGTGCAGGTGGAGGAGGATCCCTGGCTGAGTTGGTCGTCGGCCCAACTGGATCGCGTGTTGCAACCCAGGGCCGTGCCCCGCCCGAGTCGGACTCGGCCCATCACCCTCAAAGAACTAATCGGCCACCTGCAGGAGCTGGAGACCTTGCTGGAACAGCGCCTTGAGCCTGCCTCAAGGCCCCTGGCTCAACGGGTTTCTCGCAAGCAAGCGCTATCAGCAGTCGCTCAGTTGGCCCACCCAGAAAACCTCGTAGAGACCGCCGCCGAGCTGGAATCTCTGCTTGCCCAACTTTGGCAGCAGGGTCTCGCCCAAATCAGCTTTGACGACCTGCAGCAATACTTTTGCCAAGAAAGCGCTCTAAAAGGCAGTGGCGGGGCTTCCCACCCGATTCAGGTGTTCTGGTCGCTATTGCTAATGGCTTCTCGCTCGCAGGTTGAGCTTTACCAGGAGGAGTTCTACGGCCCCTTGACCATTCGTCCCTGCCGTAGGGGATCCCTCCTAGAATAGATCCTACCCAGGGATCCCTTTCTGCCGCTTTCCATGAAGACTGCGGCTCAGTCGTGGTTGCCCTCCCGCTGGCCTTCCACATCGTTTCGGGCCCGATCCGCCCGTTTGAGGTCTTCTCCGTTCAGGCGCAGGGGCAGCAAAGACTCCGCTTCGCCGTCACGGACGGCAGAGGTTTCCCGATCCAGGTAATACTCTTCAAGGCGCTCGCTGCCGGCATGCTCTTCGCTGAGGGGCTCTGTGGCGCGAGGCGAAGAGGGAGAATGCAGTAACTCAGCAGGAGGACAATCCTCGGAAATGAGCAAATCCGAGGTGCTGAGCACCCCTTTCGGGATGGAGGAAAGGCGCTGGGCAACAGCTCCGATGCTCTCCAAACGAATCATCTCCTCCCAGGAGCAAATCTCCTCTTCGTCTTCCGTTTCGTAGCGAACCAGGATGGTATCCCCTTCGATATCGAGGATCTTGGCTCGTTCCAGCCAGCGTCCCTGATCGCGCAGGTAGATCCACACATCCTTGCCTTCGCGGCTGAGTTGATAGATCCTACGATGAAGCACGGTCCCCTCCTGAGATGAAAGATCCGGGCGAACTGTTGTGGGGGTTACCCAGTTCATCCTTCCATCTTAGCTGCTGGATCCCTCCGCTGTATGCTTTTTGCGCGGCGGGATGGAGCCTTTAATCTGGTTTTAATCTGGAAGGGATCCGGAAAGGCCGTCTCTCCATGCCCCAAGCCGTTTCAGAGTACTTAATAGTAACCATAGATACGGAAAACCATGCGCATTGCCATTGTCGGGTTGGGGTTGATCGGCGGATCCCTGGCCCTCAAACTCAGCGAAGAGGGTTATCCCGTCTGGGGGATCAGCCGCAATCGGGCCACCTGTCAGGCGGTGCTGGAACGGGGAGCGCTGCAGGGCTGTGGAACCGATTTGGCTCAGTTGGCTGATTTCGATCCCCAGGTGGTGGTGATCTGCACCCCCCTGGAGCAGGTATTGGTCACGCTGGCGGCCTTGGTGCCCCATCTATCGCCGCAGACGGTGGTGAGCGATGTCGGCTCGGTGAAACAACCGATTGTTGCTCCGGCAACGGAATTGTGGCCGCTGTTTGTTGGAGGGCACCCGATGGCCGGCAAGACGTTGCAGGGCATCCAGGCGGCGGAAGCCAGCTTGTTTCTGGGGCGGCCCTATGTACTCACTCCCCTCCCCCAGACGCAGCCGCAGGCGATCGAGGCGATGAAAGAACTGGTGACAGCGGTCGGTGCAGAAGTTGTCCTGGCCGATCCGAAACGCCACGACCAGGCGGTGGCCTGGATCAGCCATTTGCCGGTCATGATCGGCGCCGGCTTGATCGCTGCTGTCGGCCAAGAGGAGGATCCCGACATTCTGGAGTTGGCTCGCACCCTGGCCAGCAGCGGGTTCCGAGATACCAGCCGTGTCGGTGGCGGGATCCCGCAGTTGGGGCTGGAGATGGCCCGTCACAACCGACAGGCGCTCCTGGCCGCCCTGCGTGGCTATCAAGTCCAGTTGGGGAAAATAGAGCGGCTGATCGAAGGCGAACGGTGGGAGGAGCTGCTACAGATGCTGCAACGAACCCGCCAAGAATGGCAACAGTTCCGGGTCAATCAAATACCGTCCTGAGGGGCTACCTGTAGCTGCCGTAGGGGATCGCTGGCTCGACTTTGCCACTGCTCATTAGTGCCTTGTCTTCCTTCGCAGAGATTTCTAGGGTAGGAAACATATAGAGTAGGTCGACTAGCGATCAAGGCCTGTGAGCACCCTCCTTGCTGAAGATGACACCCTTTACCGCCAACATGTGCACAGCCTGCTGATGCAGCATCTGCCTCAGTTTGGCCCGGTGTACATGGCCTCCAACGGCAGAGAGGCATTGGAGCTCTACCGTCAGCACCGTCCCAACTTCCTGTTGTTGGACATCCGCATGCCCGAGATGAGCGGGATCGAGGTGGCTCGACAAGTTTGGTCGGAGCAACCCAGTACGCGCATCATCTTTTGGTCCCACTTTGCCGATGAGGTTTATGTGCGGGAACTGCACAAGATCGTGCCGCCGCAAACTGTCTACGGCTATCTCCTGAAGAATTGCTCCGACGAAAAATTGGTCAGTGCCATCCAGGCCGTGGTGCAGGATGAGCAATGCGTGATCGATCGGGAGGTGCGGGGGGTCGATTCCCGTTCGCAAAACAAAATTACCGGCCTCAGCGATGCTGAGTACGAGGTGTTGATCGATATTGCCCTCGGCCTCACCGATCAAGCTATTGCCGCACGGCGGTTTTTGTCGCGGCGAGGGGTGACCAATCGTCTGCGCAATCTCTACGACAAGCTTGAGGTGAGCAACGACCAAATTGAGAGCGAGGAGTGGGGCACAACTTTTAGCTTGCGGGCCCGCGCCATTCGCCTTGCCTTCAAGCGGGGTCTGATCAACGCCCAACTCCTGGATGAGGAGGAGGTGCACTTGGATCACTGGCTCAGCCGCTACCGCCTAGAGCCTTTGGATTAGTATCCAACCGGGTAAAAAGGAGGGGCTTGCTCGGATGCCTCCAGAGGCTTGGCTTTGCTCTGCCCCTGCCCAGAAGCCGTGCTGGGGAGGGCAATTGGCACCTCGATCATCCGCTCCGGTACCAGAGGCACCATGTCGGAGCGATCGGCGATTTCCCGCAAGGAATTGGCGATGGACTCTTGGGTGAGGAGAAACTGTCGTTCGTTGCGCTGCATCTGCTGCCACACTTGGTAGCGCTGGCTCCATCGGCTTTGGGTATGCACCGTCCAACTGTACACACTCAGCACTGACAACCCCGAGACGATGGCCATGCCCGTGGAGATCTGCTTCCACCAGATCAGGTGCTCTCTCCAGGCGGGATCCCGGCTATGGGGATAGGCTGATTTCGAGGGTTGGGGGCGACGGGTTCTGACTTTGCCGGCGGGGAGGGGCGGGGTAGTCCTTAGATGGGAACGAGGGGCCAAGGTCGCGGTTTTGCGCTGGACAGGGAGAAAACTGCGGCCACGGCTCGCGTTCAAAGGCTGGCTGACCATAGGGGTTTGCACCTCACCCACACCAAGAAATTGCTGCCAACTGGGCCCCACTCTATCCGATCTCCACGCACCTCAGAGGGCCTCCAGGGGGGCAGGGCGGCAACTTAGCTGCTGCGGGCAGCCACTCGCAGTTTGGCGGAGCGGGCGCGGGAATTGCGTTGCTGCTCCAGCTCGGAAGGGCACAGGGGTTTGGGGGTGAGCACCTGCCAGCGGGGATCCGTACGAAAGGCCCATTTCACCAGGCGATCTTCCAGGCTATGAAAGCTGATCACGGCCAACCTGCCGCCGGGTTTTAGCCAATTGGGAGCCTGGGCCAGCAGGGTTTCCAGGGCTTCCAGTTCTCGGTTCACGGCAATGCGCAGGGCCTGAAAGATCCGCGTGGCCGGGTGGATGCGGCCCCGTCTTGCCGCCGGCGGCACCGCCTGCCAGACTACGTGGGCCAGTTGGGTGGTGGTGAAAAGGGGGCGGGAGCGTTCGATGTGGTGGGCGATGCGGCGGGCAAAGCGCTCCTCGCCATAGCGAACGAAAATGTCGATCAAGTCCTCGACGGGGCGGCGGTTGACCCAGTCGGCAGCCGTTTCCTGATCGGCAGTGGGATCCATGCGCATATCGAGCGGCCCCTCGGCGCGAAAGCTAAAGCCCCGCTCGGGGCAGTCCAGTTGGGGCGAGCTCACCCCGAGGTCGGCTACGATGCCATCGAAAGGGATCCCCTGCCCTCGCTCATCCCGAAAGCCGTGCCGCTGCAGGTCGAAATCGGCAAAGTTGAGGTGCCAGAGTTGGAGGCGATTGCCGGGGATCCCGGCTGCGGCCAGACGCGCCTGGGCCGCCTGCAGAGCCGTCGGATCGCGATCCAGCCCCACCACGCGATCCGCTCCCCTCTGCAGCAGCGCCAAGCTGTGCCCACCGCCTCCCAACGTCACGTCCAAAAACGCGCCGCCCTGCTGGGGTTGCAGGTAGGCCACCACTGCCTCCGTCAAAACGGACTCGTGGTGGTACAGAAGCATTTCCCCAAGCTCAGCTCTTGCCAAGTCCATAGGCGCAGGGGGTGGCTTTGATTCTTTCCCCGCTCCTAGCTTTACCTATTGCAGGATCGGTAGACAACTCTAGTACCATCAAACGCTAGCATTCACAACGTAAGGGCTTGCAAAAAAAAGGCCGAGGCCAGGCCCCGACCGAGGAATCCATGTTGTTAAGCTCATCCTCGAGGATAGGGTCGGCTGCCGTCAAAAGACGGGCTGTCTTCCAGTGGTTCAGGATCATCTGGGTGCAAGGCCGACCGCCGGCAAGAGCAGGGCAGGTTCCAGCCTAACGTATGATTAAGACTGCTCTTGCCTTTGTCTGTTCTTTAGTTTGGTGTTACGGCTGCTGTGCTGACCACCGCTTCTTCTGCCGACATCCTGACGCTCTCGCCCGCCCGCGGCCTGCGCGGTCAAGTGAGCATTCCAGGCGATAAGTCCATCTCCCACCGCGCCCTGATGCTGGGATCCCTGGCGGAAGGGGAAACCGTCATTCACGGCCTGTCGTTGGGGGAGGATCCCCGCAGTACGGCAGCCTGTTTTCGGGCCCTGGGGGCCGATATCCCAGAGCTCAACAGCGAGTGCGTCCGCATCCAGGGGGTGGGCTTGGATCGCCTGCAGGAGCCGGCAGAGGTGTTGGATGCCGGCAATTCCGGCACCACCCTGCGCCTGATGTTGGGGATCCTGGCTGGCCAGGCGGGTCGCTTTTTTGCTGTCACTGGGGATCGCTCCCTGCGCTCGCGGCCCATGGGACGGGTGGTGGAGCCGCTGCGGCAGATGGGGGCCAACATCTGGGGACGGGCCGGGGGCAACCTGGCACCTCTGGCTGTGCAGGGGGGATCCCTAAAGGGGATCCACTACCACTCGCCCGTGGCCTCGGCCCAGGTAAAGTCCTGCCTGCTGCTGGCGGGCCTGTTGGCAGAAGGCACTACTCAGGTTACAGAGCCGGCCCTTTCCCGCGACCACTCGGAGCGGATGTTGCGGGCCTTTGGCGCCGAGATCTCTGTCGATGTGGCGGCAAAAACCGTGGCGGTGGTGGGGGGATCCCGCCTAGTGGGCCAGACGGTGCAGGTGCCAGGGGACATCAGCTCGGCAGCCTTCTGGCTGGTGGCCGCCTCGATTGTGCCCGAGAGCGAATTGCTGCTACAGGATGTGGGTCTCAACCCCACGCGCACCGGTGTGCTGCAGGTGTTGCAGGAGATGGGGGCCGATATTCAGGTTGAGAAGCGGCGGGAGGTGGCCGGCGAGCCTCTGGGGGATCTGCGCGTGCGCTCGGCCCGTTTGCGGGGTTGCAGCATTGCCGGCGATCTCATTCCCACCCTCATCGATGAGATCCCGGTTTTGGCGGTGGCGGCAGCCTTTGCCGAGGGGACTACGGTCATTCGCGATGCGGCGGAATTGCGGGTTAAAGAGAGCGACCGTTTGGCGGCCATCGCCCAGGAACTCAGCCGGATGGGGGCCCAGGTCACCGAATATCCCGACGGCCTGGAAATCAAAGGGGGGATCCCTCTGCAGGGGGCCGAGGTGGATAGCCACGCCGACCACCGCATCGCCATGAGCTTGATGGTAGCTGCCCTGGCCGCCCAGGGATCCACCACCCTTCGAGGGGCCGACTGTGCCCGCATCTCCTACCCCGACTTCATTCCCACCCTGCAGCGGCTGATCAACCCTTCGTCCGCCTCCTAGCCAGCCAAGAGCCAACCTTTGCCAATGTCAGACCAGCCCATCGCCATCGAGCACCTCTGCTTCCGCGTTCCTCCCGGTGGCCAGAGGGCCTTTATCCTACAAGACGAGCAGGTTTGGGGGCCAGCCCTGCGCCAACAGCCGGGCTTTTTGGGCAAAGAAGTCTGGCTGGATGTAGAGGATCGCGAACTTGTCCACCTCATCCTCCGCTGGGCCAGCCGCGCCGCCTGGAAAGCTTTCCCCCCGGAGCAGGCGGAAGCCTTGGATCGGCAGATGCAGCCCTTCTACGTGCGCCTGGAGCAGGCCAAAGAATACCAGCTCTGGCAGCCCGGCCTGCCAGCAGAGGAAGCGGCCAACTAGGAAGCCTCAAAGCCCACCTCGGCAGCCGTTGAGTCGGCCCTAGTGGATGCTGCCGCCCGCTCCTGCTCCACCAACTCCCGCAGGCTGGGCATGGTTACCGCCAGAGCCCCTTCGCGCCGTTTGAGACCCGCCTCAAAGGTCTCGGGGGTCACGATCCCGCCGGAGATGAGCATCTTAAAAGCATCCTCCACCGGCATGAACACCTCCACCACCTGGTCTTCCGGCACGATGGCGTACCAGCCGGTGGTTGGGTTGGGCGTGGTGGGCACGAACAGGCTGAGGGAGCGCTGCGGCCCATCCGGTCGAATGGGAGTTTGAATGACGCCCGTTACAAAAGCTAACGCCCAAACCCCAGGCCGAGGATATTCCACCAGCACCACCCGTCGAAAGCGCTGGTTGTTGGGGGCAAACAAAACGCTAACCAATTGCTTCAGGGTTTTGTAGACCAGCCCCGCTATCGGGATGGCGTGGAGCAACTGCTCGCTTAGGTTGAGCAGCCACTGGCCAACAATGTTGCGGGCCATGAAGCCAATCAACAAAATGAGCAGGATTGGCGTCAGCAAGCCCACCGCCAGATCGATGAGGTTGATCAAAATCGGGTGCAGCCCCTGGATGGGATTAAACTGCTTGGGAATGCTGGTCAAAAAGCCAATGCTCCAGGTGGCCACTTCCACCGTCAGCCAAATGGTGGTTGCCAACGGGATCACCACCAGCAACCCCGCCACGAAGTAGTTCTTGAGATGCTGCTTCCACTGGGAAATCATGGTGAGATCGTTCCGTCGAGTCAAACAAGTGGACGCACCGAGCCGATGCAAGTGGAGCTTGCAGATGGCAACCATGATACCTGCCTTCTGCATCTCTCTCATGGGCATCAGCTGCAACTTGCCTGGAGAGAGGTTGGAGCTGCTCCAAAGCGCAAAGCCCCAAACTCGGCTGAGCTGATATTGTTATCTTAGGTCGATATAAAATTTTGTAAAGGCAGGGATCCCTCCTAGAGGCTTTGTGGTCAAGCCGTAGGATGCTCCCTCATCTCTGCCGGATGTCGTGTGGGAGGCCCTATGTCAGAGTCGGATTGGTTAGAGCACACCTGTCAGGTGGAGGTCCCGGTTCCTATCGAGCAGGTGTGGGAGCTGTGGGCCAACCTCGCCCTCATGCCGCGCTGGATGAAGTGGATCCGCTCGGTGGAGCTGCTGGATCAGGAGCTGTCGCGGTGGACACTGGATACGCGCGGCCTCACCTTCAGTTGGATCTCCCGCACCCATACGGTGGTGAAGCATCAGCACATCGGCTGGCAATCGGTGGAGGGGCTTCCCAATCGGGGGGCACTGCGGTTTTACGATCGCAAGGGCAGTACTATTGTCAAGCTGTCGGTGGCCTACAAGATCCCGGGGCTCCTCGGCAAAATCTTGGACGGCCTGTTTGTGGGCAAAGTGGTGGAGAGCACGATTCAAGCGGACTTGGAGCGCTTCAAAGCCTATGCTTTGGAGCAGGCAGGGCGGGCCGCCGACAATGCCTCCGCTGGCTAGCCTCGATCTTGCTGCCGTTTTCTGCTGCCCAGTGAACCGTTGCCAATCTTCGTTGCCCAAGGTCTGCTTCATGTCCGATCCCTCCCTCGAGCCTGTCATCACCTTTTCTCATCAACCGGTGGACAACCGCAACATTCGCTTCTCCCTGGAGCGGCAAGATCTGGATCTGGATCAGCTCCTGGTGTTGTTGAACCGCAACGCCTTTTGGGCCCAAAATCGCCGGCGGGAAGAGATGGAGCGGGCCATCGCCCACAGCCACCCGGTGGTCAGCGCCTGGGACGGGGAGCGCCTGATTGGCTTTGGCCGCGCCACCTCCGATGGGGTTTACCGGGCCGTCCTCTGGGACATCGTGGTCGATCACGAGTATCGACGGCAGGGCATCGGGCGCAAGCTGGTGGAAACCCTGATCAGCCATCCCCACCTGCAGTCGGTGGAGCGCATCTACCTGTTTACCACCCATCAGCGCGGCTTTTACGAGCGCATTGGCTTTGTGGAAAACCCCAGCACCACGCTGGTTTTGCACGGGCGTCCGCTGGATTTTTTGATCCCGGCTGCCGAACAGGAGCAGGTCTGACCAACAGGGATCCCTGGGGCAAGGGGAGGCGTAGGTCAGTGTATCTTGAACAACAGTGGGTTGGCTCCGCCTTGGGAAGAGGACGCGCTAGCCTGAAGCAAAAAGGGTGAGAGGGTGTACCTATGGCCAATCGCCTCGCCACGTGTTCCAGCCTTTACCTGCGCAAGCACGCCGAGAATCCGGTGGATTGGTGGCCTTGGATCCCGGAGGCCCTGGAGAAAGCCCGGGCCGAGGACAAGCCGATTTTTCTGTCCATCGGCTACTCCAGTTGTCACTGGTGCACCGTCATGGAGGGGGAAGCCTTCTCCGACCCGGAGATCGCCGCCTTCCTCAATGCCCATTTTTTGCCCATCAAGGTGGATCGCGAGGAGCGGCCTGATCTAGACAGCATCTACATGCAGGCGCTGCAGCTCATGAGCGGGCAGGGGGGGTGGCCCCTCAATGTCTTCCTCACGCCCGACGACCTGGTGCCGTTCTACGCGGGCACCTATTTTCCGGTGGAGCCTCGCTTTGGCCGGCCGGGGTTTCTGACCGTACTGCAGCGCATCCTGCAGTTTTACCGCCAGGAAAAAGACAAAATCGAGGACATGAAGGGCCAAATCTTGGCGGCCCTGACCACCCTCAGCGACCTGGTGCCGGAAGACCATATTCCCCCTGACCTGTTGCGCTCCGGGATCCCCAAAATCCAACCCTTGCTGGCCAACGCCGGGGCAGTGCAGCAGTTTCCCATGATGCCCTACGCCCAGTTGGTGTTGCGCTCGGCCCGCTTCGACCCGCCAGAAGGGATCCCCGGCTCGCCGACGGCGCTAGAACGGGCCAAGGAGCGAGGGATGGCCTTGGTGTTAGGAGGGATCTTCGACCATGTGGCCGGCGGGTTTCACCGCTACACCGTGGATCCCACCTGGACGGTGCCCCACTTTGAAAAAATGCTCTACGACAACGGCCAGATCTTGGAGTTTCTCTCCGAGCTGTGGGCCCACGGGATCCAGGATGCGGCCATCGAGCGGGCGGTGCGCCTGACGGTGGAATGGGTGGCGCGGGAGATGACAGCTCCTGCTGGGTATTTCTATGCGGCCCAGGATGCCGATAGTTTTGCCCGGCGAGAAGATGCGGAGCCCGAGGAGGGGGAGTTCTATGTCTGGCGCTGGCAGGAGCTGCAAGATTTGCTCGATGAAGAAACCTTCCGCGCTCTGCAGCAGGCTTTCTTCCTGTTGCCAGGGGGCAATTTCCCCGACCGGCCCGGCTGTATCGTCCTACAGCGCAGGCAAGGAGGGGAGCTGCCGCCGGAAGTGGAAACGGCTTTGACGACCCATTTGTTTCGAGCTCGCTACGGCTCCACCGAGCGGAGAACCCCCTTCCCGCTCGCAGTAGATGCCCAATCGGCCCGCCGGCAATCTTGGCCAGGACGCATTCCGCCGGTCACCGACACCAAGATGATCGTCTCCTGGAACGGCCTGATGATCTCCGGCCTGGCGCGGGCCTACCAGGTGTTTGGCGAGGAGGACTATCTGCGGTTGGCCCTGCGGGCCGCCCAATTCATCCTCAGCCAGCAGCGCCACCCCCAGACGGGATCCCTGCTGCGGTTGAACTACGATGGCACAGCCCAGGTACCTGCCCAATCGGAAGATTACGCTCTGCTGATCAAGGCCCTGTTGGATTTGCACCAGGCCTGCCTGCCGCGGACAGGCGATCCCAGCTCCCAGTACTGGCTGGAGGCCGCCATTCGGCTGCAGCAGGAGATGGACACGCGACTGTGGGATGAGGCCAGGGGGGGATACTTTGTCAGCGACGCCCAGAGCACCCCGGAGCTGCTGGTGCGGGAGAAGGAGTTTCAGGACAACGCCACCCCCGCAGCCAATGGGGTGGCTGTTGCTAACCTGGTGCGCCTGGCCGCCATCACCGGAGATCTGGACTACCTGGAACGGGCAGAACAGGCCCTGAAAACCTTTGCCCACATCATGAGCACCCAGCCGCGGGTCTGCCCCAGTTTGTTCGTCGGGCTGGATTGGTACAACAACTGGGTAAAGGCAACCCTAGAAGCGGAGCACATTGCTGCGCTGCAACAGCGCTCTTGGCCCACCACCGTCTTTGCCCTGCCCACCGCAGCCGAGCCGTTGCCGGCAGGAGCTGTGGGGTTGGTGTGCTGGGGCAGCAAGTGTCTGGCCCCCGCCGCTTCTCTTGAGCAAATCCAGTCGCAGATCGGCAAAGGGCAAAACCGAGCCTACTGACATTGGCTCATCCTCTTCCAGAAGAACTCGGGATCCCGCCCCGAGAATCTACTGGCTGGCCAGCTCAGCTTTCCCCGGGATTTTCCACCCCATAGAACTCAATGCGGTAGCTCTGGATGCGAGTGCCTGTCTTCTGCTCTACCTGGGCCAGCAGCTCCGGCGGCAGCTCCACATCTACGTCCAGGATGCGGTTGCTATCCAGGCAGTTGACATGGCTGTGAGGATGGGTACGATTGCCGTAGCGGCGCCCATCGGCGCGATCTAGGCACTCGATGATGTTGTGGCTGGCCAGAGCCTCCAGATTTTGATAGACGGATGTGTGGCCAATGGGCTTGCCCTGCCGATTGAGGCGGTCGTAGATCTCTCTGGCAGAAAGGTGCTCGCCGCATTGCCACAGCAGTTCCAAAATATAGCGACGCTGCCGGCTGAGGCGCAGATTGCACTCCCGGCATCGCTCCAAAGCAGCTTCCAAAGAATCCACAGGGCGAGGCATGGGCAAACCTCAAGTCATACCGAGTCTGAGATAGCTGGTTACTCATTCACACTAGTTTAACATTCCTAAATCGAAGTTTCCAAAGGCTGATCTCCAGATCTCCGTCGGGCATCGACCTGTCCAGGCAGTGTGCGGAGGAAAGGGCGCCAACGGGAGCGCGTCAATTATCAGTTATTTTCTTCAGTTATTTACAATACGATATCGCCTATCTACGAATATCGCTGGGGTGTTGAGGAGAAGCGGGATGCGGCGGCGCCAAATGATCTTAGGCCTGTTGGGATTGGCCGGCAGCAGTGGATTGGTGGGGGCCTATTGGGCCAGTCGGCAGCGCCCTGCTTCTGTGCCTCTATCCGCAGAGATGGGATCCCCTGCTTCCCCGCCTCCTACCCCTCGGCCTACGCCCACAGTTGTCCCCCATCCGGAAGCTCCCCGGGGCCTTTACATCCCAGCCCGCCGCGATCTGCGCCTGATGGTGATCAGCGACCTGAATGGCATCTACGGCTCGGTGGACTACGACCCGGAGGTGGATCGGGCCATCCGCCTCATCCCCTATTTCCAGCCGGATATCGTCTTGGGGGGAGGGGACATGGTGGCTGGCCAAGATCCCCGCCTGTCGGAGGAGCGCATCCGCGCCATGTGGGCAGCCTTTGACCGGCATGTGGCCGGCCCGCTTCGTGCTGCCAAACTGCCCTACGGCTTCACGCTGGGCAACCACGATGCGTCCTGTGCCCGCAGCACGCGCGGGGGCTTTCTCTTCCAAAAAGAACGGGATCTGGCCCGCGAGTTTTGGAACGACCCGGCCCACGATCCCGGTTTGAATTTTGTGGATCGAGGCGACTTTCCCTTTTATTACACCTTCGAAAAAGACGGGGTGTTTTACTTAGTTTGGGATGCCACCTGCAACTACATCCCGCCGGAACAGATGGCCTGGGCAGAAGCGGCGCTGGCCAGCGAACGAGCCCAGAAGGCCAAGTTGCGCATCGTCATCGGTCACCTACCTCTCTATGCGATTACCGTCGGACGCGACGATCCGGGAGAGGTGCTGCTGGAGGCAGACGCCAAACGGGCCCTGCTGGAGAAATATCGCGTCCACACTTACATCAGCGGCCACCACCACGGCTACTACCCCGGCCACAAGGGGCAACTGCAACTGCTCCATTGCGGCATCCTCGGCTCCGGCCCCCGCCCCCTCCTGAATAGCCCCCTGCCCCCCCGCAAGACCCTTACCCTCATCGATGTGGACTTCGACGCTCCGGAGGTTACCTACTACACCACCTACCACATGCGGGATCTGAGCGTGATCGACCAAGCCGAACTGCCCCGCTTCATCACCGGCCACAACGGCCTGGTGCTGCGCCGCGATGTTAACTGGGATAACCTCACCCCCGAAGAAATCGCCACCTGCCAAGCTCGTATTGGATCCCTGTGCCGCGACGACTGACTCTTAAGCTCAGGAGCGTTGCATCTCGGCAAAAGACTGATAGCTCCTCTGCGGATGGTAGAGATGGCGCTGCTGCACAATGTCCTGTATCGACACCTGGGAGAAGTGCCGCTTGTGCAGATGGGATCCCCGCCTGCGCTGGGCCAGGCACAAGTGTAGGAGGGGATGGACAAGGCCATAGAAGTCGTCGTCTTGGCAGCCCCGAGCGGCAAGGAGTGGGCCTCGAAGTGGCTTGCAGATGTGATATCATCAATTTCCAACCCTTGGGCAGATGCGCAGCCGCATCTTCAGCGAGGGCTGTTAACTCAGAGGTAGAGTACCACCTTGACACGGTGGGAGCCGCTGGTTCGATTCCAGCACAGCCCATTGTCAGAGGATCCCAAAGACTGATACATTCACGCTGAACTCTCCTGAACATGGTTCAGGAAAGAAGCGATCGCATCCTGCCTATCTCTGAGCAGGAAGGCGGTATCCCGCAAAGCCCTGAGGAATACCCCCCGAGCGCTTTCCCCCTTCACTTCCCGGCAACCGTTGCGGTGGACTCAAGGATCAGGGGGAAACTTGGTCTACTATATCCCTCTCAATGACTTTTGCCAAACCGCCTAAAGCTCAGTAAATTCAGCAAAGTTCAGGGTTTTGGGGGTTAGAGGCATGCTCTGCCAAAGTTCGAAAAGGCCTTGTCCGGCAAACCCTCTCGGCTTTCAGGGATCCCGACAATTCCCTGCAACCTGCGAAAATCCAGGGGGGGACGGGCTCCTCTCTGCAGCGGCTGTTTTGGAGGGCTGGAGCGTTGGTCTGGGGTTACGGCCAATTTCTTCGGATCCCGGCCAGGGATCCCTATACTGGAGTAGGAGCCCTGGAAGGCGCCGGCGTGGCAAGGGTAGCATTAGGTCAAACTGCGAGAGGGGGAAACGACCGATGGGATTGTTCGATCGGGTCAGCCGGATCATCAGAGCCAACCTCAACGCGCTGATCAGCAGTGCCGAAGATCCGGAGAAAATCCTGAACCAAACCATTCAGGACATGTCTGAGGATCACTACCAAATGCGGCAGGCAGTTGCCCAGGCCATTGCTGCCCAGAAGCGGATCGAGCGGCAGTACGAGCAGGCGCAGCAGAACGTCGACGAGTGGCAAAGGCGCGCCGAGTTGGCCCTGCGCAACAACAACGAGGCCCTGGCCCGCGAAGCGCTGGTGCGCAAGAAAACCTTTGCCGAAACCGCCCAGAGCCTGAAGCGGCAGTTGGATGAGCAGACCAAACAGGTGGAAGTCTTGAAGGCCAACATGACCAAGCTGGAGAGCAAGATCGCCGAGGCCAAGACCAAAAAGGATATGCTCATCGCGCGGGCTCGGGCGGCCAAAGCTTCCCAACAAATTAACCAGGTTATCGGACGGGTGGACGCCACCAGTGCCTTCGCGGCTTTCGAGCGTATGGAAGAGAAGGTAAACGCCCTGGAAGCTCAGTCGGCGGCCGTGGCCGAGCTGGCGGTGGACAACTTGGAGCGACAGTTTGCCGCTTTGGAAGCAGGTGGCTCGGACATCGATCACGAGCTGATGATGCTGAAAGCGGCGATGGGGGGCCAATTGCCCGCCGGAGAGCAGAAAGCTCTGCCGAGAGATCAATCTGCTGCCACCAGCGAGAGCGAGGTAGATGTAGAGCTAGAAAATCTACGCCGCGAAATCGACCGGCTTTGAACGAATGGGAGGTAGCGTCTTCTTGAGAGTGTCTCCTCTGGGCTCAGGGGCGTTGGGGTATGCTAAGCAGGGGGACACAGAGTGGTAAGCTAGCCCAGAAGAGCTCTTGGCCTGCCTCTGGTGGGGTTAGGGTAGCCTTCTGCGTTTTTGCGAGAGAAACAAACAGCGATGACCACAGCGAGTATCAAACCTCTGCTGGACGCCAAGCAACTGTTGCAGGCTTATGCGTCTGGCCGGCGGGATTTTTCTGGAACCAACCTGAGCGGAGCCCAGTTGAGCGGCGCGAACTTGAGGGGCATTGTCCTGCGGGATGCCGACTTAAGTGGGGCGGATTTGCGCGAGGGGGATCTGTCGGGCGCAGATCTCTCAGGGGCCGACCTGCGCGGAGCCAAACTGCGGCGGGTGAACCTCATTGGGGCCAAGCTGGTCAAGGCCGATCTGCGGGGGGCCAACCTCTACCGGGCCAAGTTGCTCAGGGCCGACCTTAGCGAGGCCGATCTCAGCCGCGCCGATTTGCGAATTGGCGCCGATCTGCGGGGAGCCATCATCACCAACACCCGTTTTCGCGGCGCCCTCTACGATGAGTACACCAAGTTTCCGGAGGGGTTCAACCCCACCGAGATGGGCATGTAATCCCAGGCTTTCTAGGGAACCAGCTCCTGCCACAGTTGGGCTGCATCGGCGGCAGCCGCCACAAAGGGCGGGTTGTGCAGATCAGGCTTGTTGTAGCGCAAGGGATCCCCTTTTAGATCGGTGACGCTTCCCCCGGCTTGCTCGACGATGCAGTGGGCAGCAGCAGTATCCCACTCCATGGTTGGGTCGAAGCGGGGGTAGAGATGGGCGGATCCCTCGGCCACAAGGCAGAGTTTCAGGGCGCTGCCCACCGACTTCACCTCGAGGGAACCGTAGCGCCGCCGCAGCCGCTCGAGAAATTGCTCCGTCTCCGGGCCGCGGTGGGAGCGGCTGGCCACCACTTGCAGAGGGGCCTGGGCGGGCGGGCGGGCCCGGATGGGCTGATCTCCTCTATAGGCCCCCAGCCTTTGCACAGCCCTGTAGGTAAGGCCGAGAGCGGGGGCATGGACGACGCCTAAGATGGGGATCCCTGCCTCGACGAGGGCGATGTTCACGGTGAACTGGCCGCTGCGCCCGATAAACTCGCGCGTGCCGTCCAAGGGATCCACCAGCCAGAACTGCCGCCACTGTTGCCGCTCCGGATACGGGATCCCGCCGGATTCTTCCGAGAGCACGGGGAGGCCGGGGGTCAGATCTTGCAGGCCCCGCAGGATCAAGTGGTGGGCGGCCAGATCGGCTTCGGTGAGGGGGGAGGAGTCGGCCTTGTCCCTGACCCGGATCTGATCTTGCCGATAGATCTCCAAAATGGCCTGCCCGGCTGTTTCCGCAAGGCGGCTGACATGGGGCAGGAGATCGGCCAGATCCTGCATGGGCAAACTCTCCAGGTTTAGCGACGCACCGGAATGCCGTGGGCGGCCAGATCGGCTTTGATCTGGGCAATTGTCAACTGGCCGTAGTGGAGCAGCGAGGCCAACAGGGCTGCTTCTGCTCCCCCCTCTTGCAGAGCCTGGCGGATGTGAGCACATTCCCCTGCCCCCCCTGAGGCGATCACCGGCACCGCCACCGCCTCGGCCACGCGGCGGGTCAGCTCCAAGTCGTAGCCCGCTTGGGTGCCGTCGGCGTCCATGCTGGTCAACAAGATCTCCCCCGCCCCCCGCTCGGCCACGGTTTTGGCCCACTCCACCGCGTCCAGGCCCGTCGGCTCCCTCCCCCCGCGCACGTACACTTCCCAACCGCCACCCTGAGGTTTGGCACGGGCGTCGATGGCCACCACGATGCACTGGGATCCAAACCGACGGCTGGCCTGGGTGACCAGATCCGGATCCCGGACTGCCGCCGAATTGAGGCTCACCTTGTCGGCCCCGGCCCGCAACAGTTGCCGGATCCCTTCCAGATCGCGGATCCCACCTCCCACCGTGAGGGGGATAAACACCTGCTCCGCCGTGCGCCGCACCACCTCCAGCAAGATTTCCCGCTCTTCGTGAGTGGCGGTGATGTCTAGAAAAACCAGCTCGTCAGCTCCCGCCTGGTCGTAGGCCTGGGCCAGCTCCACCGGATCCCCGGCATCGCGCAACTGCACAAACCGGATCCCTTTGACCACCCGCCCCGCCGCCACATCCAGGCAGGGAATGATCCGCTTGGCCAACATCGCCTTCTCCTCCGCTGGCGCGATGGCCTAGCCAAAGGTGATGACTAAGAAAGGCTCCTGAAACTTGGCCCCGGTTACCTGCCGGCCTGCCAAGCTGGGGGGCAAGAACAAGTTGCGCCGCTGATCCCCGGCGGTGATGGTCAGTTCCGGCCCCGACTGGCTCAGCTCGATCTGGGCCTTGCTGAAGCCGGGAATAAACAGCTTGACGGTACGGGCTCCCTCGTCGATGGCCACCGGCGGCGGCACCTGCGGCACCGCGAAAATCCCTCCTACCGCCTCTTCCAAAGCCGACCAATCGGATCCCTGGCGCCGCGGCAGGATGCGCACAGGCAGCGGAGAAAAATCGGCAGCCGACACTTCCCCAGGAACCAGCGGCATGACCCAGAGGCCACCCACCGTCAGCCCCACCATCTGGGCGCTGCCCCAGAGGTAGCGGGCAGTCTGCACGGCCATCGGATCCGGGGTGGTTACCAGGTGGGCCAACACGCGACGAGGATCGGCGATGGCCTGGCGTCCCTCCTCGAAAATGTTGGTCATCCCCCCCAGCCGATTCGACAGATCCTCTAAAGACGAGAACTCCACTGTGCTGACCGATCGCAGCAGGGGCTCGACGAAAGGGCGCAGGGTTTTGGCCAAGTCGGAGCCCAAAAAAGCTTTAGAAGCCCGCCGCCAGTACCAACTGGCCACCTCCGGGATCCCAAAAGCCCGCAAGGTGGTCAGATCCCCCGGCCCATCGTAGAGAATACAGTCGTACTGGCCGCTGGCATCGTAGCGACGCAGGGCTTCCAGAGCCAGGGCCTGATCCATCCCCGGCAACACCCCCAGCTCCTGGCCGTAGATCTCCCGGAAAAAGGGAGTGCGCACGTATTGGGCTTCCAGCTCCTTGGCCGCCGTCCAGTGTTGCTCCAGGAGCTGAGTTGTGCGCAACTGCACCACACTTAAATTGGCGGCAATGGTTACCGGCTCGCCGGAAAGCGGGATCCCGCCCAAGAGCATCTCCAGCCCCGACCCCGGCTGATGGCCCACCAACAGCACCCGCCGCCCCTGCTGGGCTGCTGCCCGGGCCGCTGCCACGGCCAGGGTGCTCCGGCCTGTGCCCCCTTTGCCCAAGAAGGTAAGGATCTGGCTCATTCCCGCTCTCCAGACTCTCCGTAGATGTCGATGTACAGCGATTGCCCCGCCAACTGAGCTGCCGCCATCATTACCTGCCGAATGGCCTGCAGGGTGCGCCCGCCTCGCCCCAACACCCGCCCGCGATCCTTGGGGTCAAAAGCCAGCCGCAGCCATACCTTGCGCCCGCCACAAGTGGTTTCCACATCCATTTGCGGCGGGCCACCGCTGAGCAACGGCTCGATCAGGAGATGGACAAGGGCCTCGTAATCCGGCATGGGGAGCTAGACGACAGGGAAGAACAACTGCCGAGCCAAGCTTAACCGAAAGCGTAGCCGACCCTAGGCCTCAACCTGAGGCTTTTCCTCCTCAGGCTCCGGCTCCTGGGAGTTCGGTTCCGCTGCCGCCCCAGCCGGCTCGACTTCCCCCGGTTGCCCTGCCATCTCGGCAGAGGCCTCGCAAACAGCGGCAGGCTCCTCTGTGGACGGCGCCGGATCAGGGATCCCAGCCTCCGGCTTGGCGATAGCCGGGATGCGAATCGCGGCAACCACTCCGCCCTCGCCGGCTTTGAGCATCTCGTAGATGCCGGCCTTCCTGAGGAGGCTGTCCACCGTATCTGTAGGCTGAGCGCCACAACGCAACCACTTGAGCAGGCCTGCCGTCTCCAGAACCGTCTCCTTGGTGCGCGGGTTGTAGTAGCCCAACTCCTCCAGCGGACGACCCTCGCGGCGGGCCTTACTTTCGATGGCGACGATGCGATAAGTGGGTTGCCGTCTTTTTCCGTAGCGCTTGAGCCGCAATTTAACCATGGGGTGTCTGCTCCTCGGGGGTGCTCCGCAAGCTGTAAAGGGTTACCAAGAGAAAAAAAGATGAAGCAAGCCAAGTTGCCGCCCCTTCCCACATCCCAGCGGAAGTCTTGGCGGCTAGCTATGACACAGGCCCTCTATTGTAATCGATTTTTCCTCGGCTGAAAAAGGGTCGAATCGACACCAGGTGGCATCTTCGTGGCAAAGTTGAAGAGGAAACCCAAGCTCAGCAGCAACCCCTATGGTCAACTACGCCGACTTGACAGATGAGCAGCGCCAGCTCTACCTCAAAGCCTTGATCGCGGTGGCCCGCGTGGACGGCCAGTTGGACGAAGAGGAGAGCAACTTTTTCCTGCAAATTGCAGAAGGGATGGGCGTCGAAAAACAGGTGGCCCAAAGCTATCTGGCCGACGAGACAGGCGCAACCCTAGACCTCAGCCGGATCCCTCCTCTACACAATGCAGCCGGAGCCTTGATCCTGAGAGATTTGGCGGCGATGGCGGTGGTCAACAACAAGCTAGCGGAAAAAGAAGAGGCCCTGATTTTCGAGATCGGCAAAGCCATGCAGTTCAGCCAGGAGGAGATCAACGAGTTCTTGGACTGGGCCTTCATGGGCCTGCAATGGCAACTGAAAAGCGCCGCTCTGCTGGAGCGCTACGCTGCCGACGGCAACAGCTAGCCTTGGCTTGAGCAAAGCCCAGCCCACCCCCATGGGAAAGGCTTGTATCCACTAGCTGATGTAGCGATCCAGGGCCCGCTGCAGCTCTTCCAGTTCCACCTCGATGTTGCCACTTTCGATGGCGTGGCGGATGCAGTGACGGATGTGATCGTCAAGAATAAGGCGCGCCACCCGATCCAGTGCCCCCTTGACAGCGGCAATCTGCAGCAGCACATCCGGACAGGGCTGATCCTGCTCGATCATGGAGCGGATCCCGCGCACATGCCCCTCGATGCGAGCCAGACGATGGATCAGCTTGCGCCGCGACTGCGGGTCATGGTGGTGAGGCTGGGCTCGCCCCGATAGAGGTGGCCGCTCCAGTGCAAGCTCCCACTCCTCCTCCCAATCGGGTTCTGCAGGGAGGGGGGGGACAGAGCCGGTTGGCACTGGGGGAACGGGATCCGACATAAAAAAGCAGAGGACTGTTTGCATGATACCGCTCGCTTTTCCCCGAGAACGTTGGGGTGCTCTACAATAAGGGGAGATATGAAATTTTGTAAAACCTCTCATACTTTGGCTCCATGACCTCTGTGCTCTCCCCCTTTGGCCCTGTAGAAGCGGATCTGGAGCGTTTACGCCAGAACCTGTCGCGGCTGGTTAGCGCCAAACACCCAATTCTGGCCATGGCTGCCGAACATCTGTTTTCGGCGGGGGGGAAAGGGATCCGACCGGCGATTGTGCTGTTGATTGCGCGGGCTACTACGCCGGATGGGGAGATTACCCCGCAGCATTGGCGCCTGGCGGAAATTACCGAGATGATCCACACGGCCAGCTTGGTGCACGACGATGTCATCGACACTGCCGATGTGCGGCGGGGCATCGACACAGTAAATACCCTTTTCGACAACCGCGTAGCGGTGCTGGCGGGGGACTACCTCTTCGGCCAAGCTGCCTGGTATTTGGCTAACCTGGACAATCTGGAAGTGGTGAAGCTCCTGTCCAAGGTGATCATGGATCTGCCGGAGGGCGAGGTGCGCCAGAGCCTCACCCGCTTCGACCCGGATGTGTCCTTGGAAGAGTACCTGGCCAAGAGCTTCTACAAAACCGCCTCCCTCATATCCGGCAGTTCTAAGGCCGCCGGGCTGCTGAGCGGGGTCAGTCCTGAGGTGGCCGATCGCCTCTTCGACTTTGGCCGCGACCTGGGCATTGCCTTCCAAATCGTGGACGACCTGCTGGATTTCACCGCTTCGGCAGAGATGCTCGGTAAGCCGGTGGGATCTGACCTCATCCAGGGCAACTTGACGGCACCGGTTTTGTTCGCCCTGGAGGAGTTTCCCCAGATGCGAGAGCTGATCCTCCGAGAGCTGGCCGAACCCCAGGATCTCCAGCAGGCCCTGGAGTGGGTTTACCAGAGCAATGGGATCCCGCGCTCCCGCGAGTTGGCGCGAGACTATGCCCGTCGGGCTGCTGAGGCGTTGGAAGTTCTCCCCGATTCGGTAGCCCGCCGAGCTTTGTTTCAGATGGTGGACTATGTGCTGGAGCGGGCCCGCTGAGAGGTTTTCCCAGGTTTAGGTTCGACTCCCCGAGGCCTGCGCCCCTTCAGAAGAGAGCTCCGGATACTCTGGCGGGGTGAAAAAGTGCAGGCGATTGGGGGGCCAAAAGCGGAAGATGGTGTTGCCGATGATGTTCTCTTCCGGCAAAAATCCCCACACATGGGAGTCTTGGCTGTCGTTGCGGTTGTCCCCCATCACAAAATAGGAGCCGGGGGGGACGAGAAATTCGGATCCCTGGTTGGGCACGCCGGGGCAGCGCTCGCCCGGACAGGAGTAATTGGGGGGAGCGTAGATATAGTCCTCCTGGAGCGGGATGCCGTTGACGATCACCTTGCCATCGGCAATGCGGATGCGATCCCCCGGCAGGCCGATCACCCGCTTGATGTAGGCACCGTCGAAGTTCAGCTTGGCAGGCGGGTAGAAGACGATGATGTCGCCCCGTCTGGGGGAGCTGAAGCGGTAGCTGATCTTTTCCACCACCAGCCGATCTCCTTCTTCTAGGGTGGGCAGCATCGAATCGGAGGGGATCCAACGTGCTTCCGCCACAAAGGTGCGAATGCCGAAGGCCAACAGCAGCGCCAGCACCACTGTCAGCAAGTTCTCCCGCTGAGCCTGCCACCAAGCGCGGGATCTGGAGCCAGCGGAGGTTTCTCCTGGCGGCAGCTTGGGCTGGGGCAAAGACGTCGGATCTTTTGACGACATGGCGGCTAGCGCACAAGACTGCACGATCTCCAGATTATCGCACTCAACCGAGGCAGTAGGAGCAGAGGCTGTCCGGTCAAGCCGACGCTAGAGAGACAAAAGGCCGGGAGTAGCCTAGGATCAATAGGCGGAGATACCCTGCTCGTGACTTCCAAGCCCCATGACGATTTCGACAGAAGAGCGCCTAGAGCGGGTCGAGCGGCTGGTTGAAACCAACAGCCAAGCAATAGCTCGCCTCACCCAACAACAAGGGGAGATTCTGGATCGGATCGATCGGCTCTCAGGAGATACCCAAAAGCTCTCGGAGCGGGTCGAGAAGCTCTCGGGTGACGTCGAAAAGCTCACTTTTAAGTTCGACACCGCCCAAACCATTGGGGAACGGCTGGAACGTCTGGCCACCAGCCTGATTGCCGGGGCCACCATCAGCATTATTGCCGGGGTGATTTTGGTGCTGTTGCGGGAGGGATCCCGCTAGGAAGAAGCCGCTCAGGTTGTCGTGGGAATGGGACGCCTGGAGCGAGGAGGAGAGGCTTCTGGATTCCTACGGGCAGGGATTGGGGCAGGAGAGCAGTGGCCCGGCCTGTATCCAAATGCCCATAGGAGATCAACTGCCGGAATTGAGTTTTTCCCAGTCCTGCTGGCGGATGGCGATCATCTGGGCTTGGGCCTGAATGGCCGCCAGCATTTCTGTCATCAGGGGCCAGTCGCTGCCGGGGGGGGTGGGGTATTGCTTCAGCTTCTCGATTGTGGTGCTGAGGGCAGCTTGCAGTTGTTGCAGCAGTTGATGGGCCTGCTGGGCCAAAGCCACAGTCTCGGAGACGCGGAGGCGGTTTTGGCCTTGCTGATACTTGTGGAGGGTCTCCCCTCGCAGAATGCTGAGGATGGCGCCTTCCCTGGAGGAGGAAACCTGGCCACTCTTGGAGCGCTGGGGAATGATGCGCAATTGCAGCACCAGCGGCTCCCCCCGATACATCCGCTCTGCTTCCGCCTGCTGGGGCTCCCCGATCAGCCCTGCATCCAGGGCCATCATCCGCTTCATGGCGGCGATCAACTTTGCCCGTATCGACTCCGAGAGATCCTTAAATAGATCCCGCAAAATCCCCTGCTGGCGGTAGCGCACCCGACACACCAACCCCTCCTGGGGTTCAACAAAAATTTGCTCCGCTTTCTCCTCCAAAGCTCGCCGCAGCATCGAGTTCAGCAACTGCTGCGCCGTCTCTTCCGATTCGTCAACAGGAAGGGGCGGAGCAGTTGGCCGTGCCGGCAGCGGCTGGGTGGGGGTCAGTCGGCTGGGCGGCTCGGCCACGGGAGCAGGAACTTCCCGGGTGACGCGGCTGGCTTGGGCCTGGAGGCGTAGCTGCTCCACCTCTGCCGGGCTCGGCGGATGGCTGAAGTAGTAGGCAATTAAATCCTGCTGCTGCTCAAAAGTAATCGGGATCGGCTCAACGGAGATCTGGGAATAGGCGAGCATCTTGCTCACGTAGTCCAACGCCGCCAAATCCTGGGGATCCACCATGCCCAAGATCAAGCTGTCGGTGTCCAGAGCGAGGGGCACAACCTGGTAGTAGATGCAGATTTCTACCGGCAGGTATTGGGCAATCAGGACCGGCACCCGCGCCCGGTCAACAATGGAGTGTTGTCCCACCGCCAAAGAGGTATCTGGATTGGTCATGGCAAGCCCGCAGTGGATCCCGGAGGGGCGAGGTGTCGTTCTCGATCATAAAGCCTGTGCCCCTTAGCTCTGCGCCCCGCAATACCCTGACTCGTCTGACCGGCACAAGTAATGAATAATGTAATACTAGGAGCATTCATCACCAGCTACAGTGAAAGAAGTTGAGCCTTGTTAAGTCTGGGAGTTAACATCGACCACGTCGCCACCCTGCGCCAGGCTCGCCGCACCGTAGAGCCGGATCCGGTGGCCGCGGCGGTGATCGCCGAGTTGGCAGGGGCAGATGGGATCACGGTGCATTTGCGCGAGGATCGCCGCCATATCCAGGAGCGGGATGTGCGGCTACTGCGCCAGACGGTGCGCACCCACCTCAACTTGGAGATGGCCGCCACCGACGAGATGGTGGCCATCGCCCTGGAGATCAAGCCCGATTATGTCACCCTAGTGCCCGAGCGGCGAGAAGAGGTCACCACCGAGGGCGGTCTGGATGTGGCCGGGCAGGTGTCGCGTCTTAGCGAGGTGGTAAGCCAACTGCAGGGATCCGGCATTCCCGTCAGCTTGTTTGTCGATCCCGATCCCATCCAAATTGCCGCCGCTGCCCAGGTGGGGGCCCGCTGGGTGGAACTGCACACGGGACGCTATGCGGAGGCATCCTCGGAGGCGCAGCAAGAGGCGGAGTTGGCCCAACTGCGGCAGGCCAGCCAACAGGCGATTCAACTGGGCTTGCGGGTGAACGCCGGACACGGCCTCACCTACTGGAACGTCGGCCCGGTGGCCCGGATCCCTGGCATGGAAGAGCTGAACATCGGCCATAGCATCATCAGTCGAGCGGTGCTGGTGGGATTGGAGCGGGCAGTGCGAGAGATGCGTCAGGCGATGGGATTAAGCTCAGGAGTAGGCCCGGCATGAACTCGGAGTACTACAGCTACGACAACTACGTTCTCGACCAGGCTGAGATCGATCGCCTGCTGGATCTGCTGCCCGCCAGCATGCGGGAGAGCGTGAAGATCTTGCCGGCCTCGGAGCGGCAGACGGTGGTGATCAAGGGCCGCCGACAGATGCCCTGGGAACGGCAGATGCGGCTGTTCATCAAACCCTACGAGTGGCGACAGTTCACTCCCCTGCAGCGGGCAGGGCTGTTTCTCCACAAGGTGGGCTACTACAGCCGGGCAGCCTCGCGGCAGATCGACTTTTACCTGGCCATAGCGGCTCTGGGAGGGCTGAGCCTGATCTTCGAGGTCGTGCAGCAAGACCCGGTGGGGGCGACGGTTTCGGGAGGGTTGAGCGGCTTGGCGCTTTGGCAGTTGCGCCGCGACCAGACCAACGACCGCCGTCTTCTGGCTGCCGATGCCTACGCCGTGGATCGCCTGGTGTTGCGCGGGATCCCACGGCTGCAGGCGGTGGAGGCGCTGGGGCAGGCGCTGCACGTGGAGGCCCGTCTGGAGGGGCGCTCCGGCAACGACCTGCTGGACATGTTGCGCTATCAAAATCTGAAGCGGTTGGCCCAACGCCCGGCAGAAGATATCGTGTTGAGCTAGGGCTGGGGGGACTTAGCCATGCTCTCCCCCTCGCGGCTGGGATCCCTGGTGGGTCGAGGGGGATGGGGGCATCACCTCCTCCAAGTGGCAGTAACCGATTCCACCAACCGGCTGCTCTTGGACTGGGGTCGCCGCTTCCCTCAACCTCTGCCCCTGGGCACCGTTCTGGTCAGCACTCGCCAGCGGGCAGGCCAGGGCCAGCACGGGCGAGTATGGCACTCGCAGCCAGGGGGGTTGTACCTGTCGGTCTGGCTGGGATCCCCGCCTCTGCGGCATTCGCTGCTGGAGTTGACCCTGACGCTGGCCTGGGGTGTTGTGGATAGCCTACGACAGAAACTGGGGATCCCGCTGCGGCTGAAATGGCCCAACGACCTGGTGGTGGTGGATGAGCAGTGTCCGGGTTCTCTGCGCAAGCTGGGTGGCCTCTTGGTGCAGAGCCGCTTTGGGGAGAGAGGGCAACTGCTGGGGCTGGTGGCCGGCGTTGGGGTCAATGTCAACAATCCCGTGCCCGCTGGCGGGATTGCCTTGGCAGAAATTCTGGGATCCCGGCAGGACAGCACCGCAGTTGCCGCCTGGGTTTTGCAGGGGATGGAGCGCGGGTTTCAGATCTGGCTGCAGGAGGGGTTTGCCCCTGTGCGCTCCAGGTACGAAGCCTGGACGGTGAAGCCGCAAGTCCAATGGCTCCCTGGTGAGGCGTCGGCTACGGTTTTGGGCCTTGCCGAGGATGGCAGGCTGCGGGTACAAACTCCAGGAGGACAGATCCTCGTCCTTTCTCCCGACCAGGTGCGCCTGAGCTATCAAGCGTCTCTTGCCAGTGGCCCTTCGTTTCCTCCTGAGTGACCCGTGTTGGATCCCTTGCGCATGTCGGCAAAGTCTTTTTGGCTGCGTCTTCTCTCCCGGCCAGGCAGCCGGTTGGCGAGAAGGGCGCGGCTGCTGCGGCGGCTGGGCCTGGGCTTAGGGTTGGGACTGGGCCTGCTGCTCTGCTTCTCTTCCACCGCTCTGCTGGCGCAGACGCAACTCCATCCTCTGCCCCCTCCTCCCTCAATAGGCCCGGCTCTGGACACCCCTGGAGCAGAAGCCCTGCTGTTGGATGGTGCCATTCCCCTGCCGGCGGGCAGCCCAGAGTCTCCAGGCTTGGCGTCCAAACCTGGCAGCTCTCCAACCCTGGAGGCAGAAACCCGCGCAGAGACGGTGGTGGGGCGGGAAATTATTATGGAGCCGCCAGCAACCCAGAACTTGGCCGTCGATGCTCAGCCGGAAAGTGGGGTGCCGGTGGTGCTGATGGAGCGCAGCTCCGGTCGCCGCATCATCCTCATGCCAGGCGAAGAGATTCGTATTGAGGATCCCAGCCAACCCCAAACGCCTAAGCCGCCAGCGCCGGCATTGCCCGAATTGGCGACAGGTGAAGAACAGTTGCTCTATCCTTTGCCCCACCCCGTGCCGATTACCTCTGGGTTTGGCATGCGAATTCACCCCATCCGCGGCCAGCCAGAGTTCCATGCCGGCGTGGATCTGGGGGCCAGCCTGGGCACGCCAATCCTGGCTGCGTTGAGCGGCAAGGTGGTGAGCGCGGGATCCTTGGGAGGCCTGGGAATTACGGTTGTGCTGGACCATGGCGGCAGTCGGCGCACCCGCTACGGCCACATGTCCGAAGTCGCGGTAAGAGCCGGGGAAGTGGTGGAACAGGGATCCGTGATCGGCTATGTGGGGGCAACCGGGGCGGTAACCGGGCCACACCTGCACTTTGAGCTGTGGAAGCGGGCAGGGGGGCAAGGCTGGGTGGTTTTGGACGCCACAGAGGAGCTGAAGGTCGCCGTTGCCCAGTTGCCGGGTTAGCCAGAGCCGGCTTGGGTTAGCATAATTGAGCGGGATTCGAGTCGGCTGACAACCGGCCTACGGGGCCAGCTTTTGCGGACGTGGCGGAATGGCAGACGCGCTAGACTTAGGATCTAGTGCCGCAAGGCGTAAGGGTTCAAGTCCCTTCGTCCGCATGGCCAAACAAGCTCCTCATTCCCGGCCTTTTTCCTAGAGGGAGAAGGAGAAAACTGTGCTACTCCCTTTCCAGGCTGGGACAGCCGGTATAGCGGGACAAGCTCTCCCTGGGGCGAGGAGCGCAGTGTCCTGGGAGAGGAGTTGGGGTGAGGGAATGGTTTCAAACTTGTCCGAAGTGGCTGCAGGATCCCATAACCTTTTGGGCTGGTCTTGGGGAAAGTCTTCTGCCGCTAGCCGGGGAAGATCACTTGCAGGATTTGCTCAGGAGCAATCGAGTCGATCACCCCGTTGGCAGCCTTAACGGCGCGGAACGGCCCTTCGGAAGGCAGCAGCCGCTCCGGCTCAGTGGGGCCAAACACAGCCACCAGGGGAGTTTGGGTGGCTACTGCTAGGTGCATGGGGGCGCTGTCGGTACACAACAGCAGGGTGGAGCCAGCAATCAAGGCCGCCAGTTGGCCCAGGTGGGGAGGGCGGCTCACCGGCAGATCCGGCAGTTGCGACAGAAAGCCCTCCGCCAGCTGCTCATCTTCTGGCCCCAGCAGCAGCACCAGCGGCAGCTCCGGCCGCTTTTCCCGGAAGCCCTTGATGACCTTGACCCAGCTGGCGGGGGGGTAGATTTTCTGAATTCCCTTCTCCTGGGACAGTTGGCTGGCGCCGGGATGTAACAGCACGTAATCTTGGGCAGCATCCCCCAGCAGGCGCTTGCGTTCCTGCTCGGCCCACTCCAGGTCTGTCTTCTTTAGGCGAACCTGAGGCAGGCCTGCCGTCGCAGTGATGCCAAACCCCTGCAGCAGGTCGTGATACATGCTCGCTGCATATTGGGCCGGCTTCAGGGGCACCGGGTCGGTCAGCCAAGGTCGCCCAGGCCCTGGTGGAGCATAGCCAACCCGCTTCGGGATCCCAGTTAGCCAAAGCAGCAGCTTGACCCCTAAGCTTCTGCCCAGGCTCAGCACCGCATCGTACTGCCGTTCCCGGATTCGCCCCAGCAGATCGCTGATATCTCCCAACGAGAGCTGCTCTTTAAACGGAAAGGTTAGCACCCGATTCACCGAGGGACAAACCTCGTAGGCAGCTGCCGCCCGCGGCTCCACCAACACCTCTAGCTCCGCTTCTGGAAAGCGCTGCCGCAAACTTGCCAGGGTGGGAAAAAAAAGAATTTGGTCGCCAATCCCTCCCGGCACCAAAGCTAGAATTCGGGGGGCCAAAGGGGCTTTGCCGAGAACTGCTTGAGAAGCAACCTGCATAGAACATCCTGTCGATAGCTGTAGCCGACCTAGGGAATCCCTGGCCAGGGACGTACCGCGTTTACTCTATCTCAGATTGGGATAGATTCGGAGTGGGCTGGGATCCCAGCAGTCCACTTGTAGCGAAGATAAGGGAAGAATCACTTGGGGCCAGAGCGTTGTGGACGCCGAAAATCAGCTTTTCCGCCTCAGGGAAGAGGCATAGGCGATTTTAATCGCTGATTTCTCTCTCTGCTACACTGTACATACTGACCTACCTTCGTGAAAAACCTAGCCGGCAGCTAAGCAAGACAAACCAAGCAGAGCCTTGGCATTATGTCCTTGCTTGCGCTAGCGGGACAGGGCCGTGAGAGCTGTCTAGAGGCGGCTTGACAACGCCTTTACGAGTCCAGCAACGGACTGGGTAAGAATTCTCCAGCTTTCTTTAGTTGGTGGGAGTGTCGAAAGCTCTCATCCTCGATAATCGGCTGTGGCCGCTACCTTCCCAAAAGGCAGCACCGTGACGGATGAGCCTATTCCGCTGCTGGACTTGACCTTGCAATACCGCGCTCTGGCTGAAACCCTTCTGCCCGAGGTGGAGGCGTTGCTGGCCTCAGGCCAGTACATCGGGGGAGAGGCGGTGCGGCGTTTTGAGGAGCTATTCTCTCGGTTTCTTGGCGGCGGGGACCTGGAGGCTGTTGGCTGCAATTCCGGCACCGATGCTTTGGTGCTGGCCTTGCGCGCCCTTGGGATCCAAGCAGGTGACGAGGTGATCACCACTGCCTTTAGCTTTTTTGCCTCCGCCGAGGCTATCGACTTGGTGGGGGCACGGCCGGTGTTTGTGGATGTGGATCCCTGCACTTTTAACCTGGATCCCCAGCTTCTGGAAAAGAGCATTTCCCCCCGCACCAAGGCGGTGATCCCGGTGCATCTGTTCGGCCAGGCGGCCAACATGACCGAGATTCTGGCCATCGCGCGGCGACATGGGTTGGCCGTGATAGAAGATTGCGCCCAGGCGGTGGGGGCCTGTTGGGGGGGCAGGCCGGTGGGAACCTGGGGAGATATCGGCTGCTTCAGCTTTTTTCCCACCAAAAACTTGGGGGCAGCAGGGGATGGTGGGGCGGTGGTGACCCGGGATCCACAATTGGCCCGCAAGGTTCGCATTCTTAAAGAACACGGCCAGACTCGCCAATACCAGCACGAGCACATCGGCCTCAACAGCCGCCTCGACGCGCTGCAAGCCGTGATCCTGTCGGTTAAGTTGACCCACCTGCGGGAGTGGAACTGGCGGCGGCAGGGGATTGCCGAGTCCTATCACCGCCTGTTGCAGGGGATCCCTGGGCTGATCCTGCCCCAGGTGGCGGTGGGGGGCAACTCGGTGTGGCACCAGTACACGGTGCGGGTGCCTGGTTCCGACTCGACGGACTCGCGGCGGCGCGACCGGTTGCAAAAGCAGTTGCAGGAGCGGGGCATTGCCAGCCGCGTTTACTACCCCATCCCGCTGCATCTGCAGCCGGTGTACCGCAAAAAGTTGGGGTACAAACCTGGGGATCTGCCCAATGCTGAGCTCTGTGCTGCTCAAGTGTTGTCCTTGCCCTGTTTTCCTGAGTTGACTCTCCAACAACAGGAGCGGGTGGCTGCGGCCATTGCCCAAATCCTCACCGAACAAACCTGCTCCTAGTGCCTGATCCCTTTACGCTGCAAGATACGGGTATTCTTGCGCGGAGGGTTGGGGAGCAAGAATTAGCGGTACAGGGCTGCAGAGGAGGCAGGCAAATGTTATTGAAACTTAGCCAAACGGCACTTCAACTCCTGCAATCGTTGCAGTGGCCGCGGAAGTTGGGGATCCGCCCTCCCCAGTTGTCCTCAAGGCAGCGGGTTCGTTTTCTGCGCCGCTTCTGCTTTACCCGCATCGGGGGGCGGTTTGTTGGGATCACCCTCTTGGTAAGCATTGCCGCCTTCAACACCGGCAACAATCCCCTTTACTTGGTGCTGGGGATGCTGCTCAGCCTCATTCTCCTCAGCGGCATGCTCTCCGAGCTTACCCTCAAAGATCTGGAGGTGAGCCGGCAGTTGCCCAGCCGCATTTTTGCCGGCCAGCCGGTCTTGGTGGGGCTGACGCTGGTCAACCGCAAACGGCGCCTGCCCAGTTTTTCCCTACAGGTCAGCGAGCGCATTGAGGGGCTCAGGCGGGCCGATTGGCCTTCCAGCTACGTTTTGCGCTTGGATCCCGGCGCCAAGCTAGATACCTTCTATCAGCACACTTTTTCACGGCGAGGGGCGTGGCGGCTGCAGGGCTTTGAAATTGCCACCAGCTTTCCCTTTGAACTCTTCCGCAAGGCAGTGGAAATTGAGGATGCGCAGACGGTGATCGTGTTTCCTCGGCCTGCCCCTGTGCAGGGTTTGCTGCTGCCGGATCAGTTCAGCGGCGGCAGCCGGTTGCGCCCTCAGCCGGGCCAGGAGGGGGACTATCTCAGCTTGCGGCCTTATCGTCCCCAAGATGATGTGCGCTCGGTGCACTGGAAGATCTCGGCCAAACGGGATCAACTGGTCGTGCGCGAGCTGGAGCGTCCCCGTTCCCAGGCCATTGTCCTCTGTTTTGAAAACCGCTGGCAGCCGCGGGGAGAAGGCCCTGAAGCGCATCGCAACAAGCTGGAGCGGGCCGTAGAGCGCTGTGCCGGGATCCTCACCTATCTCATCCGGGAAGGCCACCCGGTGGCGTTGGCCACCTTGCAGGAGCGGACTCCTTTCGGAACGGATTTGGCCCATCTAGATTGCCTATTGGCCCTCTTGGCTCAACTGACGTTTGTCGGGGATCCGCAACTCAATTTTCAACTGAAAAGAGAGCCTGATCCCTCTGTCGGGTTTAACCTCACCCCCCAAGATCGCTGTGTGCTGCTGGCCCATCCCGGCCAGGATGGAAAATCTGCCCCGGCCCATCTCATCCACACGGGATCCCTGCTGCAATTTATCCCAATTGAGTGAACCTCAGACTCATTTTGATAGCGGAATCCGTCGGGGAGCGTTTGGAAAGCTTGAGTCGCGGATCTCTTTAAAGCTTTAGGTTGAACTGCTGGAAAAGTGTCTGAGTAGGTAAAGTCTGAGGCTTATGGGAGAGGATTCCAGGGGAGTCAAACTCCGCTACTCTAGCTCCCCAACTTTAGGATCCCTTTATCCCCCTTCCGGGCGGTGGTTGGTGGTGGGGATGTAGATGCGGCTGCCGGCCCACTGCAGTTTTTCTCGCAGGGTGCGGAAGTAGGAGAGGTCTTTTTCTAGGATCAGCAGCTTGGCCGGCAGGTGAGCCCGTTGAATTTGTACCCACTGGCCGGGGTTGACCGATTGGGCCAAGACGCCATCGCTCCAGAGGCGGGTCAGCCCTTCCGGATCGGCAAGGGGCCAGATCTCCACCGTAGCCGTGCCGCCGATGACGATGGGACGGCTGGACAAGCTGAGGGGACAGATGGGGGTGATGATGATGGCCTCAAAGCTGGGCTCCAGAATGGGGCCGTTGGCTGCCAGGGTGTAGGAGGTGGATCCCGTCGGTGTAGCCACCAGCACACCATCCCCGTGGTACTGATCCAAAATCTCGCCATTGACTTCGATTTCCAGGATGGCGGCGGGCAGGCGTTCCCGGTTGATGGGCTTGAGGCACATTTCGTTGAGGGCGTAGTACACGTCACTGACCGGGCGGCCCTGCCGCTTGCCCTCGCCAGGAATAGCCCCCTGCCCCAGTTGCACTTGCTCCCAAATCTGGGCCTGCAACATCATCCGGGCTTGCAGGACGAAGTCTCCGGCCTGGATGCGATCCCAGGGATCCTGGTGCAGCACCCGCTCTGACTGGGCCAAAAACCCCAGCCTGCCCCCCGACTGAATGGGCAAAATGGGGATCCCATGGGGGGCCAGGTGGCGGGCCGCCGCCAACACCGACCCATCTCCCCCCAGTACCACAGCTAGGTCGATGGGATCGGAAGTGGCCTCCAGGAAGACCGGGTAGGGGTTGTGGTGCAAGCCGGTGGGGGCTGTTAGCACCGTAACGCCGCGCCGGCGCAACTGCTCCGCACACAGTTGACAGGCGGCCTTGCTCTCCCGATCCCCCTCTTTGTAGGCAATCACCACCAAGCCCAAGTCCATAAGCCCTCGCGCAGGGATCCCTTCCGATCATCCCCCTTTGGGCTGAAGGTTGCCCAGAAGGCTGAATTTCCCCCAGCATTCCCTTGCGCTTTTTTCACATTTACTGGAGATCCTTAAAAAAATCTCTAAATAGTCATTCCAAATGGTAATAAAAAACGGCTTGTCGCAACGCTGTCGCGCACGCGCTGGCGGCGCAAAGCGCTATCCCTAACTCCCCTCTCCCTTTGGGAGAGGGGCTGGGGGTGAGGGGGGCTGGGAGAGGGGCTGGAGGTGGTCGCGCCGGCGGCGCGGAGCGCTTGGGCCTCCAGAGAGTCAAAGATTGGGATCCCTGAAGTTGGACTGAGCAATGGGCGGGTATGAATTCCAGCAATTGGTTTATCGTATGGACATCTTGGCCTGAGCTGCCTTTTCTTGCGCCTGCAAACCTATGTCTTTTGATCTCACCAATCGCATTTTGGGCGGTCGCTACCGGCTAATTCAAGAAATCGGTGGTGGCGGCATGGGATCCGTCTTTCGCGCCTTGGACTTACACAACAACCACCAAGAGGTGGCGGTCAAGATCCTGCACGCGCCCTTGCTGCTGAGCCGGGGCGACGCCCAGATCGATTTGCGCCGCCGCTTTGCCGAAGAGATCCGCATCAGCATCCTTCTGGGACAGCATCCCCGCATCGTCAAAGTTTTGGATCACGGCCAAGAGGGCGAGCAAGCCTACCTGGTGATGGAGTACCTCAAGGGGCAGGATCTGGGCAAGCTGATGCGGGAAAAAGGGGCTCTGCCGCTTCGGCAAGTCATTCGGTTGGCCCTGCAGGCTTGTGAAGGGCTGCACTTTGCCCACACGTTCCGCGCCAAGGTAGATGGCCGCGAGATTCGGGGCGTGATTCACCGCGACATCAAGCCCAGCAACCTGTTTCTCGAGCAAGTCTTGCAAGAGGGCCAACTCACGTCTCAACTGAAAATCCTCGACTTCGGCGTGGCCAAGACCCTGGCGGATCACACCCTCAGCCTAGGCACCCACAAAGGGGGCGGATTTATCGGCACGGCCCGTTACGCCTCTCCTGAACAGATACGGGGCAAGTCTCTGGATGCCCGCTCGGATATCTACTCGTTTGGGGTGGTGCTCTACGAGATGCTGACGGGATCCATGCCCTTTCGCTTGGAAACCGACTCATTGCACAGTTGGATCCACGCCCATTGCTACGAAAGCCCCCTTGAGATCAACCCGGAGACAACTCCGCAGCCGATCCCGCCCGCCTTGGCAGCGGTGGTGATGGATTGCCTGAAGAAAAACCCGGACGAACGCCCGCAGACGATGCAGGAGCTGGGGGAGCGGCTGCTGCAGGCTTATGAGCTGACGGTGGCCACTCAACTCCCCAGCAGCCAGGCCAGTACCGTGATTCTTCCCACCGGCGGTGCCAAGGCTCAAAACGAGGCTCCACCCTCTTCCGATCCCAGACCGCCGATCAAAACCACCGGCAATACAGGATCGGCTTCTGGAGCCTTTGAAGACATCCGCGATGAAGATCTGGATCTTGTCGAAGATGACCCCATCCCGCCTGCAGGTGCAGGGATCCCCTATTACATCGCCGAGCGGGAACCTCTCCCCTCAGATCCCTCGGCAGAAGCTGCGCCGGATCCCTCCCCCAAAGTTGAAGGCGAAACTGCCGAAACGCCCTCTACAGTCATCCAGGCCAGCAACACGCTTCCGGCTGCTCCCCCTCAGGATCCCCCCGTCCCACCACGAACGGATACTCCCCCTACCCGTCCCCTGCCGCAAGCCGCCCCCCCAACGGTTCTCCAGCCTTCCGGCAGCAGCCTAAAGTGGGTCTTGGCCGGGGGAGGCGCTGTGGCTTTGCTAGCCGCCTTTTTGCTCTGGCCGCGCCCAACAATCCGCGATACTCAGGAAGAGCCGGAGCCGATTTCTACCGCTGAAGTCACCCCAACACCTACCCCCGAGCCCACCCCGACTCCGACACCGCCACCCACCCCGACTCCGACACCGCCACCCACCCCGACTCCGACACCGCCACCCACCCCGACTCCGACACCGCCACCCACTCCAACTCCGACACCGCCACCCACTCTAACTCCGACACCGCCACCCACTCCAACTCCGGCACCAACACCCACTCCCACCCCGGTGCCAACACCAACGCTTACCCCTATCCCTCGCTTTACCCCGCTCGTCCCCCGTACTCCTACCCCTACCCCCACCCCGATCCCGACGCCCACCTCGACGCCAGCCCCAGCAACACCAACGCCTGCGCCAGAGTTTGCCTTGAGCGGTCAGTGGCTCTATGAGGGAGGATCCTTTGTCTGGCAGGGATCCCTGTGTAAGATCAATGTTGCAACTGGCATCCAGGAAACCGTTTCCATTCAGCAAAACGGCGATCAGATTATCATTTCCTCACCCAGCTTTTCTGAGCGCAGTGGCCAGCTCATCGGCAACCAACTTTCTGTTAGCGGCAGGATAGGGGGTAGCGGTACTCCAACTGTCACGTGGAGCGGTACCGTCAGCTCTGACGGGCGTTTGATTCGCGGCACAGCCACCTGTGGCAGCGCAAGCTTTGCCATTAGGCTTACCCGCCAGAGCTAAATACCCACACCGCCTCGGTCACCGCCACCGCCGTTTTCCCTGTCGTCAGGCTTCTGCTGGATGGGAGGGGGAGGAGGAGGCGCGGCAGAGGTTTCCCTCACCACCTCGAGGGTATAGGGACCTCGGCCTGGGCTACCTGGAGCAACGCTGCGGGAATTCTGGGCCCAGTAGCTCTGCACTAGCACTAGGTAACAGCGGTCTTGCCGTACTGGGATCGTCAGCTCGGAGGTGGTGAAATCACCAGGCTTTGCGTCATCGTTGATGAAGAAGAGTTCTGGATCAGCCCTCCCGTTGGCATCAAGACCAAAGATGACCAGCAGAGGGTCGAAGACTGGACTGGTTAGGCGGATAGTAACTCCCGTAACATTGGCTGCAGAAGGAAAGTAAAGGAATCCATCGACATAAAAGGTAAACGTGCCAGGGGGAGGTGGGACTTCCCGGGCATTTATGACATTGTCCTTCTCATCAAAGTAGATCTCCAAGTCGCTATTTGGCCCCAAGGTTCCACTGCGCCTTGCTCCTGGGCGCAAGCTCTTGGCCTCGAAAATCGCTGGAAAGGCTTGCGCGCAAACATTGACTGGAGGTGGCACCGTCCCTCCAGCTCCCCCACAGCCTGCCAGGAGGACAGCCGAGGCTAGGAAGCCCCAAAAAAGCTTCAGAGGGGATCCCCAAACCTTTGATGTTGGCGCTGCCATAGATACCTCTTGCAGGATCATTAGCTTCTCCAGATTAGACTACAGCCATTTCGGCAAGCTGCAGCGAACGGATTTGGCGATCCATCGATCCCTCCCCCTGATCCTTTGAGCAGCGACATCCAGCAGGAGCGGCTCCGTTTTAGCCTAGTGCCTCCTAGGCCCATGTCGGGTAGAGTTGGCGGTAGCTATCGACGCCGTAGTGGTTAACCTATGAACAGCCCGCTGAGTAAGAATCGGGATCCCAATCTCCTGCTTTCACAACGCCCTGAGCGAGGCAGCCCAGGCTGGAGCCTTCCCCTTGGAGGTTGGGAACTCGCCTTGTTGTGCGGATCGCTGCTATTGGGAGCTTGGGGTGGCCACCTCTTGACTTGGGCCCAGGAAGCGGAACAGCAGCCAGAGCCAGAAGTCTCCCTGCCGGTGAGAGACATCGATCCGGCGGTGCAGATCCGAGTTCGGAACGAGCTGGTTAAGCTCTGCGGAGAGTATCGATGCGAAAGCTATCGCTTTCCAGTGCGGGTTTTGGTCAGGCCTGAAGACACTCTGGGAACTCTGCTGGAGCGGCTGGATGCGGAGATGCTGCGGGAGGTGGACCGGGTGTTTCAAACTCGGCCTGACTTGAACCGTGTCATTGTCGATGGCTACGTCTTTGTGGGCACTCCCTCTTTCGCCAGTCGGGAAGTGCTGCTGCAAACCCTGTTTGTGCCCCGTCACCGCTGGGCGGTGGGCCGCTTTGGGCCGGAGCAGGACGGAATCTTCTATGCCGAGCTGCTGGAACAGGTAACGCCCTTTTTAACTCAGCCGCCAACCCCGACCCCTCCGCCTGAGGCTGTGCCTGAAGAGCCTGTACCTCCTTTGCCTCCCACGCCAGCTCCTATAGAGACACCAACGCCTGCGCCTCAAGCAACGCCAGAAGCTCCACCGCCACCAGGGGGTGTAATCGAGCGGCAACCCATCCAGCCTTGACCTGCACCTCTGGGGTTGAGACCTAAGCAGGTGGTGATTTAGGCTTCAAAGTTAGGGGATCCCTTCCCTTAGGTTGCTTGACTGGTGTGCACAGCATGGCAGGACACAGCAAATGGGCCAACATTAAGCGGCAAAAAGCCCGTGTAGATGCCAAAAAGGGCAGCCTATTTACCAAACTTTCCCGGGCCATCATCGTGGCAGCGCGCAACGGCCTGCCCGATCCTGACGCCAACTTTCGGCTGCGCTCGGCCGTGGAGAAAGCCAAAGCGGCAGGCATGCCTGCTGAGACCATCGAGCGGGCCATCGCCAAGGGATCCGGCAACTGGGCCGACGACAGCCCCCTGGAGGAAATTCGCTACGAAGGCTACGGCCCTGGGGGGGTAGCTGTCTTGATCGAGGCGATGACCGACAACCGTAACCGCACGGCTGCCGAGGTGCGGGAGGCCTTCAGCAAAGTCGGCGGCAGCCTGGGGGAAAGTGGCTGCGTGAGCTGGCTGTTCCGGCAAAAAGGGGTGATTAGCCTAGAGGGGGTGACAGATCCCGAAGCTCTGCTGCTAGCGGTAGCCGAAGCAGGCGGGGAGGATCTCAAGGTCGAGGGAACCGACGCAGAAGTCTACTGCGATTACACCCTGCTGGAGCAGGTGGCCACCTACCTCAAAAAAGAAGGCTACCAGGTGCAAGAGGCGGCCATCCGCTGGATCCCCTCTACGGAGGTGCATGTGGAGGACCCCGAGACAGCCAAGCTGGTACTGACCCTCATGGAGCGGCTGGACCACTTGGATGATGTGCAAAATGTCTACGCCAACTTTGAGATCGACGAGGCATTGATGGAGAGCCTGGCCTAAAGGTTCTAGCGCAGCTTGACGGCGGTGCCGGCGGCGGTAACGAGGATCATTGTCGCGCTCATGTTGGTATGAATGCTAACGCCTAGGATGCCATTTGCTCCCAAACGTTTGGCTCGCTGCTCCAACTCTTCCAAAACCTTTTTCTGGGCATTCTCGAGAACTTCTTCATAGGTTCTTGTGCGTCCCCCGATGATGTTGCGGAGGCTAGCAAGGAAGTCCCGTAGAACATTGGTGCCATAAACTACCTCGGCGGTAACAATGCCCAAGTAACGCTCAACCTCTCTACCTTGGAGCACGTCTGTAGTGGTCAGCAGCATGGCTTGTTTCCGCGTCACCCCCTCACAAGCTAGCCAATCCTCTCCAAGGTGGAAAGCTCTCCAACCCAGTGGTGGGAGCTAGAATGAGCTACCTCTAGGGCACCGTTTTTCAGCTAGCCAATGACAGCCCTAGTTCGCGTAGTGGGGAGCTTGAATCTGGACTTGGTGGTGCAGGTACCACGCCATCCTGGGCCTGGGGAAACGGTGCTGGGATCCGACTACGCCACCTACCCTGGCGGCAAGGGGGCCAACCAAGCGGTGGCAGCGGCACGGGCGGGAGCCCAGGTGGAGATGTGGGGGGCAGTGGGATCTGACAGCTTTGGCCGCCTGCTGAAAGAGAACCTGGAGCAGAACGGCGTCGATACCCACCACCTGCGGGAGCTGGAAGGGCCCAGCGGCATCGCTCTGATCACTGTGGATCCAGCAGGGCAAAACCGGATTGTGGTCAGCCCCGGCGCTAACGGTCGCTACACCCCCGCCCAGCTGCCTCCTTGGACGCCGGCAGCGATGGTTCTGCTGCAACTGGAAATCCCCCTGGCCACGGTGCAGGCGGTGGCAGAGCAAGCCTTTGCCCAAGGGATCCCCGTCCTGCTCAATCCAGCCCCTGTGGTGCCCCTGCCGGGATCCCTGTTGCGCCAGGTGCGCTACTTGGTGCTCAATGAAAGCGAAGCCGCTGCCCTTGCCCAATCTCCAGTGGAGACGCCAGCGCAAGCCGAAAAAGTGGCCCAAGCCTTGCAACAGCAGGGGATCCCGACAGTGATCATCACCTTGGGGGGAGCGGGCTTGGTCTGGGCCGATGGGGAGGAAAGGGGCCATCTGCCAGCCCACCCCGTGTTGGTGGTGGATACCACTGCTGCCGGCGACAGCTTCTGCGGTGCTTTGGCCGCTTGCCTGGCTGCTGGCAAATCCCTGAGGGAAGCCCTGCGGTTTGCCAATGCCGCTGCGGCCTTGTGTGTAACCCGCCCTGGCGCTCAGCCCAGTTTGCCCCACCGCGCCGAGATCGAGGCGTTTCTGGCCGCTTCAGGCTCTCACCGTCAATCCCCTTCCTAGGGGATTTTAGGCACGACATGCTACACGGAAAAGGCCTCTTGGCGGTGCTGCTGCAGCCGCTCCAGGCTGAGAGGGCCTTCGATGTGTTGCCAGGGAAGGGGATCCGCCGGATCCCAGTTGTGGTACACGTAGAAGTCCAGGGGCGGCAGTTGCCCTTTGAGCTCTTTGAAGGCGCGGCGGTAGCTGCCCAGGGAATCGCCCCACTGCCGTGCTAGCTGCAAAACCTGGGCCACCCGCCGATCCCCTCTTGAGATCAAGGCCTGGATGACCGACCAACTGTAGCTTTCCGGGCGGAACTCCACGCCCAGGGGGCGCAGGTGTTTTTGATACCACTGCAGCTTTTTCTCCGCCTGGGGATCCACCCCCTGCCACTGGAAGGGGGTGTGGGCCTTGGGCACAAAGGTGCTGCAGCCCAGGGTGAAGCGCAGGCGGGGAGCCACCTTCTTGAGCTCCTTGAAAAGAGCAACCGTGGCCTCCAGGTCGGCCTGGGTTTCCGCCGGGATCCCCACCATGCCGTAGAACTTGATCCCCTTCAGGCCGCCGGCCTGGGCGTGGGCAGCCGCCGCCAGGATCTCTTCGTTGGCCAGCTTTTTGTTGATGACCCGGCGCAGCCGCTCCGAGCCGCTTTCGATGGCCACGGTAATGGACTGGCTGCCGCGGCGGGAAAGCACTTGCGCCAAGCGAGGCGTAACCGTGCCCGTGCGCACCGAGGCCAGGCTAAGGCGCACCTGCTCAAAGCGATCCTGCGCCAGGTACTCCAGCAATTCCTCAAACTGGGGGTGCTGGGTTACCGAAGCCCCCAAAAGGCCAATCCGCTGGGTAACCTGCAGCCCCCGCTCCACCGCCGGGATCAGATGTCCCTCCACATCCGCTGCCCGAAAAGGCAATGTTAGATAGCTGGCCAGGCAAAAGCGGCACATCTCCGGACAACTGCGCACCACCTCCACCATGTAAATGCTCTCCCAGGCCGCCTTGGGGGTAACCACGGTGGACACCGAGAGGGTGTTGCCGCGGAAGGTGTGCTTGCGGATGGAGCTGGGGATCCCGTCCAGCTTGGGGATCACCTTCTCCACTGGGCCGTCGGGCCCGCGGTAGCGCACCTCGTAGAGGCTGGGCACGTAGATCCCCGGCACCTGGGCCAGCGCCTGCAGCTTTTCGGCGCGGGATCCCCGCCGTACCTGCCGATAGGTCTGGATCATCTGCTCCACCAGCCCCTCCCCGTCCCCCAGCAGGATCAAGTCAAAGAACGCAGCAAAGGGCTCAGGGTTGGCCGTCAACACCGGGCCGCCGCCGAAAACCAGGGGGTGCGCTTCTTCCCGCGCCTCGGCCTGGAGGGGGATCCTCTGTCGTTCCAGCAGATCCAGGATGTGGACGTAGTCCAGCTCCCAGGAGAGGGAAAAGCCCAGCAGCTCAGGATCCCGCGGCAGCGGCTCGGCCAGGTCGGTAAACAGGCGGGCGACCGACACATCACGGCGGCTGGCCAGCAGGCTCCAGATGACCTGGTAGCCGAGGCTGGTGATCCCCACCGAGTAGGTGTTGGGGAAAGCGTAGATCAGCCGCACCGCGTCGGGCTCGGGCGTGGCCGGGGTGAAGAGAAGCTGCTCGAGGGCAAAGTCTGAGGTGGCCAAGATCCCAGCGGCAACAAGAGCCTACTTTCCCAGCTTAATCGGGGTTTTGCCAGCCCGCCCCCAGGGCCAGGAAGGACGGCAAGATCGTCCAGAATAAGAGGGATCCCGACCTGCACCTGCCGATGACCTCTCCCCTCAACCAACGCATCCGCCGCTTCTACGATGCTTCCTCTGGCCTTTGGGAGCAGGTGTGGGGAGAGCACATGCACCACGGCTACTACGAGCCGGGCCAGACCGGCAAGGATCGCCGCCAAGCCCAGATCGATCTCATCGACCGAGTCATTCAATGGGGCCAGATCGGGGATCCCAAGCCCCCCCGGCACATCCTCGATCTCGGCTGTGGCATTGGGGGGAGCAGCCTGGAGCTGGCGCGGCGCTTTGGCGCCGAGGTAACAGGCATTACCCTCAGCCCTGTCCAGGCCCAGCGGGCCGAGGAGCGCGCTCAAGCAGCCGGCCTGAGCAACAGGGTGCGCTTTTGGGTGGCCGATGCCCTGGACATGCCCTTTGCCGACAACACCTTCGATCTGGTCTGGGCTCTGGAAAGCGGCGAGCACATGCCGGATAAGCGGCGGTTTCTGGCCGAGTGCTGGCGGGTCTTGCAGCCGGGCGGGCAGATGATGGTGGTTACCTGGTGCCACCGCGAGGGATCCCTGAGCCGCCAGGATGAGCGCCTTTTGCAGCAGATCTACGACGTGTACTGCCTGCCCTATGTCATCAGCTTGTCGGAGTATGAAGCGCTGGCCCACCAGGTGGGGTTCGAGCGGTTGCGCACCGCCGACTGGTCGGAGCGGGTGGCCCCCTTTTGGGACGAGGTGATCGCCTCGGCTCGCGATTGGCGGTGGATCCCGGCTTTGCTGCGCAGCGGCTGGGTCACCGTCCGTGGGGCGCTGGGGCTGGGCCTGATGCGGCGGGCCTATGCCAGCGGCTTGCTGCGCTTCGGCCTGCTGAGCGGCTTCAAGCCTGCAAGTTAGGGATCCCATACCCCCCTCTCCCTTGGGAGAGGGGCTGGGGGTGAGGGTAGCGGCGCTGGCCAAATACCAGGGAAAGTAGCTCAGAAGTCCGGCTGGGGCGGCGTTGCGCCGGCAAGTTCTAGGTACTTTTGCTTCACCGCCTGAATATCCTGCCACATCAGCCACTTGGGGCTGCCGGGGGTGCGGTCGGGGTTGCGCAGCAAATAGGCCGGGTGGAAAATCGGCATACACCAGCGCCCCTGCCACTGGATCCACTCGCCGCGGATCTTGGTGATGCCGCGCTTATCCCCCAGAAGGGAGCGCACCGAGGTGGCGCCGGTCAACAAAATGATCCAGGGATCCACCAGGCGGATCTGCTCCAACAAGTAGGGCCGGCAGGCGTCCATCTCCTCCTGGGTGGGCACGCGGTTGTTGGGGGGACGGCACTTGACGACATTGCAAATGTAGGTGTCCCGTTCGGAATCTAGCCCCACGGAGGCCAAGATCTTATCGAGCAACTGCCCCGACTTGCCCACGAAGGGCAGCCCTTGCAGATCTTCCTGTTCCCCCGGCCCCTCGCCGATGATGAGAATCCTCGCCTTGGGGTTGCCTCGGTGCACCACCACATGGGTACGGTTGGCCGCCAACTCGCAGCGCTGGCAGACTCGGCAGTGCTGCTCCAGTTGTTCTAGTTCTCGATAGGTACCGGGGGGAATGGGCACCTGGGCCGAGAGCGGGATCTGATCCCATTGGGGAAGCGTCTCCGCAGCGGGGGCAGGTGGCTCTAGGGGATCGTCAAATAGGCTGGGCTGAAGCTCCGAGGATCTTTTCTTGGCAGCCATTGCAAGGTGAGGGATCCTTGTGCAGCGATCTTCGGCTGCTCCTCTGCCCTTGTCAAGCTTGGAGTCTCTTTCCCCAAAAGGGCAGCCTTTACGTCTTGTTAAACTGAGGGAACAAAAGGTGGCGGCATCTCAGCCTGCCCTTTCCCTCTTTTGAGTGCTCTCGGCCTCCTATGCTGCTTTTGTCCAAAGAACTGCCCAACCTCGACTATCGTCCCACCCTGCAGCGCTTCGACGAAGACTGGCGGGATCCCCTTGCAACTCTCTTAGGCTGGGGGCGGGCTGCTGGCGCCGACCTGGTGGAGATCTTCCTGGAGCGGGTTAACTCCATCAGCTGCCTGGCCGAAGACGACGCCATCACCAGCATCACCCCTCGGCTTGCCACTGGCGCCGGCGTGCGGGTGTTCCGCGGCCTGGCCGACTGCTACGTCAGCACCAACGATCTCTCCTTTGCCGGCCTCAAAGCCGCCCTGGAAAAAGGCCTGCTCTTGATGGGCCTTACCCCCCCAGGCCCTGCCGCCTTGGTCTCCCCTGTCAACTTGGGGATCTTGCAGGACTACGCCGAGCGCCGCCGCAAAGACGGCTGGCTCAAAGAATGCAGCTCCCTTGCCGAGATGGGGGAGATCTTGGGGCGGGCCAACGCAGAGCTCAAGCGGCAAGCTCACCACATCCAGTCCCGCCGCACCAACTACTTCCGCGACTGGCAGGAGATCCTGGTAGCCTGCAGCGACGGCACCTTTGTGCGCGACATCCGCCTTACCCAGTCGGTCAGCTCTACCCTGCTCTGTGCCGACGGGGATCATCGCGCTTCCGTTAGCCAGCGCGCGGGGGGCACCGGGGATCCCGACTTTTTGCGCCGCTGGGATCTTGTGGCCCACAGCCAGGAGCTGGCAGAGGCTGCCGGCCAGATGCTCTATGCCGACTACGTGGAATCGGGCACCTACCCCATTGTGATGTCCAACGCCTTTGGCGGCGTCATCTTCCACGAGGCCTGTGGGCATCTCTTGGAAACCACCCAAATTGAGCGCAAAACCACCCCCTTTGCCGACAAAAAAGGCCAGAAGATTGCCCACAAAAACCTCACCGCCTGGGACGAGGGGCTTTCCGAGGGGGCCTTTGGCAGCTTGGATGTGGACGACGAGGGCATGCCCGTCCAGCGCACTTTGCTCATTGAAAAGGGCATTTTGAAGAACTTCCTGGCCGACCGGGCCGGCTCGATGCGCACCGGCCATCCCCGCACCGGCAGCGGTCGCCGGCAAAACTACACCTTTGCCGCCGCCAGCCGCATGCGCAACACCTACATCGCCCCCGGCGACGCCGAACTGGACGACCTGTTTGCCTCTATCGACAAAGGCATCTACTGCAAGCGCATGGGGGGCGGCAGCGTCGGCCCCACCGGCCAATTTAACTTTGCCGTGGAAGAAGCCTATCTCATCCAAAACGGCAAGATCACCAAGCCCCTCAAGGGAGCCACTTTAATCGGGGAAGCCAAGGATATCCTGACCAAGATCTCCATGTGCTCCAAGGATCTCCGCCTGGCCCCTGGCTTCTGTGGTTCTGTCAGCGGCAGCATCTACGTCACCGTCGGCCAGCCCCACATCAAGGTGGACGCCATCACCGTGGGCGGGCGCTAGGCCCAGGGATCCCCCATGGCTTACGACAACGTCTGCAAGTACCTGGCAGAGCGCTTCCCGGAGCAGTTTGCCCGTTGGCTAGTGGGAGAAGTGGCTGAGCCGGTGCAAATGTTGCCCACAGAACTTTCGGAGGAACCTGTTCGAGCAGATTCTGTTATTTTGCTGGGGCTGCAGCAGGGCATTTTGCACCTGGAATTTCAAACAGATCCAGATCCTGAAATCCCCTTTCGCATGGCCGACTATCGGCTGCGCCTTTACCGGAAATATCCACAGCTACCTGTGCATCAGGTGGTGATTTATCTGCGCAAAACGACCTCGGAGCGAGTTTTCCAAACTTCCTTTCGCCTAGAACGGCTGAGCCACGAGTTTGAGGTCATTCGCCTGTGGGAATGCAACTTGCCAACCAACGTCGATTGGCCAGCCCTGCTGCCTTTTCGGGTCTTAAGCCAGGTGGAGCATGACTCTAGTCAATGATATGCTGGACTATACTGAAAATAATGTACAGTATGTTCAGTATGGCTGCTTGGTATGGCTAGATATGTAAAACCGAGAGAAGCGGCGGATTATTTTGGGGTGTGTCTCCACACCTTGAGGCGATGGGAACAGAAGGGCTGGATCCATGCAGTACGTACACCATCCGGTAGGGCGAGAAGGTATGACCTCGACAGCTACATTGGCCTCCGGCCCGCTGACGCGAACAGAGCACCCAAGAAGGACAAACGAGTCGTTTTGTACGCCCGAGTCAGCAGTCGAGGGCAGAAACCAGACTTGGAGAGACAGATTGCAAGACTGGTTAACCTCTATCCTGGAGCCGAAGTGGTCGGAGAGGTTGGCGGCGGTCTCGACTTCAAAAGACCAAAGTTCCTTGCCTTATTGGAACGAGTCCGTGCGGGAGATATCGGAACAATTGTGGTCGCTCACCGGGATCGACTCTGCCGGTTTGGATTTGAGTTCGTTGAGTGGTACTGCCGTCAATACGGGTGCGAAGTCTTGGTTCTCGATGACGATCACCTTTCTCCCCAACAGGAACTGGTTGAGGATATCCTCACCATCCTGCACTGCTTCAGTAGTCGGCTCTACGGACTCAGAAAATACCGGGCTGCAATCGAGAAAGATACGGATTTATCCGGAGCCAGCGCTGGCTAAAGTTTGGAAGCGGTGGCAAGCGGCGTGCCGGTACTGCTACAACCAAGCGATTGCCTATCAGCGTCAGCATGGTGCCCCAAAAACGGCCAGAAAGCTGCGGGACATCATCCTGCGCTCCGACCTGCCCGGGTGGGTGAAGGACGCCCCCTGCCACATCAAGCAGAACGCGGTCGTCGAGGCGTGGTTGGCGTTTCGCCGAAGCAAAGACGCGAGGTTTCGCAGTGTGCGGGACAGGTCGCATACGCTGCAATTCAACGCCGGCAACTTTCGCAATGGGACGTGGTATCCGAAACTCACCCGAGGTTTGGCGTTCCGTGCATCCGAGGAGATGCCCAGAGAATGGGCACGTGGAACTGAGCTAATGCGGGTGAAAGACAGATGGTATGCCATCTTTCCTGAGCCCGTGAACGAGCAGTGTTCGTTAGCAAAGGGGGTGATCGCACTTGATCCTGGAGTAAGAAGCTTCCTTACAGGGTTTGATGGGGCGGGCTTTGTAGATATCGCCAAGGGGGACTTTGGCAGGATCGTTCGGCTGTGCTACCACCTAGACGATCTGCAATCTAGGCTGAGTAAAGCACCGCGACCCAAGCGTAGGCGAATGCGGCAAGCGGCGTTTCGTCTGCGGGAGAGAATCAGGAACTTGGTGGACGAGTGCCATCGCAAGGTAGCGGCGTTCCTAACGGATAACTACCGATTGATATTCCTCCCCACTTTCGAGTCAGCCCAGATGGTTGCCAAGGCAGGGAGGAAGTTTGGTAGCAAGACAGCAAGGGCGATGCTCACCTGGGCGCACTATCGGTTCAAGCAGCTCCTGAAGTTTCAAGCCAAGAAGAAAAACGTGGTTGTCGTGGAAGTATCGGAAGCGTACACCAGCAAAACCTGTACCAAGTGCGGGCACATCCACACTAAGTTGGGTGGCGCAAAGGTGTTTAGATGCCCAAAGTGCAACCACAGACTACCACGAGATTGGCAAGGCGCCCTGGGTGTTATGCTCAGGGCTTTGCGGGATACCGCCTTTCTGTTTGGACTCCGTCCGAGTAGCGCGGTCGCGTCAGCATCGCGTAGTGACAACGGAAACGGACAGAATGCTATCGCTTCACCGCTGAGCAGTAATGCTCAGCAGTGTTCAGCGTAAATGTATCAGGATCCTGTAGAAACCTTACGAGAAGTCGTTGCCGAGCTGGAGCGCTTGCCAGACCCCAGCAAGCAGCGAGAACTGGCAGCAGCAACAGCCGTTTTGGCGGGACTAGCATTGGATCGGGGTTTGATTCGGCAAATCATGAGGTCTTTGGATATGAGGGAATCGGTGATCTACCAGGAGTGGCGCTCGGAAGCTTTGCGGGAGGGGCTGGAAGCAGGGCGCAAAGAAGGTCTGCAACTGGGCCTGCAGCAAGGGCTGCAACAGGGATTGCAACAGGGATTGCAACAGGGACTGCAACAGGGACTGCAGCATGGAGAAGCAACGCTGGTTTTGCGGCTTTTGCGGCGGAAGCTGGGATCCCTTGACCCGGCCCTGGAAAACAGGATTTGGGCCTTGCCCCCGTCGCAACTGGAGGCGCTGGGGGAAGCGCTGCTGGATTTCAACAGCGTGGAGGACTTGACCGCCTGGCTGGCCCGTCGGTAGAGAAGGAATGACATGCTGCAAGTTGAACTCTTGGCCGAACAGGCGCAAAGGTGCGCCAAACACCTGGGGATCCCCCAGTTTGATCTCTACGGAGCCGCAGTGGATGAGACCAGCGTGCAGGTGGAGCAGGGGGAGCCCCGTCAGGTAAAAGCTTCTCACCGCTGCAGTGTGACGGTGCGGGCCTGGAACGACCAGGGCCAGGTAGGGGTGACCTCCACCACCGATGTGGACGAAGCAGGGCTGGAACTAGCTCTGCAGACGGCCTTTGAGGCCAGCCACTTCGGCGTGCGGGAACACGCGCCCCAATTCAGTCCAGAAGCGAAGCTGCCCATTCTCCAGCCCTGTAATGACAAAAGGCCCCTGGCGCTGGCCAGCGAGCTCCTAGATCAGCTGGTGGCTGCCGAGAAGGCTTTGCTGGGATCCCATCCCGCCATCCAGGGGGTGCCCTACAACGGCCTGGCCCAGCGACAGATCGACCGCTTTTACCTCAACAGCGACCAAGCTCTGCGCCAGGAGGGCCACACTCTGGCCTCGGTCTTTCTCTACGGCAAAGCAGAACAAGAAGGCCGCAAGCCCCGCAGCGCCGGCGCCATGCGGGTGGCCCGCAGCCTAGAGGAGCTGGATATCCAGGGGTGCGTAAAAGAAGCCGCCGAGAAGCTCATCAGCCACCTGGAGTACGCGCAGATCCCTTCGGGGAAATATACGGTGGTTTTTTCTGGGGAAGCTTTTTTAAGCCTGTTGGGGGCTTTCTCCAATCTCTTCAACGCCCAGAACATCTTGGACAACCAAAGCCTGTCCACCCCCGACTCGCTGGGCCAGCAGATTGCCTCGCCGCTGCTTTCGGTGTGTGACGATGCCTTGCACCCGACTAACGTAAGCGCGATTAGCTTTGACGGCGAAGGCACCCCCACCCGCCGCGTTTCCCTGATTACCAACGGAGTTCTGACCCACTTTTTGCACAGCGCTGGCACCGCCAAACGCCTGGGGGCCCAGCCCACGGGGCACGCCAATATCGGCGCCAAGGTGACGGTGGCAGCCCACTACTACCACGTCTTTGCCGGGGCTCCGCCAGAGAGCACCTACGACCTGGCCACGGCTGAGAATGTGGTCTGGATTGACGAGCTGCAGGCTCTCCATGCCGGAGTCAAGCCTCTGCAGGGATCCTTTTCCCTGCCCTTCCAGGGCTGGTGGGTGCGCCAGGGGGAGCGCATCAGCATCGAGGCGGCGACAGTAGCGGGGGATTTTCTAGCACTCTTGCAGTCCATTTTCTACGTCGAGCCGGAGCCACAAATCACTCCTAGTGGTCTGTGTCCCCGCATTTGGGTAGCCGATCTTTCCATCACCGGCCAATAGCCCCATGAAACTCACCCGCATCGACCTCAACAGTTGGCTAGTCCATACCCAGACCCAGACTTTCCTGCTGGATCCGTGGCTGGTGGATCCCTTGGTGTTCTTTGGCCTGCCCTGGTTCATCCGCCTGCAGCACCGCCAGATGCCGCCGTTCACGCCGGAAACCCTGCCCAAAATCGACGGTATCCTCCTCAGCCAAGGCCAACCCGACCACTGCCACCCCCCCACCCTGCAGCGGCTGGACAAGCAGATCCCGGTTTTCGCTTCTCCAACAGCCGCCAGGGTGGCGCGGAGCCTTGGCTTTATGAGGGTGCAGGCCCTGGATCCCTGGCAGTCCGTGCAGTGGGGAGATCTAGGCATCACAGCGGTTCCTGGCGCCCCCCTGGGGCCGGTGCGGGAACTGGGCTTTTTGCTGGAGGAGCTGCCGACCCAGACGCGGCTTTACTACGAGCCCCACCTTTCCCAACCGGATGTCCGCCCGCGGCTGCAGCAGGAGTTCACCCCCATCCACACCCTGCTGATCCCGGTGGTAGGGCAGATCTTTCCCTTCTTGGGCGAGGTGATCATGGGGCCGCAGCGGGCCCTGCAGGTGGTGGCCGCCCTGCGCCCGCAGCAGGTGATTCCCACCGCTATGGGAGAGGTGGACTACCACGGCTGGTTTGCCGCCCAGATCCGCCCCCTGGGGAGCCTAGAGGAGTTCCGGGAAAAGCTGGGATCCCTGAACGCTGCCACCGGCCAATCCATCCAGTTGTGCTGCCCTGCCCCGGGGGAGACGGTATCCCTTCCCGCTGAGGTTAAGACGTGAGCCCTCCTTCTCAGGCCGCCCCCGATCTCGTGGCCATCCTGCGGGCCGATTACGCCCGCTTTCCTTGCGATCAAACCTACTCCATCTACGATCCCCAAGTTTATTTTCGGGATCCCCTCAACGAGTTTCGCGGCCTGGATCGCTATCGGGCCATGGTCGAAAGCCTGGGACGCTGGCTGCAGGATATCCACCTCGAGCTGCACGACATCCACCAGAGCGGCAACCACATCCGCAGCGAGTGGACGCTGAGGGGATCCCTGGCTTTTTTGCCCTGGCGTCCCCGCCTGTGCGTCCCCGGCTGGACAGAAATCCAGATCAACGAAGCAGGGTTGATCGGATCCCACATCGACCACTGGCGCTGCTCCCGCTGGGAGGTGATGCTGCAGATTTTGGGAGTCGGGGCTGCCAAATGAGCTGACTGCCGGTCCACACCTCTGCTAGGATTACAAAGCTGACTTTTTAGGCTCGCTAAAAAGTCGTTTTCTCTCCTCTGGAGAGATGGCCGAGTGGTCGAAGGCGCAGCACTGGAAATGCTGTGTGGGGCAACTCACCGTGGGTTCGAATCCCACTCTCTCCGTCATCGAGGCCCGCCTCAGGTAGAAGCTGCAGGAGACCCCCTATATCCCTCCACCCCCCAGTCCCCTCGTGTGGCAGGATATGGCCAGTTGCTGAAACCTGAAGAAATTATGGCTTTGCAACTCACCAGCTCCGCTTTTTCCCACTCAGAATCCATCCCCTCCCGCTACACCTGTGATGGGGAAGATCTCTCTCCACCCCTAGCCTGGTCGGGGGCACCTTCGGAAACCCAGAGCTTTGCCCTAATCATGGATGACCCAGACGCGCCCAGGGGCACCTTTGTCCACTGGGTGGTCTACAACTTGCCCACCAGCGTTAGCAGCCTGCCAGAAGGGATCCGCGGCGATGCCGATTTGCCCCAGGGGGCTGTGCATGGGCAAAACAGTTGGGGGCGTAACGACTACGGTGGCCCTTGCCCTCCCAGCGGCACCCACCGCTACTTCTTCACCCTCTACGCCCTGGATCGGCAACTGTCTTTGGCTGCAGGGGCGACGAAGGAAGCCCTGCTGCAGGCTATGGAAGGCCACCTCCTTGCCCAGGCCCAACTGATGGGCACCTATCAAAGAAAAAGGTAGGGGATCCGCGGTTAAAGCCCCGGCTTGCCGCCGCGCCTAAGCCAGACAAGGGTTTGGCAGCTCCCTTCTGCCGACGAGTCCTAGGGGCAAGGGGATCCCCTTCGCTGGGAAGGGAGAACCTCAAGCAAGGGGCGCCCCCAGTCGGGAGCTGGGCCTTGCCGAAAGCAAATCCAACATCTCCGCTCTCCAAAAAATTTGCCCCGCCGCCGTTTTTCTACCCACGACAGGGATCCCCAGGTGGGCCTGCAACTGCCAGATCAAAGCGGGTTCTTCTTCTGGGGAGGAGGCCGACTCAGATTCCAGCAACACCCATCCCAGGCAGTGGGCCTTGGCTTGGTGAAGCAAGGCTGCAAAAGCGGCTCCCTGGCTGAGAGCAGCCTCTTGGGGCAGCGTCAAGAGCACGTCAAACCCCCAGGCATGGGCTAGGTCAGCCCAGGTTTGGCCGGGCCCTATCGGATCGGCCAGGCTGCCAGGCACCACCAGCAGCGGGGCCTTCTCTCCCTTCCAGGCAGCAATCTGCTGCCAGAGGGTTCTAAGCTGGGCTTCGGAAGGTCTGGGATCCACTTCGAGCAGGCCCCAAGGAGCTTGCACCGCTTGCTGCCAGGCCTCTGCCACTCCTGGTGCTGCCCGACTTCCAGGCCAGGTGTCTGCTACCATCACTCTCATGGTTCCCCCGTCTCGGCTTCCCAGAGGCTCAGAAACTCGGGTTGCACCTCAAAGCCAAACACCAAGGCCATGTCCCGCAGCATCGAGACAGATCCCAGTTTCTGCTGCTTAAACCAGCGCATCAGCACAAAAATCTTCTGGTAGACGAAGATCTCCAACGCCTCCGGGTTGTAGACGATCCCTTCGCGGGGGTTGAATTGGTGGGGCACCAGCATAGCGGCGTAGCGGGCCAGCTCGCCGCTGCGCCAATCGAGAAAGTAGGGCATCCAGGGGTAAACCGTATCCCAGCGGATGAACCACAGGCGCACTTCTGGGATCTCCGACAGCTCCCGCGGATCGTCGGGGCTGCGCGGCCAATCGATGGCGCACTGTACCTGCTGAGCGGCGCCAACGGGATCCGCCATCAAGGTTTTCACCAATTCATGGCCCGGGGTCAAATCCAAGGCCTGGATGGCTTTGGCAGGTAGGTGGAAGGTAATTGGCACGGCGACAAGCAGTTACCTTAACGCCTTGAATCCTGGTCAGGGCTGTGGATAGCATCAACCCCTTGCAGCTTATCTCAGCTCTGGGCTATTCACCCCTGCCAGCGGGATCCCCAGCCGAGTTAGGTCGAGAACAAAGCCTGCCGCCACCAAGAACACCTGGTCTGCCAGCGGGGCCAGCTTCTGGGTGAGCTCCCCCATCCGATCGCGAAACCGACGCCCCAGCGGATAGGCGGGCACCACTCCCCAGCCTACCTCTTCTGAGACCAAGATCGCCTTTCCTGCCCAGCTCTGCAAGGCCGACAAGAAAGCGTCCACCAAGGGATCCCACTCCTCCGGGGAACACTCCAGACCCTGCGCCACCCAGCCGCCTAGAGAGTCCACCAGGGCACAACAGGGCTGAGACAGCTTTTGCAGGTCGGCCCCCAGGTCGGGCCCGGTTTCCCAGGTTTGCCAAGTGGGAGGACGCCGTTGCCGGTGCTGCTGAACCCGCTCCGCCCACTCTGGGTCGGCTTGGGGATCGGGCTTGGGGCCGGTGGCCAGATAGACGACCGGCAGGCCGGAAGCGGCAGCTAGGCTCTCCGCCAGCCGACTTTTACCGCAGCGGGCAGGGCCGCAGATAAGTACAATCGGCATTAGACATCAGTCAAGAAGAAGTTTATCGCTAGGTTAGCTTAGCGGTTAGCAGCTTCTACCTCTTCTGGCTTCGTTCGTAATTAGGTTAAGATCTGGAAGCTCCTAGGCGGATTTTGAGCCCATTCTACCGAGGCTTGCGTTCTGGCAGGTGAAGCCCCGATCTAGCGACCTAAGGTTCTATGCCCATCCGCATCGAACATAGTCCCCAACTGGAGGAGAAAACATACTTTGCCTACAGAGGCTTAGCACCATTTCCCTTGGTTACTATTGGCTCCCTAAGCTATGGATATGAGTTCTTTATCCATTGGATGGGAGAGCCTTCGCAGGTAAAGATTGGCCGCTGTAGCTCGATTGCGCGAGAGGTGCATTTTTTTGCAGGCTATGAGCACCACACTGACTGGGCCACTACCTATCCCTTCACTCATCTACCTGAGTGTTGGAGCGAGCTGCGCGCCCTGGAAGGCCACCCTCTGACCCGCGGGGACATTGTGGTTGGCCATGACGTTTGGATTGGCCACGGTGCCATGATTCGCTCAGGAGTGACAATTGGAAATGGAGCAGTTGTTGGAATGGGTGCCGTGGTGACTAGGGATGTCCCACCATACGCGATTGTTGCGGGTGTGCCAGCCAAAGTAGTTCGCTATCGCTTCTCACCTGAGGTAATCGAGCAGCTCAGCCAGCTTAGCTGGTGGGACTGGCCTCTTGAAGCCATACGTAAAGCAGCGCCTCTTCTTTGTTGCCCCCTGAACCAAGAAACTCTTTCGGCACTAGCTGAGTTTAAGCAAAAGCTCCTGGCTCCGTGAGTTTGGAGCTAGGATAAGGATCAATTAAGGGCAGTTTTACAAGAGACATGACGGATCCCAAGCCAGCATCTTCCCCTGGCCAAAGTGCTGCTTCAGCCACCTCGCCAACCTTTCCTCCCCTTTGGCTAAGCCTAGCGCTGGGGATCACCACCGCTCCTGTTTTGTTGGGGCTGGTCTTGGCGGATCGCGCCGCCAAGTGGCTGCGATCCCTGAGCTGGGAGGATCCAGGCTGGTGGTTGGGGGAACGGCTGCCCAACCTAGATAGCGCTGCTCTCTGCGCCCAGCAGCAAGAGCGCAAAGATTCTGGGCCAGCGGAGAATCCCTAGCTCCTCGTCGCTTTCGTATCATAGGTAGAGCAAGCCGGTAGCAGGAGTGAGCATCCTTTGCGAAGATCGGTCAGGCCAGCGCAAGAGTTCACCTCCCCATTCTTGGGAGCGCTGTTTTGGCTGGGTGCGTTTTTCTTCACAGCCGTGTTGAGCGCCTGTTTGGGCTACCTCTTCGGCCAGCGCGCCCTGTCGGGGGTCTCCTCTCCCGTCACCACAGCCGGCAATGCTTCCTCCTCCCGTGGCGTTCGCGATCCCCGCACCGTGCCCCTCTTGAACGAGGCCGCGGTGATTGCAGCAGCGGAAGCGAGCCTGCGCCCACCCCCCACCCCCGCCCCTCTCTCCACTCCTACATCCGTTCCCGTGGCTAGACCTACCCCGACGCCCACCCCCCGCTTGTCTCCTGAGTTGGCGGCAGCCCCATCCCCCACCCCGCGGCCTGCTTCTCCCTCTCCCCAACCGCCGCGCCCCTCGCCGCCACCGGTGTTTACACCACCTCCTCCACCTCGGCAAGTGGCTGCCGGCGGGCAGGTTGCTATGCAGGTGCTCTCGGTTCGCCGCGAGGGAGGGCAGGTGGTTTTGAACGTGGCGATGCAGAACAATTCGGCGGAGACGGTGCGTTTTCTCTACAGCTTCCTGAACGTTACCGACGACACCGGACGGTCGATCAACGCCCTCACCCAAGGCCTGCCTGGGGAGCTGCCTCCCAACAGCCAAGTCTTCCAGGGAACTGTTCGCATCCCCGCCTCCAGCTTGGCCGGATCCCGGTCTTTGTCCTTGAGCCTGGCCGATTATCCCAGCCGCCGCCACCGAGTCGGGGTGAGCGGGATCCCGGTGCCGCAGTAGTCCCGTCTGGTGACTGCGGCCACGACTGATGCAAAGCGGAGTTGAGAAGCGGTGCCCAGCCCAACCTTTGAGCGCCCTGAGCAGATTCGGGAGCTATTCGACCGCATCGCCCCCCACTACGATGCCCTCAACCAAACCCTGAGCCTGGGCCTGCATCAGGTTTGGAAGCGCATGGCTGTGCGCTGGTCGGGCGCCGGCCCTGGCGGGCAGGTGTTGGATCTCTGCTGCGGCACCGGCGACCTGGCGCTGCAACTGGCCCGGCGGGTGGGACGAAGCGGACAGGTGGTCGGCCTGGATTTCTCCCCGGCCATGCTGGAGATTGCTCGGCGGCGCTCCCGTCTTTTCCCCGGCTACTCCCTAGAGTGGGTATTGGGAGATGCTTTGGCCTTGCCTTTTCCCAACGCCAGCTTTGATGCCGTTACAATGGGCTACGGTCTGCGCAACGTAACCGATATCCCTCAAGCGTTGCGGGAGATTTACCGGGTGCTCAAGCCCGGCTGTCGCGCCGCTCTCTTGGACTTTCATCGCCCCACAGGGATCCCTTTCCTTGCGGACTTCCAGCGCTGGTACCTGAACACCCAGGTCGTCGCCCGGGCGCAAGCTCTGGGATTGGCATCTGAATATGCCTACATCGATCCCAGTTTGGATGGTTTCCCATCTGGCCAAGAGCAGCAGCAAATGGCCTTGCAGGTAGGGTTTTCTGTTGCCAAGTTTTATCCCCTAGCCGGTGGCATGATGGGGGTGCTGGTGATTGGAAGATGATCCAAACGGCTTGTCCCCTTGCTCCTTAAAGAGGCAGCTTAGGATGCGGTTCCCCAGAAGGTGCAGCGGACTTCGCCAAGACGGTTTTGGCAGCTAGGGAGCAACGTAGCGATCTTGGGAGAGGCGCTCGTTACCGCGATAGACGCTTACCTGCAAATGCTGGGGATCCAGTCGCCGCTGCTCTACGCGGATGGGTGGAATGGCTGGAGCAGGGTGGGATCCCCGTCCCAGCACCGACACGATTAGAGTTTGGCCGCGGATCTGAAAGCGCAGGCGTACTGGCCAAGGGAAAGGATTGCGCAACCTGAGATCGGCCAAGCCGTACCAAACCGTGGCATCTAGCCCTGGCGGCACCGACTCCACCTGCCGGTAATGGGGGTGCCTTTCCACCACTTCCAGCCCCGCCAGCAGAGCCGCATTGTAAAGGCTGGAGGAGACTTGACAGATCCCGCCGCCAACCGAATCCAGGGTTTCGGCCACCATGAATACCGGCGCAGGCAGATAGCCCCGCTCCAGGGTGCGCGGCCCCACCACCTGGTTGAAAGAAAAAACCGCCCCCGGCTGAATGTAAACCCCATCCAGGCTTTGGACTGCTTGGCGGATGTTGTGGAGCTGTGGGAGAGTGCGCTCCTGTAAGGAAGTGGTGTATTGGCTCAGGGTGGTTGGGGTGGGATCCATCCACCACAAAGCCAGCAGGGCCAGGGCCAACCCCACCGATAAGGCCAATCCCCGCAGCGCTAGCTTTCCCCTCACTTCTCCTAGAACACCCTGGCTTTGAGAAGAACCTTGCCCTGGGGTTTGCGAGGGACGGCAGCGGCTTGGGCCGTAACCAGCACCTCTTGGGGGCGAGCGTCCTCTGGCAGCGGGCGCGGCGGACGTAAGGCGACAAGCGCGGATCCCTGGGCATCCACTTGAAAGTTGCCGCAGTGGAGGGTCTCGCCGTCCTCCAGCTTGAGCCAGAGATGGTAACGCTCCCCAGGGGCCGGTTGGGGCAGATCCCTCGCCGCCAAGACCACCTCCTGCCACTCTCCTGGGCGATAGAGGAGGTTAGCCGCTGCCGCCTCTCCCTGCAAATTGACCAGGCGGGATCCCGGCTGTTGCAGCAAATGGGCCAGCGCCTGCACCGATTCTAGGCGGGCCAGTTGGAGCGCCTGCCGCAGTCGCCAGTTGTCGAAAACCAGCAGGGCCAAAACCACTGCCGCCAACCCCCCCAGCCAGCGCCACTCAGCGGTGAGGCGACCGAACCCCAGAGAGGACAGGGCCGGCTGAAGAGGTGTCGGCACCTGCTCAATGCCCGCCTCTGCCATCACCTTGCCCCGCAAGCTGGCCGGCGGGATCACCCCCGGCAAGCCGTAGGGCAACAGGTGCAGGGTTTCTTGCAAAGCCTGCAATTCCGCCAGCAACCGTGGGTCTTGGGTTAGGCGTGCCTCTAGGGCGCTTGCCTGCTCAGGAGATAAATCCCCCAGCAGATAGCCGGCCAGTTCTTCCTGTTCTTCCGATGCAAGGGGCAAATGGGATGCAAACATGGCCAGGCCGACAACAGAACCTAACTCCAAACCTCAAGGAGCGCGCGCAGGGATCCCCGCAACTTGCAGAGGGCTTGGCGAGCGCGGGCTTTAACGGTTGCCGGCGGGATCCCCAGGTGTCGGGCAACGTCCGCCTGGCTCAGCCCCTGGTAGTAGATCAACTCTAGAACCTGCCGTTGGCTTTCCGGCAGTTGGCCGAGGGCCTCTTGTACGGCTTGCCGTCGCTCCTCGAGGGAGAGCTGCTCAAAGGGGGCCGGCGCCCTGTTCTCGGCGGCGAGCAGAGATTGCCAGTGCTTCAAAAGACGTTGAGAGCTGTCTTGGGAACGCAGACGGTCGATGGCACGCGAACGGGTCAACAGACAGAGAAAACTGCTCACCGATCCCCGCTGCGGATCATAGCTGGCTTTGCGCCACAGTTCGACAAACACCGCCTGAGTCAGATCTTCCGCCTCGGCCACATGGCCCAGGATCTGGAGGGCCAGCCCATAGACCAAGCCGGCATAGCGGTCGTAAAGCACCCCCAGCGCTGCCCCTTGCCTCTCTCGGATAGCCTCCATCAGTTCCCCATCGCTGCGAGAAGGCCAATCCCTTAGCGGAGGTTGCTCACCCATGTTGCGTCAGGCCCACTCTATAAAGCTACGGTCTTTCCAAGCGGCACCGAATAGCAGGAGGCTGGAATCGTCTCGCCTGGAGAAGTACTTGGCTTCTCGTCCATGCTATAGCTCTTCGTAAAATGGCAGGGGCAGACCGTTGTTCCGTCTTGCGAGGGGGGCTGTCTCCAGCGACTTGAAAAAGGCTCTGGCTCTCTTTAGCCGCGGCGGGCCGCCCACTCCAGCCCCCACAGGGCCGTGTTCACCAGCAAGGCCAAGGATCCCACGGCCAAAGATCCGGCCCAGATCTTGTCGTAGCGACCGGCCTGGGCAATGCCCTCAAAAAGCAGGGTGCCCAGCCCTCCCGCCCCAAACTTAGCCCCCACCGTGGCGATGGCAATGGCCACAATTGCCGCCAGCCGCAAGCCGGCCAGGGCAACCGGCAGCATGAGGGGCACCTGCACCTGCCACCACCGCTGCCAGAAGTTCATCCCCAAGCCCTTGGCCGCCTCCAGAATGGCAGGCTCCACCGAGCGCAGGCCCACGTAAAAATGGCGCACCAAGATCACCTGCGTGTAGAGCACCATCGCCACCACCACCGAGCGGGCATTGAGGCCAAAGTAGGGAACCAACAAGATGATTAGGGCCAGGCTGGGCACTGTGTACAGGATGCTGAGGATCCCCATCACCGGCAGGGCCAGCCAGCGCACCTGGTGCACCAGCAAAGCCAACGGCAGCGCCAGCACCAGGGCAATCCCCAAGGCTGTTGCCACCATCGCCAGGTGCTCTTGGGTAAGCTGCCACACCAGGCCGGGGTTGCTGAGAAGATAGCTCATGCGGATCCCCCCTCCAGCATGGCCAGATGGCGGATGTGATCCAGGGTAACGATGCCAATGGCCCGCCCGTCTTCCCACACTGTGAGAGCTGCTGCCCCCGTGCGCAACAGCAGCGACAAGGCCCGCCGCAGGGTTTCCTGGGGTTTCACCACCGCCCCCTCCTGGATCTGGTGGTTGTGCGGGATCCGCTCCATCGCCGTTTCCACCCGCAGCACGCTCAACTGACGCACCATGTCGTCTGCCCCCAGCAGCTCTCGGACAAAGGGGGTGGCCGGCTGGGTGAGCAGCCGCAAGGGAGTGTCGAACTGTACCACCCGCCCCTGCTGCATCACCAGGATGCGATCTGCCAGGCGCAGCGCCTCTTCCACGTCGTGGGAGACGAAGAGGATAGTCTTTTTTAGTTGCCGTTGCAGGTGTAGGATCTCGTCTTGCAGCTTGCCACGAGTGATGGCGTCGAGGGCACCAAAGGGCTCGTCCATCAGCAGCAGATCCGGATCCCCGGCCAGCGCCCGCGCCAGCCCCACCCGCTGCTGTTGGCCGCCCGAGAGTTGAGCCGGGTAGCGACGTCGGTATTCTTGGGGGGGCAGGTTGACCAAGCTGAGCAGCTCGTCCACCCGCTCGCGGATGCGCTCCCTTGGCCAGCCCAAAAGTCGCGGCACCACCGCCACATTCTGGGCCACCGTCATGTGGGGAAACAGCCCCACCTGCTGGATGACATACCCGATGCGCTGGCGCAGCGCCGTCACCGGAAAGCGGCGGATATCCTGCCCATCCAGGCGAATCTGTCCTTGGGTGGGCTCCAGCAGCCGGTTCACCATTTTTAGAAGGGTGGTTTTGCCGCAGCCGGAAGGGCCGAGGATGACCACCAACTGGCCCGAGGCCACGGAAAAACTGCACTCCTCCACGGCCGGACGGGAATTGTGGGGAAAGCGCAGCGATACCCGCTCGAACTCAAGAGTGCTCACGCCAGGGCCTCGTGCAACGGGCTACTCTTTCAAGATGCCGGCCTCCACCAAGAAGGCTCTCGCCACCTCTGCCGGCTCCCTGCGCTTGCCGCTTACCTCGTAGTTCAGCCGCTGCATCACCTCGTCCGTCAACAGGGGAGAAAGGGCGTTCAAAGCGGTGGCGATGCCGGGGTTGGCTTCCAGGGTATCTTTGCGCACTACCGGCGCCACCTGGTAAGGGGGGAAAAGCTGCTTGTCGTCCTTGAGCACCACCAGGTCAAAGGCGGCAATTTCCCCATCGGTGCCAAAGGCCACCGCCACATCCGCCTCCCCATTGACCAAGCCCTGGTAGCGCAGGCCGGGATCCACCGCCTTGTAGGCCTTGAGGCGAAAGTTGCCGTAGACTGCTTGCAGCCCCGGCAGGCCATCTTCGCGGGCCTGGAACTCCGGCGGCCCGATCATCACCAGCTCGCTCGCTCTGGCCACCATGTCTGAGATGGTAGCGATGCCCAACTCTGCCGCTCTGGCGCGGGTCATGGCCAGGGCCTGGGTGTTGTTCATGGGGGCCGGATCCAGCCAAATCAGTTGGAACTGACGCTCGTACTCGCGGGCCACCGTCGCGTATACCTGGGCCGGGTCGCTGCTGGTGGGCAGCTTGAGCACCGTCAGCAGACCGGTGCCGGTGTACTCCGGGTAGAGATCGATCTCGCCGCTCAACAGGCCGGCATGGGCCACCGGCGTTCCCCCCAAGTTGAGCTTGCGCTCCACCGCCAACCCCGCCGCCTCCAGGGCCAAGGCGTACATTTCCCCCAAGATAAACTGCTCGGTGAAGTCCTTAGAGCCAACGACAATCGGCTTGCCAAAGCCCGCTTGAGGGGCGAGAACAAGGGCTGCCAGCCCCGACAGGGCCAGCAGAGCCAGGCGACGGGTGGTTTTCAGCATAGGCAAGGTGAGAAGGGATCCCCAACTCAAGACAAGCGGCCCCGCCGAGAGCATTCCGGCCTGGGCCAGGAAGTTTCGACTGTTAGGCCACCATTAAACCATTAATTTCCCTGAGCTGGAACTGCCAACCCTCACCCCCAGCAATATCCCCTTAGCTTCTGCCGGAGGCCGGGAAGGAGCCGGTAACGGCCCGGATCTTCTGCCGCCGCCCAGCTCGCTCGATCTCCAGCTCCAGGGTGCTGCCCACCTCGGTGCGCTCTACCTCTTGTTGTACTTGGTCGGCGGTGGTGACGGCGCGACCATTGATGGCGAGAATGATGTCTCCGGCGCGCAGGCCCGCCCGCTCTGCCGGGGATCCCTGGATCACCTCGCCGATGAGCACCCCCTGATCCACCGTCACGAAGATGCGGCTGTTGGGATCCTGGTTGAGGCGCTCCTTCAGGTCGGGGGTGAGGGTGAGCATACGAATGCCCAGGTAGGGGTGATCCACCTTGCCGCGGGCGATCAACTGGTTGGCCACCCGCTGGGCCGTCTCGATGGGAATGGCAAAGCCCAGCCCCTGCGCCCCTTGGATGATGGCCGTGTTGACCCCGATCACCTCCCCTTGGGCGTTGAGCAGGGGGCCGCCGGAGTTGCCGGGGTTGATGGCCGCATCCGTCTGGATAAAGGACACCCGCTTGTCGGGCACGCGGATCTCGCCGCTGGAGCGGCCCAAAGCGCTGATGATCCCGGCGGTTACGGTGTTGTCCAGCCCCAGCGGGTTGCCGATGGCGATGGCCCACTGGCCCGGCTCGAGGAGCTCGGAGCGACCCAGCTTCACCGTCGGCAGGTTCTGGGCCTCGATCTTCACCACGGCGATATCCGTCACCGGATCGGTGCCGATTACCTTGCCGTCAAAGCTGCGGGTATCCTTGAGCGTCACCGTCACCTTGTCGGATCCCTCGACCACGTGGGCATTGGTGATGATCTGGCCATCCGGGCTGATGATGAAGCCGGAGCCGGTGCCCTGCTGTCGTCGCTGCCGCGGAATGGGGGGGATCACCTGGCCAAAGAAGTCCCGGAAAAAGGGATCGCTGAAAAACTCCTCTGGGAAGGCGCCCGGGACGCTCACCGTCCGCTCGGAATCGATGCGCACCACCGCCGGCCCCACCCTTTGCGCCACCTCGGCAATAAAATTCAGGTTCAGTTGGGGCGGGGTTGCCGTCGTTTGGGCAGATACCCCCTTGCCTCCCACCAGAGCCGCTCCCAGCCCAATGCCCAAGAGCACCAGCAGCACCGGCGAGAGAAGAGACTTGAGAACGGCAAAAGGCTTAAAAAGAGAACGAACTCCGTCCTGCTGAGGCGAACGGGCAGGTTGAGCAGAAGCTTCTGAACGGGGAGAAGGCTGGCCCGGCATGGATGTGCTGCGCTGCATAGCTACAGAAGAATAGGGGTTGGAATCGGAAGAATACCTTGGCCCTCACACGAGGGGCGAAACCTAGGGCATGACAGACTCCCGCCACTCAACCTTGTTGAGTAAACACAACTTGGCTAGAGGACGAACTTCTCGCTTCGTCGGGGAGCCATTGCAAGAACCCTCTGCGTTCGGCTGTGCCGTGCCTTAGGCATGCAGACACGGAATGCCCTACCGCGTAGTTGTATTAGATTCCGGCAACGCCGTTTTATACAACCAGCTCTGTTTTATCATTACCAGCCTGCGACTGGCGCGGGGGTATCTACCCCCCGAACCCCCACGAGCTAATCTAGCATGGACACTAGGGAGCCCAAGACGGGCGGCGATGGCGCTTTTCCGTACTTCTACCTGGGTTGAAGAGTAGCGGAATCTGCTCGCCTAGAGTAGCCCGTCCTACATCCAACTGGCTTTGATGGGGATAAAGGCCAGACGAGGCTTTTGTTCCCAGCTTTGGCCAGCTTACAGCTAACGTAGAAGTGGTAGATCGGGGGTAAGACCATGACCAACCCAGCCCGTCGTCTGTTGGCTCCTCTGCTCGGTGGGTTTCTCTGGCTACCGGCGGCCAGCCCGGTTTTGGCGCAAATGGGGCCCTTGCCACCACCGCCCCCCGGCGAGGGATGGCGCCCTGTGAATCCTCGTCCCCTCCCCCCTGGCCCTCAACCCCTGCAACCTGGCCAGCCCTTTCAACTGCAAACCACCCTGCTGCTGCGCTCTGGGGATCTGATCCAGGCGGTGCATCGCTCTCCAGAAACCCTCTTGATTGCCCCTGGGGAAACCCGTGCCGTCAGCCTTAGCTTGGATACTCCTCTGCGGGACATCTACGGCAACACGGTCGTCCCGGCGGGAGCCATCCTAGAAGGCCAATTCCAACCGGTGAGCGGCGGCACCCAGTTTGTCTCGCGAGCTTTGATTTTCAACGGCCAATCCTATCCTCTCTACGCCCAAAGCCAGGTGATCCCGCTGCGCAAGGATCCCCGCCACACTTCTGCAGAGGCAGTTGTGCAGGATGCCCTGATCGGGGCGGCGGCAGGGGCGATCTTGGGCGGCCTGTTTGGCGACCGGGTGATCTCGACGGAGAAGGTGCTGGGCGGAGCGGCAGCGGGGGCTGTAATCGGCAATGTGACGGCGCCAGAGGTGGCGGTGATCGATCCCAACGCCAACTTGACCCTGACGGTCACTCAGGACTTTCAGCCCTATCTGCCCTAGCGACACCTGAAAAGCAAAACTTAACTCCCCAGCGCCGACCGCCATCCCTTGCCACACTGCCCATCCTCAAGCTGTTGACCACTCCGAAAAGCTGAGCAGGGGTTGGTCAATCTGCGGCTGCCTGGGGCTACTCCGGCCAGACCATGGGGGGCTGTTTTACGCTTAACCAACCTCCCCCTTGGCGGGAAGGGAGTGCTCCTTTCCTGGGAGACATTTTAAGAAGTGTGAAGATCTGAGATGGCAGACGGCAAGCATGTCGGAAAATAGCTTGCGGGTATGCTCGCCATACTCTTTAAAAAATTGACTTGAGGATGGATGTCCATGAGTGTTGTCACGAAATCGATTGTGAATGCGGATGCAGAGGCCCGCTACCTCAGCCCGGGGGAGCTGGATCGGATCAAGTCCTTTGTTACCTCCGGCGAGAAGCGGCTGCGCATCGCTCAAGTCTTGACCGAGTCTCGTGAGCGCATCGTCAAGCAAGCTGCCGATCAACTCTTCCAGAAGCGTCCTGACATCGTCTCCCCAGGTGGCAATGCTTACGGAGAGGAGATGACGGCAACTTGCCTGCGGGATATGGACTACTACCTGCGCCTCATCACCTATGGGATCGTTGCTGGCGATGTCACCCCGATCGAGGAGATCGGCTTGGTGGGGGTGCGGGAGATGTACAACTCTTTGGGCACGCCTATTCCGGCGGTGGCCGAGAGCATCCGCCAAATGAAGCAGGTGGCCATGGGTCTGTTGTCTCCTGAGGACGCGGCTGAGGCCGGCTACTACTTTGACTTTGTGGTGGGGGCAATGAGTTAATCCCTCATTGTTCTGACCGCGCAACTGTTTAACGTTCATTAGAGATTTAGGAAGCTCATCATGCAAGACGCAATTACCGCTGTGATCAATAGCTACGACGTCCAGGGCAAGTATCTCGACAGCTCGGCCATGGAGAAGTTAAAGGCTTTCTTCGCCACGGGCGAGCTGCGGGTGCGGGCAGCTGCTACCATCGCGGCCAACGCCTCCACCATTGTCAAAGATGCGGCGGCCAAGGCGTTGCTCTACTCCGATCTCACCCGTCCCGGTGGCAACATGTACACCACCCGTCGCTATGCTGCTTGCATCCGCGACATGGACTACTACCTGCGCTACGCCACCTACGCCATGCTGGCCGGGGATCCCTCCATCCTCGACGAGCGGGTGTTGAACGGGCTCAAGGAGACCTACAATTCGCTGGGGGTGCCGATTGGAGCCACCATTCAGGCCATCCAAGCCATGAAAGAAGTGACCGCCGCCCTGGTGGGGCCTGAAGCTGGCAAGGAAATGGGTGTGTACTTCGACTACATCTGCTCCGGCCTGAGCTAAGGTTCATTGTCTAGCGAGCATGACAGGCGATTTGCCGCAGGGATCTGGTGTGCTAACTGGGGTACGCGAGCTTTCTGAGGTGAGTCGCCTGTTTTGTTGGTCAAGCCAGTTCATTTTGCTGTCAGCAGGGATCCTTTATCATGCGCATGTTTAAGATCACGGCCTGTGTGCCCAGCCAAACCCGCATTCGCACCCAGCGGGAGCTGCAAAATACCTACTTCACGAAGCTGGTGCCCTACGACAACTGGTTTCGGGAGCAGCAGCGTATCCAAAAGTCGGGTGGCCGCATCCTGAAGGTGGAGCTGGTCGCCGGCAAGCCTGGGATAGACGTAGGACTGCTGTAGTTCCCCTGCCTGTTCGCTGTTTCTCCTCCGATCCTGAGAATACCCCCAGCCAGATCCGACATGCCCAGCCTCAGGAGGCTTGCCCTTGAAGTTGGGCTAGCGGATCTGATTTTTTAGGGGGGGTGAGGAGCTATGTTGTCTGACGTGCCAATCCGACCTGAGCCGATCATCGTTGCCCGCGACCTGAGCAAGGTTTACCCGGTAGCCATTAAGGAAGCGGGAGTGATCGGTACATTGCGCCACTTTTTTCGCCGTACCTATCACTACATCCCAGCGGTGCAATCGATGAGCTTCCAGATTCAGCCGGGGGAGGTGGTGGGTTTTTTGGGGCCGAACGGGGCAGGCAAGACCACTACCCTCAAAATGCTGGCGGGTCTCATCTATCCTTCCGGGGGCACGCTGCAGGTGGTCGGCCATGTGCCCTACCGGCGGGAGCGGGCTTTTCTGCAGCAGATTACCCTGGTGATGGGGCAGAAGCAACAGCTTATCTGGGATCTGCCAGCAATGGACTCCCTGCGGATTAACGCCGCCGTTTATGAGATCCCGGAAAAGGAGTTTCGGGAGCGGGTGGGGGAGTTGGCGGAGCTCCTCGACCTGCAGGGCAAGCTGAAGCAGCCGGTGCGCAAGCTTTCTCTGGGGGAGCGGATGAAGGCGGAACTGCTGGCGGCCCTGATCCACCGGCCGCAGATCTTGTTCTTGGATGAGCCGACCTTGGGGTTGGATGTCAACGCTCAGGCCGCCGTGCGGCAATTTCTGCGGGATTACAACCGCCGCTACGGGGCGACAGTCTTGTTGACCAGCCACTACATGGCCGACATTACGGCGCTCTGTGAACGGGTGCTGGTGATCAGCGCCGGGCAACTCATTTACGATGGCGGCCTCGAGGAGCTGCGGCAGCGCTTTGCCCCCTATCGCGAGGTGAAGCTGGAATTGGCCCGCCCCTGCCCCCTCGCCCAATTGCAAGTCTATGGAGAGCTGCGCAGCGAGGGGGATCCCGGCAGCGGCTGTGAGGTGCGGCTGTGGGTGCGGCGGGAACACCTCACCCAAACGGTTGCCCAGCTCCTGGCAGATCTGGAGGTGCTGGACTTGACGGTAACAGACCCGCCGATTGAGGAAGTAATCAGGCGGGTGTTTGCGGAAGGGATCCCTGCGGCCGGGTCCTAGAGGGGCGCTCCTGTCGGTAGCCCATCAGATCTTCTGGGTGGCGGCCTGCCGTTGCTCAGCCGTCGAGCGGGCTGCGTGCAGAGCGGCGTAAAGCTTATTGAGGGCGTTCATGTAGGCTTGGGCCGAGGCGACGATGATGTCCGTATTCGCGGCGTGGCCAGAGAAGACGCGATCCTCGTGGCGCAGGCGGATGGTGACTTCCCCCATGGCGTCGATGCCGGCGGTAACCGACTGGACGGAAAACTCGATCAACTTGTTGGGGATGTTGACGATGCGGTTGATGGCTTTGTACACCGCGTCCACCGGGCCTGTGCCCACGGCGGCGTCCACCCGCTCTTCGCCCTCAGGGGTGATCAGGCGCACCGTGGCCGTGGGGGTCTCGTGGTTGCCGCACACCACTTGCACGTGCTCCAGACGGTAGAGATCGGGCACGGGGCGGGTCTCATCGTTGACGATTGCCTCCAGATCCAGGTCGGTGATCTCCTTCTTCTTGTCTGCCAGCTCTTTGAAGCGCAGGAAGGCTTTGTTCAGATCCTGCTCTGAGAGCTCGAAGCCCAACTCCCGGAGGCGGGTACGGAAGGCGTTGCGGCCCGAGTGTTTGCCCAGCACCAGCGTGCTCGATTGCAGGCCGATGGTCTGAGCGTCCATAATCTCGTAGGTCTGGCGGTTCTTGAGCATGCCGTCCTGGTGGATGCCCGATTCGTGGGCAAAGGCGTTGGCACCAACAATGGCCTTGTTGGGCTGAACCAACATGCCGGTGAGGTTGGAGACTAGGCGGGAGGTGCGGTAGATCTCCTGGGTTTTGATGTGGGTGAGGGGTTTTTCCGAGTCGACCGGCAGGCCAAAGTAGGGGTTGAAGTAGCTGCGGCGCACATGCAGGGCCATCACCAACTCTTCCAGCGCCGCGTTGCCGGCCCGCTCGCCGATGCCGTTGATGGTCACTTCCACTTGCCGCGCCCCCTGCTTGATGGCCTCCAGAAAGTTGGCCACCGAGACCCCCAGGTCGTCGTGGCCGTGGACGGAGATGATGGCCTGCTTGATGTTGGGCACATTCTCGCGGATGCCCTTGATCAGTTGGCCGAATTCTTCCGGCATGCTGTAGCCGACGGTGTCGGGGATGTTGATGGTTTTGGCTCCCGCCCGAATGGCTGCCTCGATCACCTGGTAGAGAAACTCCGGATCGGAACGGGTGGCGTCCATCATGGAGAACTCCACATCGTCCACGAAGGACTTGGCGTAGGCCACCATCTCCTCGGCAATTTGCAGCACTTCGGCGCGGGTCTTGCGCAACTGGTACTTGAGGTGAATGTCGGAGGTGGAGATAAAGGTGTGGATGCGGGGCTTGGCGGCGGGCTTGAGGGCTTCGGCTGCCGCTTCGATGTCGGCCTTGAGGGCGCGGGCCAGGCTGCAAATCACAGGGCCATCGGGGGTGCCCACCTGTTCGGCCACCTTCTGCACCGCCTCGAAGTCCCCGGGGCTGGCATAGGCAAACCCAGCTTCAATGATATCGACCCCCAGCCGGGCCAGTTGCCGGGCGATGGCCAGCTTTTCTTCGGTGTTGAGGGTGGCGCCGGGGCACTGCTCCCCGTCGCGCAGGGTGGTGTCGAAAATGAGCACGTGATCCAGGGCTTGGCCATCAAATGTGGAAACCGCCGCAGCATCCATAATCTTTGTCGGACAACGAGACAGTGTTCTTTATTTTGACATCTTATTCTGGCACTGCTGGATAGGGTTTTGGATCGGGTTTGGAAGAGAGCTGGCGGGCTTCTGTCGGAGCGGCTGTAGGTCTTGCCATCTTTCTCTCAGGGGCAGAAGAGGTTGTGGGAAGGCGGATCCCGAAGGCGCAAGCGAGCAGGTGTTCGTATTCTTTCTCGTCCTTGAGCAGGCGTTCCCGGCGGCCTTCTGGGGTAGTTTCGATCCATTTAAAAACGGAGCCATTGGCGGAGGCGGTGAGGGTGATCCGTCCGCTGGGGGTGGCCAGGCTGCACAGGCGCAGGCGGGTCAACCTGGATGCCGGCGACGTTTGGTGGAAGCGGCACATGGGCTCGAACTCCTGCAGTTGACGCGGGATCCGATCCAGCAGGAAGAGGGTTTTCCAGGTGCGATCCGGTCGTTCCTGTTGAACCCGCCAGTAGCGTGCGGGAGCTGCGGGCCAGGGGATGAGGCGGTAGCGCCCTTCCGCCTGGGCTTGGATGCCGGGATCCCCCAGCCGCAACGGCTCCCGAAAGGCATCTCCATAGCCCACATCCACCAGCCATCAGAACCTCCGGGGTACTCCCGCCACAGCGCAGCTTGGCGGGATGGGGGATAGGCGGTGAGACGAAGGGGTTCAATGCCCCTGAGTCTCACAATCTGGGCGTTGCCTGCTGCTCGACATACTTCTTCAACTCCTCAACGGTGACCCCACCACAAGAGGCAACAAAATAGGTCCCTGTCCAAAATACAGGCTTGCTGTAGAACCGTGCCACCTCTGTGGCGAACTCTTTGCGAATCAACCGGCTGGAGACTGTTTTCAGGTTGTTCACCAGCTTCGAGACCTGGACATCCGGTGGAAAACTCACCAACAGATGCACATGATCCGCCTCACCCTTGAACTCCACCAAGGAACAGCGCCACTTTTGGCAGGTCGCTCGAAATATATCTTCCAGCCTCTGCAACATTGGAGCAGTTATCACCCGACGACGGTACTTTGTCACCAGCACCAAGTGGATTTGTAGGCTGTAAACAGAACGATGGCCTATGTTGTAGCTTGTTGCGCTAAATGCTAGAACCGTCTCATGATTATCACCCACGAGTACCGGATCCTGCCCAGCGACGACCAAGCCGCTCTGATGACCGAGTGGCTGGAATTGTTGCGGCGGCAGTGGAACGACGCTCTGGGGCAGAGACTGGATTGGCTGACCGCAACCCGTTGTCCAATTGACCGCTGCAGTCTTGTCTCTTGTCCGTTGCCTGTGTCAGAAGCTCCGCTGGAGCCGAATTATTATCGGCAGGCGGGATCCCTCAAACAAATCAAGCAACTGTTCCCGGCTTACCGGGGCATTTACGCCGAGGTGCTGCAGCAAAACTTGATGCGGCTGGACAAGGCGTGGAAAGCGTGGCGGGAGCCGGATAGCACAGGCAAGCGGCGGGGGCGGCCTCGCTTCAAAAAAGCGGGGGAGTTGAGATCCTTCACATTCCCCCGCATCAATTGCCCCAAGGCGGGAGCGCATCTGGAAGGGGAGACTCTGCGGCTGAGCAAGATTGGCTCGCTGCCTGTGGTGCTGCACCGCCCCTTGCCGGAGGGGTTTGTGCCCAAAACCTGCACAGTGGTGCGCAAGGCCGATGGGTGGTATGTCTGCATCACCTTGGAGGACAAAAGCGTTCCTCTCCCAGAGCCTGTGCCGATCAAAAAGGCGGTGGGCATTGATGTGGGATTGGATAGGTTTCTCACCACCAGCGATGGGGAGGTGGTGCCTATCCCGCGGTACTACCGCCGAGCCCAAAAACACTTGGCTCGACAGCAGCGGCAACTGAGCCGCAAGGTGAAGGGATCCGCCAACTGGAAGAGACAAGCCACGAAAGTTGCTTGTTTGCAGTTGCACGTTGCCCGACAACGCAAAGCGTTCCACTACCAAGTGGCGCACTGGCTGGTGGGGCAATACGACCTGTTGGTGGTGGAGGATCTCAACGTCCGAGGGCTGGCACGGACTCGGTTGGCTAAATCGATTTTGGATGCGGCTTGGGGACAATTTCTTGACATTCTGACAGCAGTGGCGGTCAAACGCGGCAAACAGGTGTTGAGAGTGGATCCCCGTGGTACGTCCCAAAATTGTTGTGTTTGTGAGGAGCGTGTTCCCAAGACCTTGTCGGAACGGGTGCATGATTGCCCTCGTTGTGGGTCCTGGGACAGAGACTTGAACGCTGCTATCGAGATTTTGAAGCGAGGACTCAGGTCCCCCCGTATACGGGGGGATATAGGGGGGCGGTGGGACTGCCGCTCTCTGGCTGTGGAGGATCCTGGTTTACCAGTCCGTTGAAGCAGCAACTCCGAGAAGTGATTCTCGGAAGCTCCCGTCTACAGCCCGTCAGGGCTTAGCGGGAGAGGATGTCACGCCTCATTGCCGCAGTTCACCTGCAGGGCCAGATGGTCGCATTCGGGGCCAAAGTGGCCATCAGGCTCCGTCCGAGTAGCGTGAACGGCCCGGCTCACCTGTCCCGAGAGCAGATGGACCGAAAACCCCATCCCCTGCAGAGCAGCGGCCAGCAGGCTGTTCAGCTCAAAGCAAAAGCCGCCCCGCCGCTCTCGGACGATTTTTTGGAACAAAAAATCCCGCTCCAGGCGAATGGGGCGACCCCAGTGAATATCCAGATTTTCAAACGGCACCCGCAGCAGGTGGGCCAGGTGGATCTGGCGCAGGGTTTGCGGGGTGAGCTGGGTGGGGCCGACGTAGCCAATGCGCTCCAGGTAGGCCCTGATTTGGGCAGGCGTCAGCGGCTCTAGCATCAGCACGGGAGGCGGTTGGGTTGGCGGCAAGCGAGCATCTGGCCTACCCTAGCCTTGCTGCAGCTCCCCGGCCAGAGCCAGAAGAACAGTTTTTGGCGACGCCCCAACTCTCTCCCACCAGAGAACAAAGCAAAAAGAGAATGCTACGATAGCGGCAAGAAAAAAGAAGGCGAAGCGTTACATGGCGGAATATACTCGGTCGATTTCCTTTTACGGGCGGGAAATTGACATCAATATTGGGTTGATGGCTCCCCAGGCAGGTTGCGGAGTCTGGTTGACTTCTGGGGAAACTTCGGTCTTGGTCACGGCTACGCGACAAGCCGGTCGTGCCGGTGTCGATTTCTTGCCTTTGCTGGTGGACTATGAGGAGCGGCTCTACGCTGCCGGGCGGATCCCAGGAGGCTACTTGCGGCGGGAAGGTCGGCCACCGGAGCGGGCCACCCTGATCTCTCGTCTTATAGACCGGCCCCTGCGGCCTTTGTTCCCAGAATGGCTGCGGGACGATGTGCAAATCGTGGCCACCACCCTCTCGGTGGACGACAAGGTGCCGCCCGATGTGTTGTGTATTTTGGGGGCCTCGCTGGCCATCCACAGCGCTCGCATCCCCTTCAACGGCCCGGTGGCGGCGGTGCGGGTCGGCTTGGTTAAAGATGAGTTCATCATCAACCCCACCTATGCCGAGATCGAGGCCGGCGATCTGGATTTGGTGGTGGCTGGCTGTGCCGACGGCGTAATCATGGTGGAGGCCGGCGCCAACCAACTGCCGGAAAAGGACGTGGTCGAGGCCATTGAGTTTGGTTTCGAGGCCGTTCAAGAGCTGCTCAAGGCCCAACAGCAAGTTTTCGCCGATCTCAACATCACCCCTGTGGAGCTGCCCCCGCCCCCTCAAAATGAGGAGCTGGTTGCCTTTGTGGCAGAACACGCCCAGGAGGAGATTCGCTCCGTCCTCAGGCAGTTCCTGGATAAGACCAGCCGCGAGCAACAACTGGAGGCGATCAAGGCCAAGCTAGAGGCCCAGATCCAGGCACGGCCAGAGGGGGATCCCTTGCGGCTGTATCTGCTGGAAAATCCCAAGGAATTGGACAACCAGTTCAAGGCTTTGACCAAGAAGCTGATGCGCCAGCAGATCTTGCAGGAGGGGGTGCGGGTGGATGGGCGCAAGCTGGACGAGGTGCGACCAGTCTCTTGTCGGGTGGGCTTGATCCCACGGGTACACGGCAGCGCTCTGTTCAACCGCGGCCTCACCCAAGTCCTTTCCATCACCACCCTCGGCACCCCTGGTGATGCCCAGGAGCTGGACGATCTGCACCCAGTGGACGAGAAGCGTTACATGCACCACTATAACTTCCCCGGCTTTTCCGTGGGAGAAGTGCGGCCCTCGCGCTCGCCGGGACGGCGGGAGATCGGCCATGGGGCGCTGGCGGAGCGGGCCTTGGTGCCGGTGCTGCCCAAGGAGGAGGAGTTTCCCTACGTGGTGCGGGTGGTCTCAGAGGTGCTCTCCTCCAATGGCTCCACCTCGATGGCCTCAGTCTGTGGCTCTACCCTGTCTTTGATGGATGCCGGGGTGCCGATCAAAGCGCCGGTCAGCGGCGTAGCCATGGGCTTAATTAAGGAAGGGGACGAGGTGCGCATCCTCACCGACATCCAGGGCATCGAGGACTTTTTGGGGGATATGGACTTCAAGGTGGCCGGCACGCGGGCCGGGATCACCGCTTTGCAGATGGACATGAAAATTACCGGCATCACCGTGGATGTGGTGGAGAAAGCCCTCCTGCAGGCCAAGGCCGGGCGGGACTACATCCTTGACAAAATGCTGGAGGTTCTCCCGGCGCCTCGGCCCCAGTTGGCCAAAACAGCCCCTCGTCTGCTCACGTTCAAGGTGGATCCGGAAGATATCGGCAAGATCATCGGCCCTGGCGGCAAGATGGTGCGCAGCATCACCGAAGCGACAGGAGCCAAGGTGGACATCAGCGACGATGGCACGATCACCGTGTCCTCCTCGGTGGGCGGCCAGGCAGAAGCGGCTCGGGCGATGATCGAAAACCTGGTGCGGCGGGTGGAAGAGGGGCAGGTGTACCTGGGCAAGGTGACCCGCATCATTCCTATCGGCGCCTTTGTGGAGTTCTTGCCGGGCAAAGAGGGCATGATCCACATCTCGCAACTGGCGGAGTACCGCGTCAGCAGGGTGGAGGATGAAATTGCCGTAGCAGATGAGGTGGTGGTCAAGGTGCGCAGCATCGACCACAAGGGCCGCGTTAACCTCACCCGTCTCGGCATTAGTCCTGAGGAGGCGGCGCGGGTGCGCAACCATCACCCCTGAAGCTGCGGTTTTTCCCCAGCAACTGGGTGGGCAGGGATCCCCTCGCCAGCCGTTGTCAGCGGCCAAGATGGCAGAGGAGGCGCTCTTCAACCTGTTGGCCTCAACATGCCGAATCTCGCTTCTCCCCTTCTTGCTGGCCAAGAGCGTGGCCCTCAGAGGCGACTGTCTCCCTCCCGGCGGCGACTGGGCTGGGCCTTGGCTTGGGGCCTGGGGTGGGCCACCTTGCTCAACCTTTCTGCCCAGCACCCTTTGTTGCTGCGGCTGGAGAGCGACGCCCAGGAATGGCTCTATGCTTGGCGCGGCCCTCAGCAACCTTCCCCGGAGGTGGTGGTCCTCGGCATCGATGGCCGCATTGATGGGCAGGGAGAAAGTGGTGATGGCCAGCATAATGTTGACTTTCTCTTGGAACGGGCTAACTACGCCGGCCTGACCTTGCGCCTTCTGGAAGAGGCCGAAGCCAGGGTGGTGGTGCTGAACCTGCCCAGCAGCTTTGTGGTGCCGCAGAATCTGGGCAACGAGAACCTAGATGCTCCCCTGCGTCAGGTGGTGCAGCGCTACCCGGATCGCTTGGTTTTGGCCACCCGCAGCAGCGAGAGCTTTGGACGCTCCGAGATCAACATCTACAACCACTTCTTGCCTTTTTCGTCCTTGCGCCTTGAGTATTTGGTGCCGCCAGAGCATGTTCAGGGGGTGGTGCAACACCGAGTCGACAGAACCGGGATCCTACGCCAGGCCCAGTTGCGGGGGCTCTACCTACGCCGCGACAGCCAGGAGGAGCAGATGTTCGCCTCGGTGGAGGCTCTGGCTTTTGCCAAGTACGACCCGGAGAAGGCTAGCCGCTGGTTTCGCAAGCCGGGCTTACAGCCGTTTCAGTTCAATCCCCTTGGCTCTCAGCACAGCATCCCCATCATCCCCATCGAACGGGTCTGTCCGCCGCTGATCTCCCAGACGGGATCCGGCTCCCCGACGCTCAGCCCCGGCCAAGCCTGCCGCGGCCAAGAAGGGATCCCGCCCCTCGACCCCAAAGTTGCCGACCAACTGCGAGACAAAATTGTCCTGGTCGGCTTTGTGGGCGGCTACCCGGAGACCTTCCCGGTGCGGACGGCGGATGGATCCCAGATTGCGGCAGTCGAGCTGCAGGCGCAAATCCTCTCGAGCCTGCTCACCGGAGAGGTGTACCGATCCCTGCCGGCAGGGCTAGCGGCGGGAGTTGTCTTCCTGCTGGGGGCGGGAACGGGCCTGATCTGGGTGCTCTATCGCCCCTCCCCGCGACGGAATTGCTGGGACTGGAAACAACAGCGCTCTCTCCTCTGGCCAGTGGTGGGGCTGGTTGCTTATGAAGGGTGGGCCGTGACCCAATTTTTGCTGTGGCGTTGGATTTGGCCGCTGACCTTGCCGGCTTTGGCCGTCGGTCTAACGGGGGTGAGCCTGCTTCTGACCTTGGTAATCTTGGAGAACCAGGAGCGGCTCTTGGCCCAGCAACAGGAACTGGAGCGCCTGCGCCGGGCCGAACAAGAGGCTGCTATCGACCAAGCCCGCAAGCTGCTCTACCGCATTGCCACCGACATTCACGATCGCGAGCTGCAGGAGCTGAAGGTGGTGATGGACGAGCTGGAGAGCTTGCAATGGCAACAGCAGCAGGGTAAGGATCCCGATCCTGCCATTTACGATCGTCTGCTGGAACAACTGGAAAGGATCGGGCGAGGCATTCGCGAGCAGCTTAACGATGTGCGCACCCTGGCCACCAAGCTGCGCATTTCCCCCAGCTTGCGGGAGGGCTTGCACCGGGGCATCGACACCTATCTGGACGAGCTGATTCGGACGGGCAGCCTGACCTTGCCTGTGGAGCGCCACCTACAACCTCTGGAGGAGCCCAATACCGGCGAGTGGTTCGACCAACGGGAGGACATCTTGCGCTTTTTGCGAGAGGCCATCGGCAATGTCATCGCCCATGTGCAACCTCCCAAGGGCAACGCCTCCTTCGTCAAGGTGTCCTTGGTGCAAAAGGAGCGCCACTGCTGCTTGTCGGTCATCAATGACGGCGTAGAATACGCCCCCAGCCCCGGTGGCGGCTATGGCAGCAAAGCCATGAATACCATTGCCCGCTACCTGCCCAAGGGCTCCTGGCATCGCACCCACACTCCGGAAGGCCATACCTACGTCGAGCTGCACTGGGAGATGCCGCTCTAAAAGACTTAGACAACAGCGGGCAAAAGGGAACTTTTGTCTGTGCTTCAGCGACTCCTACCTAGCTGGTCGCCCAGCCCCGGCAGACCCCAGGCGTAACTTCCCCCAGAGCTTGAGGTACAGCCTGCTAAAGAATCAAGAGGTACAGTAGCAACACTTAGCAAACCCACTTCGGAAGCGGATAGAGGTCTTACCTGCCTGATAAGCTGTCACAACTCTTTGCCGTCAATCCAAAGAATGGGTTGGCATCCCCTCCTCTCCTGCCTCTTGAATACCTGTACCCTATTTTTAACAGGCTGTAGCATCGATGCTCTTGCGAGGGAGCTCAAAGGGGGAAAGTGACTGGAGAGGGTATCTGTTGGATAATGCCCAGATTCCTCGGAAGAGGGCGTGGGGCAGTTTACGCTTTGATGGGCACTTTCTTCTCCAGCCACTGGGCCACTTGATCGGCCAGATCAACCCCTTCTAACTGGCAGATCTCCCGCAGCATAGTTGGGCTGGTGACGTTAATCTCTGTCAGCCGTTCCCCGATGACATCAATTCCAACAAAATAGAGTTTCTCCTGCCGCAGCACTGGCGCCAAAGCCGCGCAGAGGGCCCGTTCTTTTTCAGCAATCTCGGTTTTCTCCACCCGACCCCCAGCGGCCACATTGCCACGGAAATCCCCCTCCCCAGGGATGCGATTGACGGCGCCCAAAGGCTCGCCCTCCAGCAGCAAAATGCGCTTATCTCCCGCTGCTGCCTGCGGCAAATACTCTTGCACCATCACGGGCAGCCGGCCAAACTGAGTGCTCAGCTCGATCAAGGAATTGAGGTTTGGATCGCCGGCATTGACCCGCAGGATCCCTTCCCCACCCTTGCCGCCCAGGGGCTTGAGCACCGCCTGCCCCACCTGCTCGACGAATTGGCGGAGCAAGGCCTTGCTGCTGCTGACGCAGGTACGCGGGATCCACTCTTTAAACCGCAAAGCATAGAGCTTTTCGTTGGCGGAGCGGATCCCGGCAGGATGGTTGAGCACTAGGGTGCGGCGGGGGGAGAGATGATCCAGAAGGTAGGTGGCGTAGAGATAGGCCGCGTCCACCGGCGGATCCTTGCGCATCCATACGGCTTGCATCTGGCTCAAGGGCAACAAACGCCGTTCTTTGACTTCGTACCAGGGATCCGCTCCTAGATCCAACACAATCTCCTCAACGGATCCCCAGGTTTCCCCTTGATCCCAGTAGAGGTCGGCCAATCCAAGGCAAAAAATGCGGTGGCCTCGTTTCTGCAGCGCCTCCATTAGGGCAACGCTGGTGTCGTGGCCCACCTGCAACTGAGACAACGGATCGACAATGAAAGCTACCTGCATGAATGGTTTGAGCAACGAAAAGCTGCCCTGAGTATGCAACAAATTGGAGCGGATTGCTCCGGGCAGGAAGTTAAACCGATGCAGAGCCGTCTTTAACATCCCCTTAACCCTGACCAGCGAAGCAAACGTTAGCTTAGTTAGATGAGATCCCTGTTAGACCTCAGTGTTTCGGCCAGGTTGACCAGGTTTCTGGCTCGCCTGTGAGGAATGGTCTGTCTGTGAGTGTTCCTTCTCCCCAACCCTCCGAGCCGGTTCGCATTGAAACCACGCGGGACTTGCTAGCAGCCCTGCGAGAAGGGCGCTCCCTGCTGGGTGCCAACCTCGAAGGCGCCTACCTCTCGCGGGGCCTGTTCGACCGCATCCAGATGCCCAAGGCCAACTTGACGCGGGCCAACCTGCGCTCGCTCAGTATGCAGCAGGCAGATCTGCGGTTATGCAACTTTCGCCGTGCCGAGCTGGAGCGGGCCAACTTCGCTGCCTCCGATCTCCGGGGATCCAGCTTCAGTCAAGCCCTGGGAGACTACAGCAACTTCACCGCTGCCAAGCTGGACAAAAGCAGCTTTCAGGGGGGACACTTCAGCCATTCCATCTTTCGCGAGGCCAGCTTGGTGGCTGCCAACCTAACGGAAGGCAACTTTTTTGCCGCCGACTTTCGCCAAGCCAACCTCTTTCGCTGCAACCTCTCCCAGGCCATCCTATCCAGTTGCCAGTTGCAGAATGCCAACTTTGACCAAGCCCTCCTGGTGGGGGCCAACCTCCAAGAGGCCCAAATTGAAGGGGCCAGCTTTGTCGGCGCCGACTTTACCGACGCCAAGCTCTCGGACGAAATGCGCAAGTTCTTGCTCGAACGCGCGAGCGGCACCAACGAGCTTACTCAGCGGGACACCCTCAACACTCTGCTGGCGGGGCTCCAGCCCAAGTCACGCAAACTGTTTGGATTGCTGTGAACTGTAGCCAGGGCCACTCTTGCGCCAGCCCCAGCAGATCGGTTTTCAAGAGGTCAAGGCAGCGGATGATCCCTCAAAATTGGTTGAGGTCGATTCCAGCTTCGCGGGCCATGGCCCCTATCCCTTTGGCCTTGAGGGTTTTCAGTGCCTTGGTGGAAAGGCGCAAACGAACAAACCGCTTGCCCTCCTCCCACCAGATGCGTTTCCACTGCAGGTTAACCTCCTGCAGACGCTTGGTACGCCGGTGGGAGTGGGAGATGGCGAAAGCGTTGTTGCGTTTTTTGTTGGTCAGTTGGCAGCGACGTGCCATGAGATCCAAGGGAACTCAGCTTCGCTATTCTATGGCCTCTTTTTGTCGAGCAGCAAGCTGCAGCTGAGCTTGCAACTGGGCTAGCTCTGTCCTCAATTGGTCAAAGGTTTGTTGGCAATGGTTGACGCTTCTCAGGGGCAGCTCTTCGTTTTTGGCGATGCAGGTGACCTGTACAGATCCGTCAGCGGCTTGGCGGGTGCGATCCACAAACACCTCTACCGTCACCAGTTTGGCGTAGGGATTTTTTCCAGGCGGCTCGCCGGCCACCCAGTAGTCAGGGCTGTTGTGTAGGACAGTAAGCTGGCAACGCTCCAAGACAGCGCGAATCGCTTCGCTTAACTGCTCGGCTGAGCCCATGAGCTGGGTAACGCAGGAGTATCGAGCCATCGGAGAAGCAAGTCACCACGGTTATCCTACCACCAAGTTTTCGGCTCCTGCAGCCAAAGGCGGGCGAGCAAAATTGCGTTTAAGAGTACTTCGCACCGGCTCGGCCAACCCTGCTGTGGGGGAGTAATTGCGTTAAAACATAAGGACATAAAGAGTGCCTTTCGGCTCTTTCCCCAGGAGAGTTGTGATGTCTAGGGTCTCCTGTTTAGCCCGTTCTCTCTTGTTGCTGGGATCCCTGGCTCTGGGTTGGATAGACCTGTCTTCTGCCCAAGCGCAGCCCTTTCAAGCAGGCGATCTGGATGGGGATGGTCGTTTGACGGTGCAGGATCTCAACCTGTTGGGGGCCTATTTGCGGGGAGAACGGGAGTTGACCGACGACCAGATCCGGGCTGCCAATGTCGATCAGGATGGGCGGATTACAGAAGCCGATTGGCAGGTGTTGCAGCAGCGCATTCAGGCGGCCACAGATGCACCCACCGGCCAGGTGCAGTTGGACTCGGCCTACTCTGGGCAGGTGGTGGATCGCCTGACAGGGCAGCCTTTGGCCGGGGTGGAGGTGGCCATTCCGGGGGCAGGGATTTCGGTGCGCACCGATGCCCAAGGGCGGTTTCGCCTGCCGGGGCCGCTGCCGGCAGAAGAAATTTTGGTGGCGCGGCTGGAGAACTATTTGCCCTATTCCCAGAGCACAGGCAACGGACAGACCGGCGGGGATCGGCCTTGGCAGTTGCAGTTGGAGCGCTGGGATCCCAACGCCACGCTGGTGCTGGAGGCCAATGTCATCCGCCTGGGCGATAACCAATATTCTCCAAAGTCGGCGGCTGCCGGGCAATTTCTGGCGCCTGCCCAAGGGGTGGAGATGACCCGCTCCTTCAGCCTAGACCGCCTGCCGCCTCGCCCACCGGTTTTGCGGCTTGGATCCCTGATTGGGTTGGATACTGCCGCTGCCTATCGGGCCGGCCAGTCCCGCATTCCCGGCGCCAATATGTCTCCCATGCGAGTGCTTTTAAACGGAGTGGAGGTGGAGCAAATCCACTTGGGGGGAGACGACCTGCGCATCCCTCTGCCACTAGAGCATCTGCGCCTGGGGCTGAATACGGTTACCTTGCGCACTGGCAAAACGGTGATCCAGCCTGGCAGGATCGCCGGCGGATCCCGGATCAGTATCCCTCTTTTGGGTGGATCCCTGGATATCTTTGTGCCGCTGGGGACTGACACAATCGGCCAGGACGGTGGGGCTTGGGTGGACTATGACGATGTGCAGTTGGCCAATGTCACGATCGAGATCCCCAACTAAATGCCCAGGCTAACTTGCGCTGGCTAGGCCGCGGGGATTTTGTTGCTCAGAAGCTTGCCCGAAGCCTTTTCGACAGGCCTACTGGGCCCTGACGTGTTGACTTTGCGCAGCTTGGTCTTCGGTTTAGTAAACCTGTTTTTAAATTGTTATCCTGCTGGATGGAAAGCGACTGTGGAGCTTATTTCTAAAGCCGTTCCCAGAGGAGTGGAAAGCTCGAATTACTGAAAGTGTGCGGCGGAATTTTTGGGATTTTTCTGGGGTTGAGCCGTGTTGTCGTTTTTCTTCGCTATTTCAGCTTTTCCAGTGTTTTTAGTACTTCGGATCCCTTCAGCTCTAACCTCATCGATGATTACAGGTTTATTTGATTTAATTCCAGGTATTGGAGCCACTATTGGGACTAGCCTAATTGCTCATATTGTCTTATCACAGAGCGTATGGCTCTCTATCCAGTAATTTGTATCTCCCTACAACAAGTAGAAGAGAGCTTACTCCTGCTTCGCGTGATGCAGGGATCCGTCAATATCAACCCTGTGATCATGTTTTTCTCTTTGTTTGTGAGCGGTACTGTGGCCGGCTTGTTGGCGGTGTTCTTGGCCATTCCGGTGACGTGAGTGTTGATCAACTTACTTGAGTAAAAGGGCATCCAAAACGGTGATCTCCGCTTCCAGATTGCCCTTCAGGTTTTCCTCTACACCACCGGGGATCAGGAGCTGTTTTACCAGCGCTACGGCCAGGCCACCCAGGAAACGGTGATCCAGTTTCTGGCTTTTGATAGGGTTGGCTTGCTAAGTGTTGCTACTGTACCCCTTAATTAGGCTGTAGCACTGGGTTGAACAGCTTGGCTCTATCCTCTGATCTACTGCTCCACATGTTCTTTTAGGGCAGTCCATCTTTTACTTCCGTGTCTTGAAAACTGTTGGTCTTAGGTTTTCTCGGCTCAGCCAGCGATAAACCGTTAACGACTGACTTCGTAAATCTATGCGGCTATTGTCGGGCTGTCCCCTTCCTTAACATACCCTACAACTCTCTCCTAAGTCTGGGCTGTGGCTCGTGGAGTTGCCTCTTGGAGTCTGCTCCATGCCATCTTATCTCTAACAGCGTTCCACCCTCAGCCAAATTGGCTATAGCAAGTCAGGGTCAGCCCTATCCCACCTTTTTTATAAAGCCGATAAAAAAAGCCCCATAAAGGGGCTTGTCGCTCAGCGACTTATAAAACTCTAGAGCAATATAGGGAAGCGCTCCATTGAATCTGTTGCTTTAAACACCGTTTTGATCACAGTTACTAGAATCTCAGAAAAAAGGCCAAACTGCGGCAGATATCATTTTTTTTTTAGATTTTCGGGAGGCTGGCCCTACACCGATCGGGCTGCTGTTGGGCAAGCCCTAGCTTGAGGACGACTTGGGATCCGCTGTCTCCCGCCCCAGCCAACGCCAAGTGGTGGGCAGCAGGGCTGCTGCTAGCACACACTTCAGCAGATCGCCGGGGATAAAGGGGAACACGCCTTTGGTGAGCACGGCCAAGACGGAAGTGGGGCCGACATTCTCGTTCAGCCACACCCCCAGCCAGGTGGCTCCCAAGACGTAGATCAAAACCGAGCAGGAGAGCATGGACGCGGCCATCTTCCAAGGGCTGCGATCCACCCCCCAGCGCTCCACAAACCAGCCCATCAGCCCTGCGGCCAGGGGAAAGGCCAGCAAGTAGCCCCCTGTCGGTCCGGTTAGGTGGCTGAGCCCGGAGCCGCCGCCGTTGAAGAAGGGCAACCCCAAAAGCCCCTCCAGCAGGTACAGCAGCAAGGCGAGAAAGCCCAACCTCGACCCAAAGCCTGCCCCCACCAGCATCACGCCGAAGGTTTGTCCGGTGATGGGTACTGGCGTAAAGGGCAAAGGGATCCGCACCTGCGCCAGGGCCGCTACCAACAAACTTCCCCCCAACACCAGCATGGAATCCCGAACCCAGGAAGGACGGGGCAGAAGGGTTTGCGCCAAAGGTGTGTGAACAAAAGTAGCAGTCATAGGATATTTGGGGCGCTGAGATACAAGAGATAACAGCCCTTTTCCGAGATCCGCTGACCCATCCCAAAAGCTTTTGGCCAGAGGCTGCAACTAACCGGCAAAGGGCCTTATCTGGGTAGTGTATCGCAACCGGAGGATTCTGTACCTATGCACTACCTTGCTTGGCCGCGGCCATTTGTCTGGCGCATCCACTGAATCCGCAGAAGGGTGAGGCAAAAGATGAACCACAAAGCCCCCAGGCTATACCCCGCCAGCAGATCGCTGGGCCAATTCAACCCCCAGTCGGCCCGGCTGAAACCGATGAAGAAATAGCTTGCCACCAGATAGCCCAAAAGGCCGTAGATTACCGTTGCTGCGATGACCTGTCCACTCCGACAGGATGGGATCCCAAAGATCTGGGCGGGGGCGAGAAAAGGTAGGCTGCAGGATCCCGGCGATCACGGCAGCTCCTAAGGCTGCAACCAACAGTCCCCAAGCCGTCCGTCTTTGTTGGCTGCGCCAGAGCAAAACCCATCCCCAGGCGGTCAAACCCACCAGCCCAATCGGATGCCCTAACCCCCACCCCACCCAAGCCAAGGGATCCAGCCAAGGGCTGGCCCGCTGCAGCCATTGCAAAATCCATGCATCGATGGCTTGACTGGAGGGCGCCAGTCCTTGCAAAGCCAGAGTCAGTCCCCAGAGGACCAGAGCTGAGCCGAGGATCCCGCCCAGGCCCACGGTTGCGCTCAGCAGGGTCAGGCTCGGCGAAACCCGTCTCACCCAGAAGATGGCGAGCTTTTCGGCGGAGTTGGGTTTCCGCACAGGCGGCGCGATGCACCTCGATCTGGACGGGGGTTGTGCCCACCACTTCTCCGTCGACAACCACCTTCTGGGGTGGGTTCGTCTCAACCCAGATGCGGGAAGCTTTGAAGGTGAGGATCCCTTTCAGCTAGAAACCGCAGGAGCCCCGCCCCCCTGCCCCCGTATACGGGGGGTTGGAGCGTGGCCAGGATCTCGGCAAGTTGCACCGGTAAGGGATCAGCTCTTGTTATTCTTCTTCTTCTTGTTCGGGTCGTCGGGATGCTGGCGATCTTCTTCGAGGAACATCAAACTGTGAAGACGAGCTGAGCGGTAGTCGGAGAGGCGCATCGCAAGGGAAGCCCAGGCTAATTTGCTGCCCAAGCCGGACTTCTGGTACAACAGGGAGGCGACGGGAGCGACGCCGACGGCCTTGGCATCGCGGATGGCAGCCAGATCGGCGCTCAAGAAAACAAACTGCCAGCCGTCTTTCTCTGTTTTTTCTTTGATCATCTTCTCGACTTGCTCTTTGCGGAACTCGCGGCTGGCGTTCTCTTGGCCATCGGTTACCACCACCATAACCACCCTCGCAGGGCGATCTGCTTCAGCGAGTTGGCTGAGGCCGCTTTCCAAGTCGGTGATGCCGCGACCCATGGCATCTAGCAAAGGGGTAGAGGCCCGCGGCACATAGGTCTCGCGGGTTAGCTCGGGAACTTCGGCGATGGGCTTGAAACGGTGGATAACTTCGTAGGGATCCTGCGAGTCAAACTGAACCAAAGTGAGGGTGGCAAACCCTGGCTCTGCCCTCTGCTATGGTCACCGGCCTCCTGTAGGAAATCTAACTTGGGACTTCTGCCAGCGACCCGTTTGTGAAGGATTCTGTGCAACTATTTGCAAAGGTTATCAGCTTGATGGGCTTTGATAAATCCTTGTCGGCGCAGAGCCCTGAGAGAGTATCTTGAAGCGTCAAACGGCAGTGAAACCGCTCATTGCGCGGATCCCTGCCTTCCCTTTCCCGGGGAGAGAGGAACTGGGAGACGGTCTCAAACTTGTCTGAAATGACCGCAAAACCCTCTAAAAGCCCAGCCCATCTGCTCCTGAGGTCACCGTGCCTTTTTCTGGGTCTAGGGTGACGATGGCGCCGTCGCGGATGAGGCGCGTAGCATCCTTAACTCCCACCAGCACCGGCACCCCTAACCGCAGACCGATCACCGCCGCATGGGAGGAGGCCCCATCTTCTTCGGTGATCACCCCGGCCGCCTGTTTGATCGCCTCCACATAGTTGGCATCGGTAGCGCGAGCAACCAGGATGTCGCCGGCAGTGATCTTGCTGGCATCGAGGCTAGATCTGAGGATGCGGGCCGGGCCGCTGACAGTGCCTTTGCCAAACCCTCTGCCTTTGGCCACCACTGCCTTGACTACCTCTACCTTAATCAGATCGGTGGAGCCGGATACGCCTGGCAAAGTGCCGGCGCTGAGCACCACCAAGTCGCCATCTTTAAGCAAGCCTTCTTCCTGAGCCACGTTGATGGCGGCCTGAAAGGTCTGGCGGGTGGTAGGCAAATCCATGACCAACAAGGGCCGTACCCCCCACACCAACTGCAGTTGCCGCGCCACCTCTACATGAGGAGTTACAGCCAAGATCGGGGTGCGCGGGCGAAACCGGGAGACATTGCGAGCCGTAGCCCCGGTTTTGGTCAGGGTCATCACCGCCACCGCATCCAACTCCTGGGCAATCTCCCCTACGGCGCGGCTGATTGAGTCGGTGACCAGGGTTTTGGGCCGGGGCGAGCCATTGCCACCGGGGCTGCCGTTATTTTGACTCAGCTCCTGCAGGGTGAGGGTGCGCAGGTGTTGGCGGCGATCGACATAGATCGGGCTGAAGTAATCCCGTTCGATGCGCACAGCAATGCGGGCCATGGTCGCCACCGCCTCGACGGGATATTTGCCTACCGCCGTCTCGTTGGAGAGCATGACGGCATCGGTGCCGTCCAAAATAGCATTGGCCACATCCGAGATCTCGGCCCGAGTGGGACGAGGGCTGTGGGCCATGCTGTCCAGCATTTGGGTAGCGGTGATCACCGGGATCCCCAGGCAGTTGGCCATGGCAATGATCCGCTTCTGCAAAATCGGCACCTCTTCCGCCGGCAGCTCTACGCCCAGATCTCCCCGCGCCACCATTACCCCGTCGCTGAGGGCCAGGATCTGGGGCAGTTGTTGGATGGCCTCGTGTTTTTCGATCTTGACAATGATAGGAACCCGCTTGCCGACAGCGGCCATCAGTTCCCGCAGCTCCAGCACATCCGAGGGATCCCGCACAAAGCTGAGGGCCACCCAGTCCACCCCTTGGTTGAGGCCGAAGTAGAGGTCTTCTTTGTCTTTTTCGGTAACGGCGCGGATGCTGAGGCGCACGCCGGGGAAGTTCACCCCCTTGTTGTCGGAGAGGGTGCCGCCGACAATGGTGCGGCAGAAGAGCTCCCCCGCCTCGGGATCCACCGCCTCCACCCGCATCTCCACCCGACCGTCGTCGAGGAGGATCGTCGCCCCTTCCGGCACCTCTTGGGCTAGCTTGTCGTAGGTGACCCAACTGCGCTCCTGGGATCCCAAAATGGGCTTGCTGGTCAACACGAAGGGATCCCCGCTCCTAAGGGTGATCGAGCCTTCGGCGAACTTGCCGAGGCGAATTTTGGGCCCCTGCAGGTCTTGCAAAATGGCGACCTGGATGCCGAGGTCCATAGCGGTTTGGCGGATGAGGCGGATGTTGCGGCGGTGCAGGTCGTGATCCCCATGGGAGAAGTTGAGGCGAAGGGTGGTTGCCCCTTGCAGGATCATTTCCCTTAGGATGGCGGGGTTGGAGCTGGCAGGGCCGATAGTGGCAACAATTTTGGTGCGTCGAAAAGACTCGCTCGAATGCATGGCAATCTTTACCAAGGGAGAGCAGCCCAGATTGTTTCCCCACACAGGGATCCCCTTGATACGATAACCCGTTTTGACACTTCCGGCCTTAAGTGGCGGGGATTTTCAAGCAGCCCGGAAACAGACTCTTAAAGCGTTGTCAAAGCGCCTCTGCTGACTTTCCACAGACAAAGTCCAAAGGTTGCCGTTACTTCGTATTCGTCGCCGCATGGGCGTCGGCGTTGATGAGCCAACCCTCTGGGGTTCTAAACAGCTCACACTTACCTGCTTTTTCCAGCCTTTTTTACCGCTTCTAGGCAGAAAATGCCATCTTGGGCCTCGACTGGAATGTGTCGCTGCGCATCCGCGGAGAGCAGATCCTCCTCGTGGAGACGGGTGGCAGCATCAACTGGATTTCCCTGCCTCAGTCGCTCACCAGCCGCTGCCGAGAGTGCTGGCGATCGTGCCAAGTGAGAGAAACGGTCTCCATCTGGCCAGGGATCCCACCTGGCGGCTCAACCAGCAGCTCCGTTACTGCAATAACCGCCGGCTCCTCGCCCAAAGCGTGTCGGCCTTCGCTCATCTCAGAGACTCCAGATATTGGCTGAGGTCTTCTTGCAGGCGGGAGAACTCCACTTCAATAGAAAGGCGCAATGCCCCTGTTTTCAACATTACTAACACCTTGGCGGCGTGGGGGCCGGGCCAGATATTGGGATTGCAGAACATCTCCAGGTACAAGTTTGGGGCGGCATGGTGAAACTCAATCGGCGCCTGGGGCTGGCGTTGGGGGCCGCTTGCCCCCACTTTGAGCCGCTCCACAAGGGTTTGCAAAGCCCTGTGCCACTCCCGCGCCCCCTCTGCCGAAAGCGGGAAGCTGGCCGACCCGGTTGCGAAGTTGAGGGCAAACTGAGGAGAATAGGTAGTCATAGAAGCCCGTACCTTCGGCAAGCATTCTCTGGAGGGCAGCGTTGGACAATAACAGTATCTTACGTCAGCTCTTACTAATGGGCGTGGGCACCACCGCTCTGCTCGCGGAGCAGTTGAAAAAGGCTGCTGACGAGCTGGTGCAGAAAGGTCAGCTCAAGCCAGAAGAGGCCTCCAACGTCATCAACAACCTGCTCAACCAGGTGAAATCCGAGCAGAGCAACCTGGAGTCTTACGTGCAGCGGCAGGTGCGCAACGTCCTGCAGGATTTGGGTGTTCCTCGCCAATCGGAAATGGACGAGCTGCGCGGGCGGCTGGATCGGCTGGAGCGGCAGGTGCGCAACCTGGAAAACCAAGTTTACCGCCGCTAGCCGAGCTGGATGGTTCGTTTCTGGCGCTTGGCTTGCCCCCTCGGCCAAGCAGAGTTGGGCAAGGGATCCCAGGCTATACCCTGCAAAACTCTGAAGCCAATTCCCAGCTTTTGAGTCCAGAAGGTCACTGCAATTCCCATGCCAAGCGAAGTTTTGACCATCACGGGCCGCGGGATCCCGCTGGTGGGCAACGACATCGACACTGACCGGATTATCCCGGCCCGTTTCTTGAAGTGCGTTACCTTTGAGGGCTTGGGCCAGCATGTATTTGCCGACGACCGGGCCCAGAATCCCGGCCAGCATCCCTTTGACCTGCCTCAGTACCAGGGGGCAGAGATCTTGCTGGTCAACGCCAACTTTGGCTGTGGCTCCAGCCGGGAGCACGCCCCCCAAGCCCTGGCCAAGTGGGGGATCCGCGCCCTCGTCGGCGAAAGCTTTGCCGAGATCTTTTTCGGCAACTGCCTGGCCTTGGGGATCCCCTGCGTCACGGCGCCCGCCAGCGTGATCCAAACCCTGCAAGGGGCGGTGGCCGAGAATCCACAGCTCCGGTTGACGCTGGATGTGCTCAACAAACAGGTGTGCTGGGAGGATAGAACCGCTGCTGTCGAGATCCCACAGGGGGCCTGGCAGATGCTGGTGCAGGGGACGTGGGATGCCACCGGACAATTGCTGGCCGCCCGGGAGCGGATTCAAGAGGTAGCTGCTTCCTTGCCCTATTTGCGATGGCAGCGGGTCAGGTGAGCAGGTTTCTTCCCCCCACTACTCACCTGTGGCTGGGCAGCGCCGACCCCGATTTTCTGGATCTGGCGAGGCGGGAAATTGCGGCAGCGGATCCCGAGGCCGTCTTTCAGCCTTTGCCGGAGGCACCTGGCCTAGTGCGGGTGTGCAGCCAGCGCTCGTTTGCCGACCTTGCCCAGGCCTGGCAGGCTAACCCGCCCATTTTTTTGCGCCACATCTGCCCCATCCACCAAGAGCGACAGCTCGACGAGATCTCCCTGCTGCGCCTCGATCAAAACCTCTTGGCGGCCATCGACCCTGCCCTCAGCTTTTCGGTACAGACGCGCCGGTTTGGCAAGCTCAACGTCAAGCCCTTCCAGGTTAACGCAGCCCTGGCCGAACAGGTGATGGCGACGGTGGGATCCCCTCTGCAGGTCAAGGATCCCCAGCAGGTGATCTCGGTGGTGCTCCTGGCCAGCTCGACAGGGCTCCGGGCTTGGCTAGGCCTGTCGCTGGCGGCGCAAAACCTCTCCACCTGGGCCGGCGGCGTCCACCGCTTTCGCCGCGATCCCGACCAGATCAGCCGAGCGGAGTTTAAGCTGCTGGAGGCCATCCAGGTGTTTCGCGTCCCTTTGCAACCAGGGGGACGGGCCTTGGATCTGGGGGCGGCGCCGGGGGGCTGGTCGCGCATTTTGCGCCTGCATGGCCAGCAGGTGACGGCTGTGGATCCGGCGGAGCTGGACGAGCGCCTCCGCCACGATGCCGGCATTTGTCACCATCGCCTCAGCGCCCAAGCCTATCTGGCCCGCTGTCCAGGTCAGTTTCACCTCATCCTCAACGACATGCGCATGGATGGCCGTGCCTCTGCCCATCTGATGGCGGCTTTTGCCCCTCATCTGGAGCCGCAGGGGGCAGCCGTGATGACCCTAAAGCTCCCCCACCAGCATCGCCTGCGGGTGCTCCGCCAGACCCTAGACATCTTGGGCAGCGCCTTCCCGGTGGTGAGGGCGCGCCACCTGTTTCACAACCGCAGCGAAATTACCCTCTACCTGCAAAAAGGGATCCCGGCCCCTCACTCTTCCACCACCTGAATTTCCCGGCGCAGCACCTTCTCGCGAATGGACTCCAGCAAGCTCATCTCTTCCGGGGAGATTTTGCCATCGGCCCGGATGGCGGCGATGATTTGATCCACCTCGCTGCGGGTTAACTTCTTATCTTCCAGGGCTTGCTCCACCAGCACCTGCAGTTGGGAAAACTCCATAAAACCACTGCTCCTCTGGGCTTAACCGGTCTTCTCACTTCATCCAGGCTATCTGCGCCCATTCCGATCCCCGGCAGGCGCAAGATTCTCTTCAGGTCAGGTATTCTGAAGAAAATGTAAAAGCCTAGGAGAAAACGACCTCATGGCTGGCCCAACTCTCAAGAGCACTGAGCACGACTGCGCCACTCTTTGCCGAGATGGCTGTGTCTTGGGCGACGCCTGCCCCCACCGAGAGGCGGCTCGTCAAGCAGTGGCCTTCGTCATGAACACCGACTGGGAGACGCTGATGCGGATCGCCGAATCCAGGAACCTACCCAAGGATCCCCCCCAAGCAGAGGTGGATCCCCTGCAGTTTTTGGAGAACTACCGCCTGGGCGGCTAGCTAACAGCTCGGCAACAAATCCCAGTGCAGAATCCAGGTGCTTTGAGCCATACTAATTAAATGGGGTCGAATGCCTGGGTTGTATGGTTTGGCCCTGGGTTGTCTTCGGCTTGGTTCTCATTGCTGCCGAGCTGTTTTTGCCGGAGTTGGTGGCCGGGCCGGCGGGTGTGGCTGCCCTAGGGGCTGCTCTTTTGGCCTATTGGGGGTGGCCAGTTTGGGCCCAGTTCTCGGCCTGGATTGTGCTCTCCCTTGGGTTGATCGTTCTCAGCCGGCGTCTGCTGCCCTCTACTTCAACTCAGCTGGAAGATCTCCTGAAGGAATCGCGAGAAGCGCGGGCAGTTACGGCCATTCCGCCGGGCAAGCGGGGTCGGGTCTCCTATCTCGGCTCCACCTGGAATGCCAAGTGCAGCGTCCCCGACCTGGAGATCCAGCCTGGGCAAGAGCTCTACGTGGTCGATCGCCAAGGCAATACCCTGATCGTGATGCCGATGCAGATGCTCAAGTCTTGAGGGGGATCAGAGGCTTGGCTGCGACTCACTGGACAGGCTCTTTTGAAGAAACACCTGAGGAGTCGGGGAATCTCTGCGAAGGCGAACAAGAAGCTCGCCCTCAGTCCACCGTACTCGGCTACCCATCCCAACAGGTCTAGCAGGTTCTAAGTAGAAGATGCCGTTGGCGGTGGGGGGATAGAGGGCGGGGCTCCCGCGGTTTCTGGCTGAACGCTGGGGAGGCCTTCCCTACAGGCGGCGCAACAATTCCCAACAACAGGCCGGTATCGGTTTCGGCCCAGGCCTTCCCGCTCCCCTCGACAAGGCCAGCCAACCCAGATCTCAGCCGACGGCCACGCTCGCAGGGGAGCGCGGGATCCCTTGCAGCAGCCGCTCCATCTCCGCCTGCAAATCCTGGGTTAGAGCTTGTACGGCTTGCCGGCGGTTGGCCTGGTAGGCGGGCCAGCGCTCCGAAACCGAGAGGGGATCGCCGATGCTGAAACGGGCCAGCCGCGGCCCCAACCTGGGGGGGGCAGCGCCGACGGCGTTTTTGCCTTTGATCCAGGCCAACAGGTTCCACAGCCGCAGGGCGGTTTCGGCCAGTTCCTCCAAACTGGGTTGCTCCGGCAGGGGACGCACGGCAAACACCATCAGGGTCTCCACCAGGCGCATGTGCCAGAGGTGGAAGCTGGCCTCAGAGGCGACGCGATTGGCCAACCCCTTCTCCACAGCCGAAAGCGCCGCAATATCAGGGATATCTTCCCGGTAGATCCAGGCCCAGCCTGCCTGTTCGATGCGATGCCGCCGCTCGATCAAGTCTCCCTGGGGCTGCAGGCCAAAGTGCTGCTCGGCCACGCGCAGGGCCAGATCCGATAGGCTTTGCAGACGTGCCAACAGATCCCCTCCCCCTTTCAGGCTGACCCGCGCCGCGTCGGGCAAAGCTGGGGCGTAGAAGCGCTCGTAAAAACGCTCCATCACCTGAATCAGATGCTCGGCCAGGCGGAGCAGGCGGGCCATCAAAAACCCTTTGCCGACATGGGCCGAGCGCGTGGCCGGGAGCTTGCAATCCGCCTCCATGCGGCGGAGCAACCTGTCCAGCGCCAGGCTGGGATCCCTCAAGTAGGAGTAGCGGAGGCCCACCGGCAAGATCAGCACCTCCTCCGGGCGCCCCGCCTTGTGCAGATCCTCCACCGCCCAGAAACTCATTTGGGCCACCCCCGGCTCCAGCGGGTTGAGCAGCCCACTCATGCCGTTGATTGTCCCTTCGGGAGCCACCGCCAGGGGGTACGGGCCTGACACAAACTGCTCGCGAGAGCTCTTCAGCCCTGCCCGATCCAGACGGCCCCGCAAAATCGGGATCCCGCCCAGCCGGGGAAGCCCCCAGCGGCCAATGAAGCCCAGCCATAGGGGCAGGCCGCGGTCGTAGACAAACAAAACATGGGGACGCTGCCGCAGGCGGATCCCCTGTTGTCGAGCTACCTGAGGCAGAAGATGGGAAAACAGGTACATCAAGCAGGGGGGATCGTCGAGGGTGGGGTGGCGAAAGGCTACCAACAGGCGAATCTTGCCTGCCTCAAATTGCTGATAAAGCTGGGCCAAACGCTCGCCCCCCTCCACCTCAACGCGCGGGATCCCCTTGGCCCAGCGCAACCACAAGGGCAAACCCGCTTGCGCCAAACGAACTACCCAAGGCGTCAATCGCGGCGGCAGAAACTTGAGAGGAGGTTGAACAGTCTGGTACATAGGGATCTTCAGATCTAGGGTTGGCGAAGTCAATAAACCCAAGCTTCGGATCCCATCTTAAGGAGGGTTTGGAAGAGAGAAAGCCCTGCAGTGACAGTTTCTCAACTGGATTCCCTTGCCCAACTCCAGAAGAGGTTCAAGCTCCTGTTGTTTTTTTCCTGCGGCTCCGCGTCTTTTTGGGGGCAGCTTCTTCGTTCGAGGTTGAGTCCTCCATCACCTGACCGTTGAGCACTTGCTTGAGGTGAATGTGCTTATAGCCCAACTGAATCTCAAACTCATCGCCGGGCTTGAGATTCATTTTTTCGGTGTAAGCGGACCCGATGATGATCTGACCATTCTTGTGAACGCTCACGCGAAAGGTTGGCTCGCGACCGCGCCTGTCACGCTTGGCAGTTGGACTGAGGCTCAGACCTTTTGCCGCCAGCACCGCATCATAAAACTCATTTAAGTTGACGCGGAGCTTGTTGGTCTTGGTCATGGTTACGTAGCCACAGCGCTTTGCCGTCTCGCGGCGCGGAAGATGGCTCAACGCTTCTACCTTCTGCAGGAGAGCCTTTCCGGTTAAAGGTTGTGGTGGTATGTCCAACATTTTCTAATGCCCTACAGTCCTCTCCAGGATCATAACCTCCTGGCGTACTTCTGCAACCAAAAGTTGGGGACTCTTTTCGAGGCCACATTTTTCTCCTACTACTTGAAGTGGTTCTCTAAAGGAGAAAGGCTCTCCTCAATAGGCGTTCAATCGGTGTTCTTGCCGTGGTAAAAGGTGAGGGGGGAGCAGGGACTCAAGCGCGGAGGGGGGCTGCAGCTTTTGTTTTGATGGCGCCAAAGGCTAGAGAATCGGTATGGCTCTTCGGCGCGCTGGGTGCTTCGGCAGAGAGGCCAGAGGGATCCGCAGAATCGGGGGAAGAGAAGTGGGCCAGGCCAGGATTGGCGATGATAAAGTCGCGCCAACCAGACTAGATCTGTTCCTCCGATTCCCACCCCTCTGCCGCCCTAAACCCCCAAGACAGCTTCTCCGAACTTCAGCAAAAGGGGCTGGAGTTGTTTTGCACAACGGGTCGGAAAGATAGCCAAAGCAAGCCTGCGGCCCAATGCCATCACCTACAGGGCCGGTAAGGGATTTCGGGCTTCTCGGCGGGAGCCGGCGACGCCACGGGCGTTTTTTTTTCGCCGTTCGACGGGCGCGGGCGACGCAGGCCGCTAGCAGCCATTTCAAGACTGGCCGATGGCAGTAAGGGCTGGAGCGAAATGGGAGGGACAACTCAGCCGGATCCCAAGCGCTTGGCCACCTGGGAAGGAAGCTGGGCCAGCGGGATCCCCTCTAGGATCTCTGCCGCAAAGGCGTAGGTGAGGAGTTGCCTGGCCTGGGCTTGGGGAATGCCGCGGCTTTGCAGATAGAAGATCTCTTCCGCCTCCAGTTGGCTGACGGTGGCTCCGTGGGCGCATTTGACGTTGTCGGCAAAGATCTCCAGTTGGGGCCGGGTATCCACCCGCGCCTTGGGGCTCAACAGCAGGTTGCGGTTGGTCTGGGCGGCGTCTGTCAGTTGGGCTGCTTGGCTCACCAGGATCCGCCCGCTGAAGACCGCGCGGGCCGCCTCGTCCACGATGCACTTGTGCAGTTGGCGGCTGCTGCCGTGGGGCGCTTGATGGAGCAAGCGGGAGTGGGTGTCGCTGTGCTGGGATCCCTTCAGCAGCGTTAGCCCCTGCAGTTGGGTGTGGGCCTGGGCTCCGGCTTGGGTGATCTCCAGGTTGTGGCGGGAAAACTGGGATCCCCACTGAATCGCCTGGAGGCGGTAGTGGCTGTCGCAGCTTTGGCGCACGGCGGTCTTGTTGATGTGGAAGGCTGGGGATCCCTGCCTTTGCAGGATCACATGGTGCAAACGGGATCCCTCTGCCAGGGCGATCTCCGTAACTGCGTTGCTGAAGGGGATCCCGGATCCCAGGGATACATGATCTTCGATCAGCGTGAGGGAGCTGTGGGCTTGCAAAGACAGCAGGCAGCGGGGCTGGGCCAAAACGGCCTCTCCCTCAGGAGCCACCGTTATGAACAGCAGGTGCAGCGGTGACGGAACTTCCTGGCCGGGCTGTAGGCCAATCTGGATCCCATCGCCCAGATGGGCGGTGTTGAGGGCCGTAAACACATCCGTCTTGGCCAGCGTTTGCAGCAACTCCCCTGGGGCTTGGGCCAAAGGGATCACCTGCAAAGCGGTGGGCAGGCCGCTCAAATCAGAAAGCTGGGGGGCAAAGTAGCCGTTGACGAACACGGCGCGGCTATAGCTGGCTTCCGGCCAAAGCCAGGGCTCTAGGGTTGCTGCATCCAGAGACGGATCCCCCGCGGCAGCCAGGCGAAACTTGTGGGCCAGCAGTGGCGAGAGATCGCTGTATTTCCAATCCTCTTCCCGTGGGGTCGGGATCCCCAGTTCCGCCAATTGGGCGCGGGCCTGCTGCCTAAGGGTGGTGTAGGGATCCTGCCTTTCCGGGATTTGGCCGAGGATGTGCTCCAGGAATAGGCGGCTCTCTGGGGCAAAAGGTTTGGGCAAGGTGGCGCTCATCCCTCTTTCTCCTGCCGAGATGTCGCAGCTGCCGGTTCTTGACCCGACTGAGTTTTGATCCAGTCGTAGCCCCGTTCCTCCAGCTCCAGCGCCAAGGTCTTGTCCCCACTGATGACGATACGACCCCCCTCCATCACGTGCACGTAGTCGGGGGTTACATAGTCCAGCAAGCGTTGGTAGTGGGTGATCAAGAGCATGGCATTCTCAGGGCCGGCCAGTCGGTTGATGCCGTGGGCCACAATGCGCAGCGCGTCGATATCCAGACCGGAATCCGTCTCGTCCAAAATGGCCAGCGTGGGCTCCAACACCGCCATTTGCAGGATCTCGTTGCGCTTTTTCTCACCGCCGGAAAAGCCCTCATTCACAGAGCGCTCCAAAAAAACGGGATCCATTTTGACAATATCCAACTTTTCCCGTACCAGGTCGTCAAAATCCAGAGCATCCAGTTCCGGCTGATCCCGATATTTCTGGCGAGCGTTGTAGGCGGCGCGCAGGAAATCCAAGTTGCTCACCCCTGGGATTTCGATGGGGTATTGAAATGCCAAAAAGATCCCTGCCCAAGCCCTCTCTTCTGGCTCCATCTCCAAGAGATTTTTTCCCAGGTAGAGGATCTCGCCCCCCGTCACCCTGTAGTCAGGGTGGCCGGCTAAGATCTTGGAAAAAGTGCTTTTTCCAGAGCCATTGGGGCCCATGATGGCGTGGATTTCTCCGGCGCGAATTTCCAGGCTCAACCCCTTGAGAATGGGGGTGCCATCGATCTCGGCGCTGAGATCTCGAACGGATAAGATGACAGGGCTGTTTTCGCAGATCATAGCTAGACTCTAGAGTTGCCACTGAAGGGCAGGGATTGGAAGGTTAAGGGATCCCTAAACCAGGTTTGGATTTTGGGCCTAAGGATCCCCTATAGCTCTATTGGGAGTGGCGATTGAGGATATCCCGGATCTCTGTCAGCAAAACCACTTCTGGTGGGGGCAATGTGGGAGGAGATTCTTCCTCCTTTCGCTGTAGGGTGTTGATCGCCTTCACCAGTAAGAAGATGGCAAAAGCGATAATCACAAAATCAAACACAGCTTGCAGAAAGCTGCCGTAGTTAATCGTAACTGGGTCTTCAGGACTTCCACCGATTTTCCAGACCAAGTTCTGGAAGCTCACTCCACCAATCATCAAGCCTAAAACTGGAGTAAACAGATCTGCTACAAAAGAAGTCACGATCTTCCCAAAAGCACCTCCAATAACAACGCCAACAGCCAAATCTAAGGCATTGCCCCGGCTGATGAACTTTTTGAACTCCTCCAGAAATGCCCTCATGGGGAACTTCTCCTGCCTAGCCTTACGGTTCAAAACTCCTTGATTATCCCCTCTCCCCCCCTGCATCCATGCGCTGTTTGCAACGTCGCCAAGCCCTTGGGCCGCCTCTGGCTTCAGGGGATCACAGACCTCTGCCTTGGGAGTTACCTAACCCCTTACCCTTCTCCTGAAAATGGCAGCGCCTGCTCCCACAGCGTGTCAGCGGCCTCGCCCACTTGCTCAGCTTCGCATTGGGAGCAATCCCCTAGCCGACGGATCCCTCTAACTTTAGGCTCAGCAATCGATCGGCTTCTACAGCAAACTCCATCGGCAGTTGGTTGAACACTTCTCGGCAGAAGCCGCTGATGATCATGGACACGGCATCTTCCATGCCGATCCCGCGCGACTGGAAATAGAACAATTGCTCCTCTCCAATCTTGGAGGTGGAAGCTTCGTGCTCCACTTTGGCGGTGTTGTTTTGCACCTCAATATAGGGGAAGGTGTTGGCGCTGCACTGATCCCCAATCAACATGGAATCGCACTGGGAAAAGTTGCGGGCACCTTCCGCTTTCGGCCCGATTTTGACCAGGCCGCGGTAGCTGTTTTTGGAGTGCCCAGCCGAGATCCCTTTGGAGATAATTTTGCTGCGGGTGTTGCGGCCCACGTGAATCATCTTGGTGCCGGTATCGGCCTGCTGGTAGTTGTTGGTGAGGGCAACCGAGTAAAATTCGCCCACCGAGTTTTCCCCCACCAGCACACAGCTGGGGTACTTCCAGGTGATGGCGGAGCCGGTCTCCACTTGCGTCCAAGAGATTTTGGAGTTGGCCCCCTGACACAGGCCGCGCTTGGTTACAAAGTTATAAATGCCCCCTTTGCCGTTTTCGTCGCCGGCATACCAGTTCTGCACCGTGGAGTATTTAATTTCGGCATTGTCTAGGGCAATTAACTCCACCACCGCCGCATGCAGTTGGTTGGTGTCGAACATGGGGGCAGTACACCCTTCCAAGTAGCTGACGTAGGATCCCTCGTCGGCAATGATCAGGGTGCGCTCAAACTGGCCCGATTCGCCGTTGTTGATGCGGAAATAGGTGGAAAGCTCCATGGGACAGCGCACCCCTTTGGGCACATAGACAAAGGATCCATCACTGAACACTGCCGAGTTCAGCGCCGCGTAGTAGTTATCAGCAATGGGAACCACACTGCCCAGGTACTTGCGCACCAGCTCAGGGTACTCCCGCAGCGCCTCCGACATGGAGCAGAAGATGATCCCTTCCTTGGCCAGCTTCTCCCGGAAGGTGGTGGCCACCGAGACGCTGTCGAAGATGGCATCCACCGCCACATTGGCCAGCCGCTTCTGTTCAGACAAGGGGATCCCCAGTTTCTCGAAGGTCTCCAACAGCACCGGATCCACTTCGTCCAGGCTCTTTTTCTTGGGCTGCACCTTGGGGGCCGAGTAGTAGACAATGTTTTGGTAGTCAATGGGCGGGTAGCTGACGTTGGGCCAGGTGGGCTCGCTCATCTTCAGCCACTGGCGGTAGGCCCGCAGCCGGAACTCTAGCATAAAGTCCGGCTCCCCCTTCTTGGCCCAAATTTGCCGGATGATGTCCTCGTTTAGGCCTTTGCCGATGGACTCAGAAGGGATGTCGGTAACAAAGCCGTACTTGTAGGGCTGGCTAATGAGGGTGCGGACGCTCGTAGACATGGATGGCTCTTGGTTAGGGACAGGGTCAAGACAGACGGCCAACTAAAACAACACGGTTGTTGCTTAACTAACCCTCAGGTTACTGTAGCAATGATCCCGTTGTCAAAGTAGCTGTGCTGGCAGCGGCAGCCGAGTGAACCCAGTCTAACCAGGAGGGCGAGGGTGGAGAGCGCGCACAAGATCACCGGGCGGTTCACGCAGCCCCTTTCCAGCAAGCAGGCCATCCTAGTCTATTTGCGCAAGGCGGGGCAGGCCACCGCCCAGACTCTGGCAGAGCACTTGGGCATTTCTCCCCAAGCCATTCGCCGCCACCTCAAGGATCTAGAGGCGGAGGGGCTGATCCACCACGTCGCTCAAGCCAGTGGCCTGGGCCGCCCCCAGCACTTCTATCAGCTTAGCCCCCAAGGGGAAGCGCAATTCCCCACAAGCTACGACGAGTTTGCCCTGGGCCTGCTCAATACGCTGGCCGAAACCCTGGGATCCGAACAGATGGGATCCCTGCTCCAGCAGCAGTGGCAGCGCAAAGCCCAAGAGTACCAAGCCCAGATGGGATGCGGATCCCTGGCCAAGCGGCTGGAGCGCTTGGTGCAGTTGCGCCAGGCAGAAGGCTACATGGCGGAGTACTACCCCTACCCCAACCACCTGGCTGCGGCCAGGGCAACAGAAGGCGCTGAGCAGTATGCCGAGCAATACGTATTGGTGGAGCACCACTGCGCCATTGCCCAAATTGCCCAGCGTTTTCCCAGCGTCTGCGGCCACGAGCTGGAGATGTTTGCCGCCGCCCTGCCCGACTGCCGGGTAGAGCGCCTCACCTGGCAGGTGAACGGAGAACACCAGTGCGGCTACTGGATTGCCAGGATGGGATCCCCTCCTAGACCCAGCCACGAGTAGCAGTAGGTGGCGGCTTCGGAAGACAGGCAAGAGCAGCTATAGCTCTGGCCGTGCAAGGGCCATGGGTCAGTTGGCTCAAGTCCGCCTTTGAGCAGTATTTCCTAGCCAAGATGCGCTGGGGGTGGGCGGTGCCTTGGTTTGAGCGCCTCAGTTTGCAGGGGGTGGGGCTCTCATAGAGCCCATCTCCAAGCCATTGGGAGATTTGGTCTTTCCTTAGCCTCTTTCTCTCGTCACTCTCAAGTTACGCCTTGGACACTTGCACTATGGAAACTCAAGTCGGCAGGTTGCACCAACAAAGGTTTTCCGGCTGGAGCTGGGGCCACCTGGGCTGGGCGCTGCTGTTCCTCTCGCTAGGGGGGCTGGGCGGCTGGCTGCTGGGATCCCAAAGCCGGCCCGGTCCAGGGGTAGCCGCTTCGGAGCTTCCCGTCAGCGAGACGGAGTCCTTGGAAACTGCCAAGGCCGCCCCGTTGGCCACGATGGAGGTCAAGCCTCGGGAAATCGGCCAAGAGCGGATTCTGGTGGGCAGCCTAGAGGCTGTGGAGCGCACCTCCCTCAGCAGCCGCATTGTGGGCCGAGTTCTGGAGCTGCCGGTTCAGGAGGGGCAGCAGGTGGCGGCCGGATCCCTGATTGCCCGTCTGGATGTCAGCGATGTGCAGGCCGCCCAGCAACAGGCCCAGGCCCAGCGGCAACAGGCTGAGGCGCAACTGCAGCAGGCCCAAGCAGGCCTTCTGGCCGCCCAGGCAGGGGTGAGGGGAGCGGAAGAAGCCTTGCGCCAGGTGCAAGCCCAGAAGCAGCAGGCGGAAGCGGAGCTGCAGGAGGCCCGTTTGCACCAAGAACGCATGCAGAAGCTGCACGCCGAAGGGGCCGTGGCCCAAGCCCAGGTGGATCAGGCCAATACGCGGGTAGCCGTGCTCTTGGGCCGGCTGGCCCAGCTCGAGGCCGGGATCCAGCAGGCCGAACAGGGATTGACCCAAGCGCAGGCCCAGCTTGCCCAGGCCAAAGGCCGGATCCCTGAGGTGCAGGCGGCCATGGCCCAGGCGCAGGCGGGGGTGGCACAAGCCCAAGCCAACCTGGCCTACGGAACCCTGGTTGCCCCCTTTGCCGGCGTCGTCACCCGCAAGTATGTGGAGGTAGGGGCTTTGGCGGGGCCGGGCCAGCCGATAGTGGAGCTAGAAAGCAGCGAGCGGCTGCGGTTTTCCGTGGCTGTGCCCGAATCGCTGGCCGGCCAGATCCGGGTGGGACAAGGGGTGCCCATCAGCATCGACAGCCTCAACCAAACCGTGGAGGGAGCCATTCGCCAAATCATCCCCAGCGCCGATCCCAGCTCGAGAACCGTGGAAGTCAAGGCGGAGATCCCTCCGCTCCCCGGAGCCATGCCGGGCATGCTGGGCCGTCTGAAGTTGGCAGGAGAAACCCGCCAAGCCCTGCTGCTGCCCCAGACAAGCCTGGTAGAACAGTTCGGCCTGACGGGCGTGTATCGGCTGGCGGACGGCAAGCCGCTGTTTACGCCGGTGGCGGTGGGATCCCGCTATGGGGATCTGGTGGAGATCCACGCCGGGCTGCAGCCTGGAGACGAGGTGATCCAGGAAGCGGCTGCCGTTCGGGCCGGATCCTTCTGAAGCCTGTTTTCTGGGACAGAAGCCCAGAGTCCTGCTGACTGTCTTAGTTTCCGCCGGGCTTGCGGGGCTTTCGCCGCTGCGGCCCCTGAGGCAGCGGCAGGAAGTTCCTAGTTGCCCTGAAGCTTTTCTCCTCGCACCGCTTGCAACAGCGTCGCAGAGCGATGGCTACGGGGCGGGCAAGCCTCTTGAGCTGGGTGGGGGAAAGCCGTCCTCTGGGCTGCGCCCGGGGAACCCTGGGAGCGACCCAGAACCTGAGCCCGTCTTGGCAAATCCAGTTTCTTTTTGGGTATACTTCCGCTATACTCATCTCGTACAGATTCCGAGTTCCTTCCCCTGAAGATGATCTTGCGCGCTCCCTTTTTTGGCTACTTTACCTTTCCCTGGCAGCGACCAGGGCGGAAGGGTGGCGCGTAAACTATAAAGCCTAGGTTTACCTGAGTCAGTCCTGAAGCCCTGAGCCCAGTGCCAGGGCTTTTTTGATGGCTCGACAGCTCAATCCCTCACTTGCCCATCCCTTGGACACAATGAAGGACAGTTCTATGCCCCCCCAAACCGACAACTGCAACATCCAAGAGGTGACTCCCTTGATTGCCCCTGCTGCTGTCAAGGCCAAGCTGCCGCTGACGGAAACGGCAGCCCAAGTGGTGCTCTCCACGCGGCAGGCCATTCGCGACATCATCCACGGACGGGATCTCCATCGCCTGGTGGTGATCGTCGGCCCCTGCTCCATCCACGATCCGGAAGCGGCCTTGGAGTACGCCCACCGCCTCAAGCGGGTGGCCGACCGAACCCGCGAGCACCTGGTGATCGTGATGCGCACCTATTTTGAGAAGCCGCGCACCACCGTGGGCTGGAAGGGGTTGATCAACGATCCCCACCTGGATGGCTCCTGCGACATTGCCACCGGCTTGCAACTGGCCCGCTCCATCCTGCTGCAGATCAACGAGCTGGGCCTGCCCTGTGCCACCGAGATGCTGGATCCGGTGACCCCTCAATACACCGCAGACCTGGTGAGCTGGGCGGCCATCGGCGCCCGAACCATCGAAAGCCAGACCCACCGGGAAATGGCCAGCGGCCTCTCCATGCCCGTGGGCTTCAAAAACGGCACCGACGGGCGGCTGGAAATTGCCCTCAACGCCATCTTGTCTGCCAGCCACCCCCACAGTTTTCTGGGCATTGGCCAAGACGGCATGACGGCCTTGGTGAAAACCACCGGCAACCCGGATCGGCACATCGTGTTGCGCGGCGGCGGCGGCAGAACCAACTACGGCCCGGAAGATGTGGCGCGGGCGGCGTTGCTGATGAAGGATCAAGGGATCCCGCGCTCGGTGATGGTGGACTGCTCCCACGACAACTCACAGAAGGACTACCGCCGGCAGGGATCCGTCTGTCGGGCGGTGCTACAGCAGTACCAAGCGGGGCAGCGGGCCTTGATGGGGCTGATGCTGGAGAGCAACCTCAACCCGGGCAAGCAAACCTGGCAGGAAGGGGCGCCGCTCCAGTACGGCGTTTCCATTACCGACGGCTGCATTGGCTGGGAAGAGACCGAAGACCTGTTGCAGGAGATGGCGGCGGTCGTAGCAGGGAAAACCTTGGCTCTGAGCCATTGAGGCGGGGGCCAGCCTTCTGAAAAATCCCCGAACTCCCCTCTCCCTCTGGGAGAGGGGCCGGGGATAGGGACAACTGCTGCCAGAGCGTCAGACGGGATCCAAGACTTAGAAAGGGGTACGCCGGCAAAGCTAAGATCCGATTAACCCAGTTCCGTTCCCTGCTCCCGCAGCGGGCAGGGTGGGTCAACCTGGAAGCTGTTGATGCCTGAAACCTCTTCTGACCCTGTGCCGACGCTACAACTGGCCTCGCCGACTTCTGCGGCCTGGATCGACCAAGCCATTCGTCACCTCGACCTTATCTTGTTGGATCACGCCAACTGCGAGAAAAAAGCGGCGGGCAACGCCCTTAGTTTGCTGTTTCGCTACCCGGCCAACGGGCGGCTGGTGGAAGCGCTGTCGCCGCTGGCGCGGGAGGAGCTGCAGCACTTTGAGCGGGTGCATCGCCACCTGCAACGGCTGGGGATCCCGATCAGGCCCCTCTCGGCTGCTCCCTACGCCAGCCGTCTCAACCAGCACCTGCGCCGCTCCGAGCCGGAGCACCTTTTGGACGCTTTGCTGGTGGCCGCCATCATCGAGGCCCGCAGCCACGAACGCCTGGGCCTGCTGGGGATCCACGCCCCCGACCCGGAGCTGCGGCAGTTTTACCTCTGGCTGGCGGCGGCTGAAGAGCGGCACTGGCAGTTGTATCTAGACCTGGCGCTGGAGCAGTTCCCCGCTGACGAGGTGCAGGAGCGGCTGGACACCCTGCTGCAGGTGGAAGCGGAGATTTTATCGACCCTTCACCCTGAGCCTCGTGTCCACAGCTAACCCATCCCCTTCCCGCGCAACCCCCATGTTCCAGGCAACGCGGCGGTGGTTGGCCCTCTGGTACACCGTGGTAACAGGGGTGTTTTTGTTGCTGTTTGCCGGCAGCTTCTACTGGTATGTGCAGTCAACCCTGATCGAGCGGGTGGACGACACGCTGGGCCATGTGGTGGAAATTGTCGAGCGCTCCCTGGTGGTGGACGAGAGCCTCTTGGATCCACAGCAGGCCCGCCAGAGCTTAGAGGCCAGCTTTCGGGATGATCCCAGCACCCTGGAGGACGACCACATCGACCTGGAGTGGTTTGATCCCCAGGGATCCCTCATCTGGTCCACGGTGCCCGGCGGCATCCCTGCCCCCCTGCTGACCGAGGGATCCCTGCACACCGCCCGCATCGCGCCTGGGTATTGGCTGCGCCAGTTCACCGAGCCGATCCTGGCCGGTGGGAAGCTGCTGGGGTATTTGCGGGTCAGCCACCCCTGGTTTGAGGTGAGCAAGCCGACACGCCAGCTCATTCGGGATCTCAGCCTCTGGGTAGTGGCCAGTTTGGCCTGTGTGGGGGGAATCGGCTGGCTGCTCTCCGGTTTGGCCATGCAGCCCATCCGCCAGTCTTACCAGCAGCTCAAGCAATTTACCGCCGATGCCTCCCACGAGCTGCGCAGCCCCTTGGCCAGCATTCAAACCACGGTACAGGTGGCTTTGGCCGATCCGCACCTGGACGCCGACACCCGCCAGCGCTGGCAGATGGTGGAGCGGCTGTGTTTGCGGCTGGGCCGCCTGGTGGACGACCTGCTGTTTCTGGCCCGCCACGACAGCGGCATGGTGCCTTTCCAGCCCCGCTGCTGTGCGCTGGATGCTCTGCTGCTGCAGGTGGTAGAGGAGTTGCAAGGGCTGGCCAACCAGAAAGGGATCCACCTCAAGCTGGACATTGTCACCCCCGACGAGGAAGCAGAGGGCTATCCCTTCGCCTTTTGGGGAGATGAAGACCTGTTGGCCCGCCTGTTCACCAACCTGATCGAAAACGCCCTTCTCCACACTCCCTCTGGCGGCGAGGTGCAGGTGCGCCTTAGGCAGCGGCTGCGCTCCGGATCCCCAGAACTGGTGCTTCAGGTGCAAGATAGCGGGCCGGGGATCCCACCCCAGGCGCTGCCCCACCTGTTCGACCGTTTCTACCGGGTGGATCCGGCCCGCAGCGGGGATCCCAATCGGCGGTCGGGATCGGGTTTGGGGCTGGCCATTGTCAAAAGCATCGCCGAGCAGCATCGGGGGCAGGTGCAGGTGGAGAGCGAGGTGGGGCAGGGATCCACCTTTGAGGTGATTTTGCCCCAGCGACAATTGGAAACTTGCACTCCAGAAACCCTCTGAAAGTGCTCCAGAAAACAGACAATTCTTGGACAGTATGTTAAGTTCAAGCTAAAGTTCAATTGTTCTTTACTTAGAGAGCTTTACTTTGGGGCTTTAGGTCTTTTTTGTGGCCTTCTGTGTTTTCTGTTTGCGGATCTGAGAACTTCTTTTTTTTAAAACTCAGGATAGGCCAGACAAGGCGGAACTGGATCGCAGCTTTTGTTTTCTCTTACCAGTTGTCGGCAGGGTAATAAGCCAACTGATCAAGCCTGTCTATCTACCGGCAAATCCAGAATAGGTTCCTCTCCCTCTCCTTCGGAAAATGTATCGCTTTCAAGTTCGCGCCACCACTCAGCCCGGCGATCGAATTGCCCTGGTGGGATCCAGCCCTCAACTGGGCGCCTGGGATCCCTGCCGCTGTGTTTGGCTGCAGACGGATCCCGATCGCTACCCGCTCTGGTGGGTGGAGTTGCCATTAGGCCCGGCAGATGGCACTTCTAGCCCACTGTCCTCTGGGGAGGGACTCGAAGAAACCCCTCGACTGGAGTACCGGTACCTGCGCGTTCAGGCCGATGGCGAAGTTATTTGGGAAGCCGCCGATAGGAATCGCTGGGTGCCGCTTGAGCCGGAACCTTTGCCGGCAGTTTTGATCGTGGAAGATGGCGAGTTTGGCCGGATCCCTTTCTATCCATACGGCTATTTTGCCTTGCCGGTGAGCGAGCCTGAGCCCGAAGATTGTCCGGGACTGAAGATAGTCGTCTTGGGCAGTTCGGTGGCCCTGGGGTGCAGCGCCTGGCTGTTGCGAGGATGGGCCTGGCTGTTGCAGAAAGCTCTACGAGAACGCTATGGCCATCAAGTGCGGAACCTCTCCGAATTGGGGGCAAACGTCAGCCGAACCCTGGCCCGATTTGAGCAGGTGGTGATCCCTGAACATCCCGATGTCGTTATTGTTGCCTTGTCTTTGGGAAATGAAGGCTTGGCCACGGCTCTGCCGGAGCATCGCCGTGCCGTCCAAAGGCGGTTTGAAAACGGCCTGCAGCGGTTAATTCAGCGAATTCAAGACATTGGAGCCTTGCCAGTTTTGGGAGGGGTTTACCCCCATGCAGACTACGGCCTAGAACAGCATCTGCTTTTGCAGGAAACTCAGCAAAGGATGCTCAGTTGGGGATGCCCCGTGTTCAACTGGCTGCCCATCTTAGACGATGGCCAGGGGCGCTGGAAGCCAGATCTGGCTTTTGACGCGGCCCACCCTAATACCAAGGGGCACCAACTCATGTTTGCGGCTATTGACCTCTCGATTTTTGATCCCAACACTGTGAAGTCAGCCCCCCTAAAGCTGGCATCATCCAAAGAAAAGCTGATTTTTGAGGATCCCTCTGGCTTTTGGGCGGCCTTGGAGGGTCAGAATCGATTCCGCCTTGTTAATATTACTCCTTATGATTACACCTTGACACCGACTTGGCAATCTTTACAAGCTGCTTTTCAAGAAGCTCGACTACAGCCAGGCTTATATATTGGTAAAAGCGGTGAGAAAGGGCAAGATCAACCTTTGTACTCCCTCTCCATTCATGAGAATGGCTTGATTCAAACAACCCTTTCCATTCCCCCAGATGCCGACCTTGTCTTTTCTCCGGCAGCCGATTTTTTCTCTCCGGAATCTTCAGAAATAGTCTTTAGTGACGGGACTCTAACACTCCTCAAACTTAGCTACCCATCCGCCGGCTTGGATCCCAAGCCCCGCCTGTGTGTGATTAACCAAAGCAGCTATGAGTACAACATCCACCCTATGTGGAAAGAAGTGCGGGCTGCCCTCAAAGCTCTGCCAACAGGCGTTTATGAGGATCCCCTCTATCGCGATGCTCCCTTTCGCACGTTGATGATTGGAGAGAGGGGGTTGGAAAGCCGGGTCAAGGCTGCTCCCAACTCGGTCATGCTATTGGAATACACATGCGCCTTATCTGATATTCATCGCGTTGCTGTTGTTCCCCTGGGGGATCGCTGTGCGGTGCGGATGCTGCTCTACAAGTTGGAATACGACGGGCCTGCCTTTCCGTTTGATCTAACCCGCACCAGCAACCTAGCGGATGTAGCCGATATGATCCACCACGAGTTTCAGGGCATGTGGGATCCGCAATATTTGCACTACAGCCCTGAAGACAGGCGAATTTATCACAGCAAGTGGACAGGTCTTTCTTTCGGCCATGAGGTGGAAGAGGGGGAAGACCCCCTGCAGAATATGAATCCAATCCATGAGCGGATGCGGACTCGTTATACAGCTCGCGCCAAGCGCTTTCTATATGTCTTGGAAAAGGCGGACAAGACCTTGTTCGTGCGCACAGGCGGCTGTCAGCGGGGCGCGGTGATCGACTTGATGGATAAATTGTCCGCTAAGCGAAAGGGCAAGCCCTTCCTACTCCTTATCATTTCCCCTCAGCCTTCAGAGGAGTTTGCCGGGATCCCCAATGTCATCCACTACGATATGGAGTTCAACCCCGACCGCATGTGTGCGGATCCCGAGCATTGGCGGTACTGCACAGAGATCATGAGAGAGATCCTCCATTCTCTGGGAGTTTCCAGCCGCAATCTTTTCTGGTGTCCTCCCCAGCCGGCTTAATTGCCTGAGATCCTACCTAGAATGCGATGCCGGTAGGATCCTGCTCTGCCCTACCTCAGCGGTGTTTGCTTGGCACAGAAAGAGCATCAGCCCAGAGGATCAGCCTTGCTTGTAGGTTTAGCCAAATCCCATCGTTCATTCGCAATAAAAATACGATATACAAGCCCAATATAAACAAAATGCACAAGTTCCCTAACCATTTGTAGGTCTGGATAATTTGGTCGGCACTCCAGCCAAAATCATCAACCAAGCGGTTCATATCCCCACCAGCATCCCCCTGGCCACACAGCAGAGTTCCCCACGGGATCGGAGCTAGCCCTTTTTGGATTCTGTGCCATTGCCAAAAGCTTCTCCAGAGGCTGCTGGCTGCAACTCCCAGAACGACGAATCGCCAAAAGTCCCACCGCCAGCGATCTGGCAAGCGAAGATAAAAGCAGGCCATCAAGAAGGTGCTGATGTAAAACTCGCCGCCCACGCCGCCAAAGGTAATTAGCATTTCTTTGGTGCGATTGGGCATTAGCCAGGTCATATAAAACTGCAGCAGCGCAAGAACAACAACCAATGCCTGTAGCCATCGAATCCGCTCCTTGCGGGTCGACCAGAATAGCAAGCTCAGCAAAAAGAGGATCCCAAAGTACACAAAGGGATCCTTTTCCGGACTGATGCTGGTCCAGCCAAAAGGTAAGGGCAAAGCTCGATGCCCGCTCCACCAGGCAATGCTGGCATGGCCCAGCTCGTGAATCCAAATGTGCCAAGGCAAATGTAACAACTCCAATAGGGCAACGCTGTTTACCAGCAGGGCTACCACAAATGCAACTGGGTAAGCCCAGATATTTATCGCCCAGCTATCAAAAGAAAACCGATCCCATCGCTTTTGGGATCTCAAACGCAGGCTGCGCTGCCAAAGCAACTGAGAGCCACAGAAAGCGCGGATTTCCAATTGCTCTAGGCGTGGAATCCGCAGTTGCTTCACCATCAAAAACAGCCGGGCCACAACAACCGGCGGAGAGGGGCTTTGGGACGGGGATCCCAGCAGGTCGATGCGCAAGGTGTTGTCGGCAAGATACACTTGCGCGGGCCAGCGCCACTTCAGGAGCTCTGCCCGAACCACCCGCAGGATCGCTTGGCTGTCCCCAGCGCGGGCCAGGGGGAGGGGATCAGGTAGGGGGGACATCCACACTCCAGAGGCAGGACGAGGATCCCTACCCATTGTGGCCTGGGCCGACTGGCAACGGCGAAATTGCGCTCCCTCTCAGGCCGCTCTGGGGGGAGCTTGGTATAGTTGAGGGCAGCAGGTGTGCCGGAGTGGGTGCAATTCATGCCTGGATTGGAACGGGAGCCCAAACTGTCTAGGCAGAGCTCTCTGTGGGGGGCAACGCTGCTGCTGGGCTTGGCCGGAGCAGGTTTATTTTCCCCCTTGCCCGCTCAAGCAGAGCTGACCGCCGTTCCTGGCTTGTCTCGCATCGAGAGTTGGCACTACGACCCGCAGCGGGGATGGCTAGAGGTCAACACCCAGGGAGAGGTGCGTCCTTTTCTGTTTGTGCTGCAAAACCCTCCTAGGGTAGTGCTGGATTTTCCCAACACTCTCTTTGGGCGGGAGCCCCAAACCCAGACCTTTCCGGGGCGGGTTACCTCGTTGGAGATCAAACAGTTCACCCCAACGATCACTCGCTTTGTGCTGCACCTGCAGCCGGATCAGCCTCTCAGCCTCGACCAACTGCAACTGCTCACGGCTGGTCCCTCCCGCTGGGCTGTCCAGTTCCTCCAACCCGAGCAGCCCTTGCCCGCAGCAGCACCGCTATTTCCCTCGGCAGCCGGCCCCAGGGATCCCATCTCACCGTCCCCGCCGCTGCCCCGCCGCCCCGAAGCCAGCCCACTCTCTCCTCCTGCAACCTCCCCTTCCAGCCATCGGATCTTGGCCATTTCTCCGCAAGCGGAGGGCTTTTTCATCCGCACTCAGGGTAGCCCTTCCACCACGGTGCGGCGCATCCTCGATCCGGATCGAGTGGTGGTGGATTTTCTCAACACCACCCTCAGCCCCGCCCTCACCCAGCGGGTCTATACCGTCAACCGCCTGGGGGTTTCGCGGCTGCGGGTGGGGCAATTCGAGCCCACCATCGCCCGCGTGGTCTTGGATGTGGATCCTTCCAGTGGCGACTGGGAGGCCCGCTACGACCCGCAGCAGGGAGGAATCTGGATCCAGCCCGCCGGGGGTGCTGCCCAGGCCAGCCTTCTGCCCGATCTCAGCTCTGCCGACTCCCAAGGGCCCCTGGCTACCTTGCGCTCTGTGGAGCTGCGGGGGAATCAGCTCATCATCAGCGCCGATGGGTTCATGTTCTACCGGGCCGGCTGGGATCCGGAAAGCGGCGGCTACCGCATCAACGTGGCACCGGCCCGCCTACCCGAGTCCTTGCCGGATCCCGGCTTGCCAATTGGAGGGCCGGTGCAGCGGATCCGCTTTGTGCAGGAAGATGCCCGCACGGTCAGCATTCTGGTGCAACCTGCCGAAGAGTTCAACGTCTTTGAGCCCAATCCCGGCCAGGGATCCCGCCGCATCACCCTGGAGCTGCGCCCCCTCCACGCTCCGCCGTCCGCACCCCAGCCGCAACCGCCTGCCCAAGCTTCCCTTCCTTCCCGCCGGGGCCGGACGGTCATCGCCATCGATCCAGGCCACGGCGGACGGGATCCCGGTGCCATTGGGGTGGGTGGGATCCAGGAAAAGGACATCGTGCTCTCCGTTTCCCACCAGGTACGACACCTGTTGCAAGAGCGGGGGTATGAGGTGGTGATGACCCGCACCGACGACCGGGAAGTGCTGCTGCAGCCGCGGGTGGATATGGCCGTGCAGGCCAACGCCACTCTGCTGGTGAGCATCCACGCCAATGCTCTAGAGCGCTCCAGCATCCACGGCATTGAGACCTACTACCTGCGGCCCGACAGCGCCGAGCTGGCTGTGGTCTTGCACCGCAGCTTGGTGAGGGCCAGCGGCGCCGCCGACCGGGGGGTGCGACGGGCCCGCTTCTTCATGGTGCGGGAAACGCCGGTGGGCATGCCTTCGGTGCTGCTGGAGCTGGGGTATGTAACCAACCCAACCGAAGGGCGAAAGTTGGCTACCCCCGAATACCAGGCCATTTTGGCGCGGGCCATTGCCGAGGGCATCGAGGCCTTTCTGCGTAGCCGCCAAAGATAGGGACTCGGTCGGATCTTTGGTTTGAGCCGTTCGCCCCTACGGCCCACTCCGTGAAGGGACGAAGTCCCAGGGTAGGGAAGCTGTCGCCGAGACTCTCGGAAGCAGGGTAGGATACAGCAGCTTCAGCCAAGGTGTTGAGGAGAACGGAGCATGCGTTGGGAGTGGGGATCAGATCCGGATCCCAGTTGGCCAATTGGGGTGTTTGACAGTGGCTTGGGCGGGCTCACCGTCTGGCGGGCCCTGCGCCGTCGCTTGCCCCAGGAGCGCCTTGTCTACTTTGCCGACACGGCGCGGCTGCCCTATGGGGATCGCTCCGCCGAGGAGATCTTGACTTTTGTGCGGCAGATCCTCCGCTGGATGCAGGCGCAGCCGGTGAAGGTGGTGGTGATGGCCTGCAACACCAGCTCGGCGCTGGCCCTGGAGCAGGTGCAGCAGGAGTTTGCCCTGCCCATTCTGGGGCTGATCCTGCCCGGCGCCCAGGCGGCCCTGGCCCAGGGATCCCGCATTGGGGTCATTGCCACGGCAGCCACGGTCAAAAGCCGCGCCTACTCCAAGGCCATTCAAGAGTACAGCGCTCTGGATCCCCGGCGCTTTCCCCAACCTGTCCAGTGCTGGGAGCAGGCCTGCCCGGAGTTCGTCCCCCTCATCGAAGCCGGCCAGTTGGACGGCCCCGAGCTGCGCCAAGCGGCTGAACGCTATTTGCAGCCGCTCCTGCAACAGGGGATCGACACCCTCGTCTACGGCTGCACCCACTACCCGCTGCTGGATCCTCTCCTGAAGTCCTTGCTGCCCTCTTCGGTCAGACGGGTGGATCCCGGCGTGGCGCTGGTGGGATCCCTGGCCCGGGAACTCAGCCTCTGGGGCCTGCGCCGACCCTCAACTGCTAGCCAGGCAGAACCTCACCGCTTCTATGTGAGTGGGGATCCGGAGCGGTTTGCCCAGTTGGCCACTCCTTGGCTGGGCTTTCGACCCCAGGTGGAACGGGTGGAATGGCCGGCCTTGGACGTCAACAACTCCCGCCGGCCCTAGGCGAGAGCAGCAGGCCAGCCCAGGCAAATTGGCCCTACTTGCCCCCCTGTTGCTGCAGCGATCCCACAGGTTCCCTGCCTGCAGCCAGGTCGACACGGAGCAAGGGACAGGGAAAGGCCCTTTGGGTGGCTTTGGAATTGGAAGAGTGCAAGGTTGCCCAGGGCCTGGCCGATTCTCCTTAACTTGATAACCCCGAGTTAGCTCTGGTAGGCTTTAGGTGAGATTCGGCTGGGGGGAGGGGATCTATGGCGGCACGGGTGGGTATCAACGGTTTTGGCCGCATTGGGCGTTTGGTGCTGCGGGCGGCTTGGGGTTGGCCGGAGCTGGAGTTTGCCCACATCAACGAGATCAAAGGTGGGCCTGCTACTGCGGCTCACCTGCTCAAGTTCGACTCAGTGCAGGGCCGCTGGAACACCGACATCGAGGCATCTGAGCAACGGCTGCGCATCCAAGACAAAACCCTTACCTTCAGCGAGTTCAAATCTCCCGGCGAAGTCCCTTGGGCGGATCTGGGGATCGACCTGGTGCTGGAGTGCTCGGGCAAATTCGTCAAGGCGGCAGAGCTGGATGCCTACTTCAAAGCAGGGGTGCGCAAAGTCATTGTGGCTGCCCCCGTCCAGGATGAAGAGGCCCTCAACATCGTCATGGGCGTCAACGACCACCTCTACGACCCCGCTCGCCACCATTTGCTCACAGCCGCCTCCTGCACCACCAACTGCCTGGCCCCCTTGGTAAAGGTCATCCACGAGGGGATCGGCATCCTGCACGGGGTGATCACCACCGTCCACGACGTCACCAATACCCAAAGTATGGTGGATGCCCCCCACAAAGACCTGCGGCGGGCCCGCTCGGCTCTGCTGTCTTTGGTGCCCACCACCACCGGCTCGGCCAAGGCCATCGGCCTCATCTACCCTGAGCTGAAGGGAAAGCTCAACGGCCTTGCCGTGCGCGTGCCCCTGCTCAATGCCTCTTTGACCGACGCGGTGTTCGAGGTAAAGCGGCCCACCACGGTGGAAGAGGTGAATCATCTCTTAAAAACGGCAGCCGAGGGGGAACTCAAGGGCATCCTTGGCTATGAGGAGCTGCCGCTGGTCTCGGTGGATTTCAAGGGGGATCCCCGCTCCAGCATTGTGGATGCCCCTTCCACCATGGTGGTAGATGGCACGCAGGTGAAGATCCTGGCCTGGTACGACAACGAATGGGGCTACGCCAACCGCATGGCGGAATTGGCCCGCAAGGTGGCCCTCAGTTTATAGAAGCGTTTTTTGAAGCATCCCCCTTGGAGGCCTGCCCATGACTGCTGTCTCGAGCGCCCAAGCTGCCGCCGTGCGCAACTATGCCCTGGTAACGGCTGCCTACTGGGGCTTTACCCTCACCGACGGCGCCATCCGCATGTTGGTGCTGCTCCACTTCCACAAGTTGGGCTTCACCCCGATTCAGATTGCCATGCTGTTTCTCTTCTACGAGATCTTTGGGGTGATCACCAACTTTCTGGGCGGCTGGATTGGATCCCTGTTTGGCCTGCGGCTGACGCTGTACGGGGGCATCGCCATCCAGATCTTCGGCTTGGTGATGCTGGGGGTGATCAACCTGCAATGGCCGGTCTGGGGCCAGGTGGCCTATGTGATGACGGCCCAAGCCCTGGCCGGGATCGCCAAAGATCTCACCAAGATGAGCTCCAAAAGCGCCATCCGCCTGGTGGTGCCCAAGGAGGCCGAGTCCCGCCTCTTCCGCTGGGTGGCCATGCTGACGGGATCCAAAAACGCCCTCAAGGGGGTAGGGTTTTTCGTCGGGGCGGCCCTGCTGCAGATCTTCACTGAGATCTACGGGGATCCCATGGGCTTCCGCATGGCCAATTTCGTCCAGGCGGGGGCGCTGGCTTTGATCTTCTGTTCCGGGATCCTGCTGCCGGCGGACATGGGCAAGGTCAAGGCCAAGATCCCCTTCAAGCGGCTGTTTTCCAAAAGCCGCGAGATCAACCTCCTCTCAGCCGCCCGCTTTTTCCTCTTTGGGTCGCGCGATGTGTGGTTTGTGGTGGCCCTGCCGGTGTTCCTCTACGACAGCCTAGGCTGGAGCTTTATGCAGGTGGGCAGCTACATGGCCCTCTGGGTCATTGGCTATGGGATCATCCAGTTCCTAGCGCCCCAGCTCCTGGGAGGAGGTCGCCCGGGTCGCGCCCCCAAGGCCCGCACCATCCAGATCTGGACGTTCACCTTGACGGCGGTGCCGGCACTCATTGCTACCGCTTTTATGGCCGGCCTGCCGCCGCAATGGGTGGTTACCGGCGGCCTCATCCTCTTCGGGATCGTCTTTGCCTTCAACTCGGCGGTGCACTCCTATCTGGTACTGGCCTACACAGAGGATGACGATGTCGCCCTCAACGTGGGCTTTTACTACATGGCCAACTCCGGTGGGCGCCTGCTGGGGACGGTGACTTCGGGGATCCTCTTCCAGCTTTACGGTCTGGAGGGCTGCCTCTGGTTTTCCACCCTGTTGATTTTGATGGCAGGGCTGTTTTCGCTGAAATTGCCCGATCCCAGCAAAACCCCCGTGGAGTGGGTGGTTAAGCCGGGGGATTGAGGTGTTAGTCAAGCAGGGCCAGGTTATCCCGGTGAACCGCTGTATCGACTCCCTCGTAGCCCAAGATGTAGGGGATCTCGGCGGTTTTCTTGCCTTTGATCCGCCGCAGTTCCTCGGCGCTGTAGTTGACCAGGCCCCGCCCTACCTCCCGTCCGCCGGGATCGCACAGGCGCACGGCTGCCCCTGCCTCAAAGTCGCCAGAAACGTCGGTGATCCCTGCCGGCAGCAGCGAGCGCCCCTGCTCACAGATTGCCCGCACGGCTCCCTCATCCAGAGTCAGGGATCCCTCGGGGATAAGGCCGTAGGCAATCCACCGCTTGCGGGCGCTAACCGGCTGAGGAGCGGGCTCAAAGCGGGTGCCAATGGGCTCGCCGGCTAAGATGGCTGGGATCTGGTCGGGCCGTTTGCCGTTGGTGATCACGACCGTCACGCCGGCAGCGGTGGCGATTTGAGCCGCAGCGAGCTTGGTTGCCATGCCGCCGGTGCCCCAGCCACTGTTGCCGTGGGCTTCCGCCTTTATCTGCAGCGGCATCCCGCGCCACACCCGTTCGATCGGCTCGGCGGAGGGGTCCCGATGGGGATCCGCCGAATAGAGCCTGTCCACGTCGGTGAGCAGGATCAGCCACTTGGCCTGTACCATGCTGGCCACGAGGGCAGAGAGGGAATCATTGTCACCAAACTTCAGCTCCTCCACTGCCACCGTATCGTTCTCGTTGACGATAGGGATAACCCCCATCTGCAGCAGTTGGGTGAAGGTGCGATTGGCATTGACGTAGCGGCTGCGCTCCACGAAGTCGCCTCGGGTGAGCAGCACCTGGGCAATGGGTTGGTTGAGAGCAGAGAAGAGATCGTCGTACAGGCGAATCAGCCGTCCCTGACCCACCGCCGCCACCGCCTGCTTTTCCGCAATTGCCGTCGGCCGTTGGCGCAAGCCCAGGCGGGCACAGCCTATCCCCACCGCCCCGGAGGAGACCAGGATTACCGCATAGCCCTGGCTGCGCAGCCGAGTCAGCACCTCCACCAGCGGCCCCAGCACGGAAAGGCGCAGCGAGCCCGTCTGCATGTCTGTCAAGCTGGAGGTGCCGATCTTCACCACCACTGTTCCCTCTGTTGCTGCCATCTTCTCATTCGATCCACTTGTTCGATCCAGCCAGGGTTCCCCATCCGTATCCCACCATAGCGGAACCGGGGCCCTTGCTTGCCCTCAGAGTCGCTGCAGGGGACAATAGAGGAAAGCAATAAATCTGCCTCAAGGTCTCTCTTTCTCTGCCTGTGAACCCTGTTCGTACCCTCTCCGCCACCAAAGCGGCCTTTTTCAGCGCCTACCCTCGTCCGATCAACGCCGCCTACCGGCGAGTGGTGGAGGAGTTGCTGGTGGAGCTGCACCTGACCACCGTCAACAGCGCCTTCGTCTACGATCCTTTTTTTGCCCTGGGTCTGGTTACTCTCTACGACAGCCTGATGGAAGCCTACCATCCCCCAGAGCAGCGCGAGGCCATCTTCAACGCCCTCTGCAAGGCGCTGCACCTGAAGCCGGAGGTGTTGCGCAAGAACGCCCGCGACCTGCTGGAGCTGATGCGCAGCGGGGATCCCGTCCAGCGATACAACCTGCTCTGTCTCAAGCCGGAGGCAGAAGATGTGGGCGGGCTGAAGGCGATTTTGCAGCGCATGACCCAGCCCCCCTACGCCTACAGCCGAGTTTTGGCGGTTGGCCTCTACACGGCCTACGAAGCGGTGGCCACCTCGCTCTACAAGGAGCCGGAAGAGCGCACCCGCCACTTTCTGGAGGACGTGATCGGCAACCTACCCTTTTCGCCGGAGCGAGTCAAAAAAGATCTGGAGCTTTACCGCAGCAACTTGGATCGCCTGAAGCAGGCGCGGGCCATCGTCGAGGAGATGGTGAAAGCGGCCCGGCGCCAACAGGAGCGCCGCCAATCCACCGCCTCGCTGCCCGAGACTCCCGCCGCCGATCGCAGGGAGTCCAGCGGCTAAAACCCCCTAGACCAAATAGGGGGCCCACCTGTCCACCACCTCAGGCGAGCCGTACCAGCGCCGCCCGCCTCGACCAGAATGGTGACAGTCGGGAAGGGTGAGGTTGATGGCCCCTGGCAGATGGGCGGCCTCAATGGGGGTGATGCCATCTCCCCACAGCTCCCCTTGGCCGGCGGTAAGCCGGTAGCTGTTGTAGGCCAGCCAAGCCAGATAATGCTCCTGCCGCCATAGCGATCCCAGGCCCACGCGCCGCCCTTGGATGGCCTTGCCCGCCACACAGACGTATTTGACCTGTGGCCAGAAGGCTCCCGGGTAGTGGGTGTTAACGAAGTCCAGGTTGCGCCTTGTCCAGCGCTCCCGGCTGGTGTGCGGGGATCCCAGGCTAATTAGGGTGGAAACGTGCTCCCGCCCCTGCCAGACCTGCCCCCCGTAGGGCACGGATCCCAGGTAGATGCGGGCAATCCAGCCGCCCGCGGAGTGGGCCACCAGGTTAACCCGGTCCACTTCAAACTCGGCTTGGGTACGCCGAATCGTGGCCTGCAGCGCCTGCAAGATGGGCGTGACGGGCCTTCCTCCCAGGGTAGGCAGCCAACTGCGCACCTGCAGCGGCACCACCCGAGCCGGGTAACCGCGGGCCTCCAGCTCCCGACGCAAAGGCTCATACTCAGAGGCGCCCGCCAGATAACCGGGCAAGATCACCGTGGGCAGAGCAGCCATGGGCTAGCGGGGGTACCAGAACATGCCCTTGATCCCCTCCGGGTCGGGCGTAAAGCCCAGCCGCTCGTAGAAGCTAACCACATCGCGGTCGGCAAAGAGGGTGATGTTGCTGATGTCTTGGGCGCGCAGCTCGTGGATCACCTTTTCCATCAGCCGCCTGCCCAGCCCCCGGCCCTGAAACTCAGGATGCACCACCACATCCCAGATGGTGGCATTGAAGGCGTGGTCAGAGGTGGCGCGGGCAAAGCCGATGAGGCGACGGTAGCTGCCCCGCTGCTGCCACATCGACACCACCAGAAAACTGTGTTGCAGGGCTTTCCTAACCTTGTGGATGGGGCGACGCGACCACCCTACTGCATCGCAAAGTTCCTCCAGCTCATACAGATCCAAGTTGGGATCCAGGCTAAAGACAATAGTCTCCCCCCCCACCGCCAACGTTTCCTGGCGACGGTCGGCTTTGGCTGTTTGCGCCGGCTCTTTGGTTGTAGCGGCCCCTGCTGCCGCAAACAGGCCTTTCCAAAAGCTCATCTGAATTTTTGCCGAGTAAAAGCCCACCTCTAGCCTGGGCGGGCGTGTCCTCAGTATAGCCAGGATCGGCAGCAGAAATGGTGCATCTGCCCAGGTGTTTCCGCGCAGGCTTGGGACGAACCTTATATCCGAGACTGAGAAATAATCGAGAAAGCTTAGCTCTGGGCACGTTGTATGGCTCCTCCCGGCACCGGCACCCTTGTCAATGCCCTCGCGATCCTAGTGGGCAGCGGCCTCGGTTGGGCGGCGGGCCGTCGCCTGCCCGAACGCATAAGCCAAACCCTGTTGCAAGCCCTGGGATCCCTGGTGTTGGTCTTGGGGATCCAGATGGCTCTCACCCTCAGCAGCGCTGCCCAGGCGGTAACGGTTTTGCTGGCCCTGATCGGGGGGGCTTTGCTGGGGGAAGGGATCGACCTCGAGGCCGCCTTTGAGCGGCTGGGACAGGGCCTGGAAAAGCGGGTGAGCCCCTGGCTGGGCCCCAGCCCTATCGCCCGCGCCTTCGTGACCACCACCATCCTGTTTGTGGTCGGCCCCATGACTCTGCTGGGAGCTATCCAGGATGGCCTGGGGGATCCCTCGCTGCTCTTGGTCAAGGCCGCCTTGGATGGCATTGCCACCCTTGCCTTTACGGCCAGCCTCGGCTGGGGCACGCTGTTTTCCGCCCTGCCGGTGCTCTTGGTTCAGGGAGGCGTGGCCCTGCTGGCGCGGCAACTGCAGCCGCTGTTGCGCCCAGACCTGCTCGCCGCCTTGGAAGCCACTGGCGGGATCCTCATCCTGGGTATTGGCATTAACCTGCTCGGCCTGGCCCGCCTGCGGGTGGCCAACCTGCTGCCCGCTTTGGTGATTGTGGAGCTGCTGGTGGGATTTTTCCCCCTCTGGGATCTCGACTTCTAGGGAACTGGAGGGGGCTCTCGCCCTGGGGGAGAAGGGAACCCAGCACAAGAGCGTCTGGAACCTCCCTCTCTATCCTCTAAGCCCTACCCTGACCGCCGTCCTAGCTGCTGGGGGCCAGCAGCAGTAAGGGTCGCGTCTTGAAAAAGCCTGATCCGGAAACTGACCCGGTGCGCGGCAAGCCCCGTCGTGCCGCTGCGCAGAAGTCGGCAGCCTGCCTCGTGGCACCCACCTACAGTTCAACTTTTGCCAAAGCTTCTTCCGGCCCCACCAGGGCAATGGCCGGGTTGACCAGGTAGGTTGTTGCGGCCTGATGGAGATGGGCAGGGGTGAGCTGCCTTACTCGCTGCAAATACTGCTGGTCGAACTCCAGGCCCAGGCCCAAAATCTCGTACCAACCGGCCAGTTGGGCCACTTGGGCGTTGGTTTGTTTGCTGAGGGCATATTGGCCCAAGAGCTTGCGCTGGGCCATCTCCACTTCCTCGCCGCTCAGGAGGGTGTCGTGGAGGCGACGGATCTCCGCTTGCAGGCGCTCCAGGGCCACCAAAGTGTTCTCCGGTGCCGTGCCCAGGTAGGCCCCAAAAGGGGCGGGATCCCGGCGGGTGGCAAAAAAGGCCGAGACCTCATAGGCCAGGCCGCTGCGCTCGCGCAGCTCCACAAACAGGCGGCTGGACAGGCCGCTGCCCAGGTAGGTGGCCAATAGCTTCAGGGCCGGATAGTCGGCGGAAGCGGCAGGGGAGCCGCGGAAGCCCATCAAGATCGTCGTCTGCTGGGTGGGCTGGGGCAGCTTCAGCAGTTGCGGCCTCTCCAAGGGAGACAGCGGCAGGGCTGGGTCGGGGGCGGGCGGGCCGGCGCTCACCCAATCTCCCAGAGCCGCTTCCACTTGGGCCGCCACTGTCTCGGGCGGCTCTGGGCCGATCACCGCCATCACCATGCCCTCTGGGCGGCAGTAGGTGGCGTGGTAGGCCAGCAAATCCTCGCGGGTCAGGGATCCCACTGTTTCCACTCCTCCCAGCTCTGGCAGGGCGTAGGGGTGATCCCCATAGAGGGCCCGCCGCACCTGATCAAAAGCCAAGCTGAAAGGCCGTTCCTGTCGGGCGCGAATGGCTTGCAGCATCAAGTCCCGCTCCCGCGCCACCTCTGCCTCGGGAAAGCTGGGATCGCGGAGGATCTCCGCCAGCAACTGCAACAGCTCCGGAAAATCCTCCGCTACACAGCGCAGGGCGACCTCGAAATGATCGGCGGCGCTGTCTACCGAAAGGGAAGCTCCCAACGATTCCACCCAAGCGGCAATAGCCTGGGAGTCGCGCTGCCGGGTGCCCTTGGTGAGGACAGCGGCCAGCAACTGGCTCAAGCCCGCCTGCTGCGGTTGCTCTACCCGGCTGCCGCCGCGAAAAAAACAGTGGGCAGCCAGGATCTCCACCGCCGCGTTCTGGCCCACCAGCAGCGTGATGCCGTTGGTCAAGCAGAGGCGCTGCAGATGGCCGCGTTGGGTGGTGGACAGGGTGGGGTGCATTGGGCAAGGGATCCAAGACTGAAAGGCCATCAACGGCAGGCCAGTTGCAGCTCCGAAGCCGCGGCAGCGTCAGAGGCAGCCGGCTTGAGCAGAGCGACCACGTAAGCCTGAGGGGAGAGATACTGCTGCGCCAGCTCGCGGATTTGCGCCGGAGTAAACGCTTGCAACAGCTCCAGGTACTCCTGCAGGCGCTGTACCCCAACCAGGGTCTCGTAGTAGCCGTAGAGGCTGGCCAGTTGACTGGGGGACTCGGCGGAGAAGAGCAGCTCGTGGGTGAGCATGCGCCGGGCGCGATCCAGCTCCGCTTGGCCAATGCCGTCCTGCTGTAACTTCTCGATCTCGTGCAGGATGGTTGACTCCACCTGTGCCAAATCCTCTACCTCCAGTTGAGCGCTGATGCAAAAGAGCCCCCCCTCCTTCAGCACCAGCGAAGAGCAGCCGATAGCCCTCACCCAGCCCCGCTGCTCGCGCAACAGATGCACCAGCCGCGAACTACGGCCCTCCCCCAGCACTACGGCCAACAGCTCTAGGCCGCACACCTGCTCCCAGGCGTCGAGGCTGACAGTGGGCCAGGCTAATTTCAGGCGGGCCTCTTCTGCGCGGGCGTGGGCGCTTTCGCGGCGCAGAACCCCCTGCGGGCGGGGCTGAGGAGAGATCGGAGGGGCAATCCAACCAGGGCCACCGGCGGAGCCGCCAAACTCCTTTTCCACCAAGGCCAGAGCTCGCTCAGGATCAATGCCTCCCGTCACCACCACCGTCATGAATTCGGGTCGGTACCAGCCGCGGTGGTAGGCGCGTAGTAGCTCTGGGGTCAACCCCATCAGGCTTGCCGGCGTGCCCAGCACAGGTCGCCCATAGGGGTGCTCCACCCCAAAGGCAGTTTCCATGAGGAGCTGATAGGCGGTGTAGCCCAGGTTGTCAGCAGCGCGGCGAATCTCCTCCAAAATCACCTGCTGCTCTTGCTCAAACTCCTGATCGGGGATCCCAGCCCGCAACACTGCCTCCGCCAGATAGGGCAAAGTCTCCGGCAGATCGGCGGCAGCTACTGTCATGTAGTAGTGGGTGTAATCCTGGCCAGTAGCAGCGTTGGCAATTCCCCCCCGGCCCTCGATGGCCCGATCCAGCTCGCCGGGGGCCAGTCGCTCGCTGCCCTTGAAGACCATGTGCTCCAGAAAATGGGAGATGCCTAGCCACTCTGGTGGCTCGTTGCGCCCGCCTGTCCGAACCCAGACATCGACAGTTGCAGAATCGGCAATTGGGATAGGGTGAAGAATGACGCCCAGCCCGTTGCTCAGGCAATAGGTATGGGCAGGCAAAAGACGGTGTGTGCGATTCAAAATTCTTAATCGATAGAGATCATCCTTAATCTTATTAAATCTTAACGACGAAAGCCGCTCAAGACAGTATGTGAGGTCACCTTTCATCAAAAACCTGCCACAGCCCCTCTCTCGTCACGCTTGCTGCTGTGGATTAGGGGATCCCTCGCCGGCGAGGTTTTCTTCTACCTGGAAGCCAGGGGGCCATTCTTCGCTGTCGCGCAGCCTCTGCACCACCTCCTGGGGCAGTACCACCCCCAACTCCCGCGCCGCCACCGCTACCACATCGCCGCGGTCGATCAAGCCGGCAATGGCGCCGCTGGGGGTGAAGACCAGAATGCGGCGCGGCTCTGCCTGGCGCATCATCTGAATCACCTGGGGGATGGGGGTTTCCTCTTGCACCCCCTGCAGTTGCTCCATCGGCTTGAGAATGGCTTTGAGGGTGAGGTGATCCCACTGGCTACGCTCGATGTCGTTGAGCAGTTCCGGCCTGACCAGGCCGCGGTAGCGGCCATCTTCTTCGGCAAAATAAACGTCCGCTGGCTGAGCTGGGGCTTCCGGCCTGAGGGAAGAAGGCACCAGGTAGCGATCGACAAACTCCCGCAGGCTCATGCCCGCATCCACCACCCGAAACCGGCGGGTCATCACATCCGCAGCTTTTAGGCGGGCCAGCACCTGCTGCAGTTGCGCATACTGCTCATAGCGGCGGGCGCTGTTGACGATAAATAGGCCAATCAGGCCTATCCACAGGCCGTTGAGGCTCCCTAAGAACACCACCCACAACCCCAGGGCCACCAACCCCCAGCCTACCCCTTGCCCAGCGCGAGCCGCCCACAGCATGCCCTTTTGCCGATCCCCTGTCCAACCCCAGATCGCCGCTTTGAGCATCTGCCCCCCATCCAGGGGCAGTCCCGGCAGCAGATTAAACAGGGCAATCATTAGGTTGATGGCAGCCAGGCTGGCGAGGGTTGAGGTCAGGGGCGACCCCGGCCCAGCCCAAGCTCCGGCCACGCTAAAGAGGACAAACAAGCCCAAACTGAGAAGGGGCCCTGCCAGGGCCACCCAAAAAGCGCCCAGGGGACGGGGGACTTCCCGCTCAATGGCCGCCATGCCGCCAAAGATGAACAGGGTGATGGAACTCACCCGTACCCCATAGGCGCGGGCCACCAGGCTGTGGGCCAGCTCGTGAGCCAGCAAAGAGAGAAACAGCCCCAGGGCCGTCACCACGCCATAGGAGAGCACCAGCAACAGGGCCGCCGGAAACCAGGTGTAGTCAAGGAAGAGGGGGATCCCCCACAGGCTACCGATGCGCAGGCGACTGGTCATGGCGATGCAACTCCTTACAAAGCTCTTACTTGGGAGAAGGCCCAGGAAGGTGCCATTGCAGACTTGACGTGGGATCCCTCTTTTCCACTGTAGCCCTTTTGCCTGGTCTTCCTTCCCCACCCGCCGCCGCCAGCCCAGGGGAACAGCGGGGGGAGGTAACCGAGCTTGCCCTATCCCTAGGGGATCCTGAGGAGTTGCCTAGAGAACACCACCACCTACAACACCAGGCTTCTGAAGATTGTGATAACGTGGTTGGGCATTGGCTCGGCAGGGTTGTAAACCGGCGCTCAAAGGAGCTTTCCCAAAGGCAGCTTTGCAGAAGGGGTGTAACTATGGTTCAGAGCAAGGAAGCACATTCTCCGGCAATCCAGGGACTTGGTATGGGCTCCCTGGGCGAATTTCCAGCCACGGCCCCGGCGGCTGCCCCAGTGTTCTACCGCACCTACAGTCGGCGTCGCCCAGATAGCAGCCGCGAGACCTGGAGCGACGTCTGCGATCGCACCCTGGCCGATATTGCCCGCTTAGGGCGTTTTACTCCTCAAGAGCGGGAGCTGGTGGAACGTCTGCAGCGGCAGTTGAAGGCCTTGATCTCCGGTCGGGCCCTGTGGGTGATGGGCACCGACTGGATCCAGAAGCCGGAAAACTACTCCGGTGCCTACAACTGCACCAGCCTCACCGTGGTGGACTGGCGCTCTTTTGGCCTGATGATGGATTTGGCCATGATGGGCTGCGGCACGGGGGCGGTGCTGGAGCCCCAGTTCATCAACCGCTTGCCCCCCATCCTCAACCGCCTGCAGGTGCAGGTGGTGGGATCCATCGGCGCCACGCCGCGGCATTCTCGGCAGGAGCACACCCCCATCCAGCGGCAGGGATCCCGGGTGCACATCCAGGTGGGGGATAGCCGGCGGGGCTGGGTGGAGTCCTACCAGGCGCTGCTGGAGCTGGCGGCGGATCCCAGTTTTGGGGGTCAGGTGGAGGTGACGGTGGATCTCAGCCATGTGCGCCCCGCTGGGGAGCGGCTAAAAGGGTTTGGGGGCGTGGCCAACCCCATCAAGCTGCCCGGCTTGTACCAGCGCTGTGCCGCCATCCTCAACAAAGCCGTGGGCAGGCAACTGAACTCGGTAGAGTGCTGCCTGCTCATTGATGAGGCGGCCGCAACGGTGGTGGCGGGGAATATCCGCCGTAGTGCAGGTATGCGCCAGTTTGCCGCCGACGACGAGCTGGGATCTAGCGCCAAAGACAATCTCTGGCAGCAGGACGAGCAGGGCAACTGGAGAATTGACCCTGAGCGAGATGCCCTGCGCATGGCCAACCACACCCGGGTATTTCACCGCAAGCCAACGCGGGAAGAGTGCATTGCTGCCGTGCGCAAGCAGTTTTACTCCGGCGAGGGGGCTATCCAGTGGGCTGGAGAAGCCGTAGCGCGGGCCAACGCCGACCTAATCAACACCCCCGAGCTGAAGCGGGAGTTCCTCAACGTCTATGCCTCGGAGGGACCCGAGGGAGCTAGGCGCTGGATAGAGGAGCGGCAGGCAGCTAGTAGCTCTCCGTCTGTCCAACCGCCAACGTGGCATAGGGTGCAACGGTATGGGCTGAACCCCTGCGTTACCGCAGACACTTGGATCCACACGGGCGACGGCCCGCGCCAGGTGAAAGACCTTATTGGCAAGCAGCACAGCACCTACGTCAACGGCGAGCTATTCAGCACGACCCCAGAGGGGTTTTTCTACTCCGGCACCAAGCCCGTGCTCAAGCTGGTGACCCAGGAGGGATTTTCTCTTCGGCTGACGGGCAACCATCGTGTTCTCAAAGTCATTGCCCAGACTCCAAAGGCGCAATACACGGAATGGGTGCCGGCAGAAGAGCTCCGCCCGGGCGACCGCATTCTGCTGCACAACCATCGCGACCTGACCCCCTGGGATGGTGAGGGGACCTGGGAGGAAGGCTGGCTCTTGGGGAATTTGCTGGGCGACGGCAGCCTTGCCACAACCCAGGGGAATGACACGGCTGTACTGCGCTATGGGCAGGATACGCAGCAGGAGAGGAGCCTCCATGCGGCTCAGGTGTTGCAGGCTGCGGTAGGGTACGAACCTCGCCGGCCAGAGACCTGTTATCACCCCAAGCTGAAGTGCTGGGTTATCCATTCCACCGGCTTGGCGAGACTGGCGGCTAAGTTCGGCATGGCTCCAGGACAGAAGCAAATGACTGCGGCACTGGAAGCCACAAGCTTTGATTTCCACCGCGGCTTTTTGTGCGGCCTGTTTGACGCAGACGGCAGTGTGCAGGGCGGTCAAGAGAAGGGAGTTAGTGTGCGGCTTTCCCAAAGCAACCTGGACACCCTCAAAGCTGTGCAGCGCATGCTGGCGCGTCTAGGGATTGTCTCGGCCATCTACGAGAATCGCCGTCCCGCTGGGTATCGTCTGCTGCCTGATAGCAAGCGCCAGCCAGCCCCCTACGCCTGCAAGGTGCAGCACGAGCTGGTCATTAGCGGGGACAACCTGCACCAGTTTCAGGCAGTGGTGGGCTTTCGAGAACCGCGCAAAGCTCAGAAGCTAGGTGAACTGCTCGGCAGCTACCAGCGCCGGCTCAACCGGGAGTGGTTTACGGTTACAGTTGCAGCCCTGGAGCCTGACGGCGTGGAACCGGTCTATGACTGCACCGTGCCCGGCCCAAGCTGCTTTGATGCCAATGGGTTGGTTGTCCACAACTGCGGTGAGATCATCGGATGCGACTTCCACTGCAATCTGGCCGAGATCCACCTCAACCGGCTAGATCCCCACAACCGCCAGGAGCAAGAGGAGGCCTTTACGGCAGGGGCCCTGTCGGCTGCGGCGCTATTGCACCACCGCTTTGTTGAGCCCCGCTTCCAGCGCTCAAGGGAATGGGATCCCATTGTCGGCGTCTCGTTTACTGGTCTATTTGACTTTTGCGTCAAAGCCTTTGGGGTGGACTGGCTGCGCTGGTGGCAGGAAGGGAGGCCCGATACGCCTCTGGGGCGGGAGTTTAAGCAGCAGGAGCGGGAATACCTCAGCTTCTGGAAGGAGGTCGTCCACCGCGTGGTCTGGGACTACTGCGACCGCCACGGGTTGCGCCGTCCCAACCGCTGCACCACTGTTCAGCCCGCCGGCACCAAGTCCCTGCTCACCAACGCCTCCCCCGGCTGGCACCCGCCCAAGGCCCAGCGCTACATCCGCCGCATCACCTTTGCCAAAAACGACCCCGTGGCCCTCGCCTGTCTGGACTACGGCTACTCGGTGGTGCCCGCCCAGTCTGATAAGGATGAAAACGGCAACCTGCTCAACGACCCCTTTGATCCCCGCTGCACCGAGTGGCTGGTGGAGCTGCCGGTGGAGGTGGAGTGGGCCAACTTGCCCGGCGCTGAGGAGATTGAGATTGAGCGCTTTTCTGCCCTGGCCCAGTTCGACTTCTACATGCAGGTGCAAAAGTACTACACCACCCACAACACCTCGGCCACCCTCGAGCTGCGCGAGGACGAGATCGAGGCGCTGGGATCCCGCATTTACGAGGCCATCCGCGACGACGAGGGCTACATCAGCGCAGCACTGCTGGCCCGCTTCGACGCTCCCTTCCCCCGCTTGCCCTTTGAGAAAATTGACAAAGCCACCTATGAACGGCTGATGGCCGAGGTCAAGCAAAGGCGAAAGGTCGATAACTTCTACGAGGCGCTGGCGCGCTATGACCGCAACCTCGCCCTAACCGCAGAGGGGCCAGCAGGGTGTGATGCCCTCGGCTGTCTGATGCCGGAGGCTAGCCCGCAGGGCGAGAACCTGTCCCGCTAGCAGAGGGGGGGATCCCGCCTCGGGCTCTGGCTACACTGTTCTTGGCCGGCATATCCGAGCACTGCGCGCCTTGGCAGCCCCCTCGGCAAGCTAGGGGCAGGGGGGGTTGGCATAGGCCGGTTTTCCCTGCTCGAGCGCTTGGTGGCTGGAGGAGTGGATCTGATGCAGACAGGAGCGCGGCTCCCGAGGAAAGCCTGGACAAGGGAAACCTGGCGCAGGCTGAGGGGGCTGGTGCTGGCGCTGGTGGTGCTGCTGGGGATCGCCTGCTCTAGCCCCGAGGGCTCTGTGACCTCCCCTCCCGGACTGATCCCCCCTCCGCCCGAGCCGGGCAGCCAGTCGCTCCCCATGCCGGTGCGCACTCTGGGCAACAGCCGCTTTAGGTTGCTGGGTTTGAGGGTGGGGGTGGCCGGGAGCGAGGTTGAAGTTTTGCTAGATAGCGGCTCGGCAGGTCTGCGCATTCTGTCCTCGGCGGCGGGGCGCTTTGGCCTGGAGCGGACAGGGATCCCTTCCACGGTAACCTTCGCCGATGGCACGCAATTTCTCGGAGTGCTGGCTCGCGCTCCCTTCAGCTTGGGCGGGATCCAGAGCCGGGAGCCGGTCACGATTCAGTTGATCGACCAAATCACCTGTGTGGAGCCCCTGGTGGCTACCTGCTCCGACAACCTGTTTGGGCCAGGGCGCCCCTTTGCCGGGATCCTCGGCACCTCTTTGGACGAGCGCAGCCCCGATCGCAACTTGTTTAGTCCCCTCACCCGCCTGCCGGGCAATTTCCGCTCTGGGTACATTGTTCAGACAGGGGGGTTCGACTCTGTTCAAGGCCTTTTCACAGTCGGCCTGACGGAGGCCAACACCGCCGGCTTCAGTTTCCGGCAACTGCCCCAGGTGGGTAGCTTTCCCGATGGCACACCCATCTGGCGGGATGAGGCCCTGCAGGTGGCCTACAGCATTGGCAACACTTCTATTCAAAATGTCCTCAGCCCCACCCTATTTGATAGCGGCGCTTCCGACATCTTCCTCAACGTTCGCCTGTTGGGAGCAGCTCCCTTTCCCACCTCAACCCTACCCCCAGGCTCGGAATGGCGGGCTCTCTTGGAGGGAGCCTTTGACTACCGCATTCGGGTTGGCTTTCCGGTAACGCCCAGCCGGGATCGGATTTTTGTTAACGGCAACCAGAGAGTGCAACTGTTGGGCATGCCCCTGTTTTTCAACGCCGATGTTGCCTTTGATATTGAAAGGGGGCGGATCGGCTTTCGCCTGCGCTGAGGCCGATTCCCTCTTCTGAAGCCTCGAGTTAACTGCGGAGGAAAGTGATGGTTGCCCAAGGGATCCCTGCCCATCGAAGGACACGCCGCTGGCCCTGGGTCTGGGTTCTGCTGCTGTTGTGTTGGCTGGGGTTGGGTGCACCAGCCTGGCCGATTAGCTTGGGGGATCCCTTGCCGGAGTGGGCTCAGTCTATGCAAGTGGGGCGGCAGCGGCTACGCGGCGTGGAGCAGTACCAGGGTCAGGAGCAGATCCGCGCTTACGGCAACCAGGCGGGACGAGTGTTTTGGATTCAAATCGAAAGCAGTGCCGACCTGCCGCCGGACTACCGGGAGTACTTGGGCGAATACCAACAATTTCCAGTAGAAGTTGTAGCCGTGGTGCCGTTGCGGGCTCGACGGCTGCGCTTCCGTCAGGGGAATCGCGGTGCTGAGTGGCAGGTGGTGGGCATGAGCGGCCACTTTGAGGCTGAGGCGCTTAGCCACGACCTGGCTCCGCCCGAGTTGTTTCAGCTCTAACCTAGGGGGATCCCCAAGGCGCGATCGGGAAAATTAGGGCTTATTCTAGAGAGAAGCTTGAACTCAGAGGTTGCCAATGAGAATGCTTCAGCAGGAAGTTCCAGTTATCCTCAATCGCTTTCTTGTTAAGGAGCTAACTCAGGAAGACCTCACCTTTTATGAGTACGACTGTAGGCCAAACCCACCCCCGGAGCTAGGAGAAGAGCAGAGAGCTATCGCTAGGGTTTGCAATCGGCTAGATGTAATAGCTGCTCGTTTGGGAAGTCGCATTATCACGCAGGAAAGAGTTTCGCCCAGCCAGCTCAAAACACCAGAGTGGGAGTTGGAAGAGCGTGGGCTTAGGGTTCTAACCTGTGCCAATGCTCAAGAAAGAAGCGCCCTCGAAAGCTTTGAGCGCAAGAGGATAGGGTTGCGCCTTAAATCTCAGTACAAGAAAACTGAAGTCGAATGGATAGGAGGCGGCCTGCTCTGGTGGGTGACTGCTCAGAAAGGGGTAGAACTTTCCGGAGAAGGCTGGGAAATCCACAGAGGGAGAATGATAGATGTTGCCGTCGAACCAGACGGAAAGCTTTACTTAGAAGTCGATATTCATTACCGCTTCTACACGCCGTGGACTTTGCATGAATGGTTGGAAAGCTATCCGGACGTTCCAATCGAGATTGTGCGAAATACATACTTTGATGCGAACGGCAAACGTTTGACTTGGAAATATCTGGGTATTCTTTCTAACCAATCCCCACGGGAGATTCGGTTACCAGAGCAGAACATCAGTCTGGCGGAGTATCATTTGCAGAAGTACAATGCACTTGTAGAAGAAGTTGAGAGCTCTTGGGTAGTCGAAGTAGCATCAAAGGAAAGACGTTATCCCCATCTCTCCCGAAGGTTATCGCCTGCTTTAACCTTGGAGATGCTAGCCAGTCTAGAAGACAACAGAAGCCCTGGCGGAAAAGTTAGCGCCGCTGTTATCGAGTGCATCAGAAAAAGTTTGAAAGAACGATTCGAAGAGTCCGAAGAGACTGCGAGGACCATTATAAAGGAAGTCTACAAACTTTCCCCTGAGGAAATTAAGCCGCTAAAGACTCAAGGCTACATCCTGCCCAAGCCAAAGCTATTGGGATCGGGTCGCAGACCAGTTGAAAATCCTGCTCGGGTTAGATACCGGGGATGTGCGAAGGTAGGCGAGACCAAGTTTGCATGTCTAAACCTCTATGACGACAAGCGAGAGTACCCTAGCGAAGTGCTCAACTGCTTGCTTGAGGTAGCCCAAAAAAGCGGCGCGGAAATTGAAGTAGACTTCTATGCCACTCAGCAAGACTTGCCTAAGGGCGATCTCGCCCGAAAAAGGTTCTGGCAAACCTGGGCTGAGCAAGGGATCAAAACGGTTTTGGTCGTTATGCCTTGGTCACCCAATGAGCGCAAGCAAAGGATCCGCATGGAGGCCCTTGAAGCAGGGATAGCGACTCAGTTTATGATCCCTGGGGCTGATCCATACAAGGCTCTAAACGTCGTCCTCGGGCTTCTGTGCAAGGCAGCGTGGCAGCCGGTACTCCTGGAACCCCTCGACGATCCTGTAGGCCCTGAGCTGATCATCGGCTTCGATGTGGGAACCAATCGGCGGCTATACTACGGAGCCTCTGCTTTCGCTGTTCTGGCTGATGGGCAGAGCTTAGGTTGGGAGCTACCTGCTGTGCAGAGAGGAGAAACCTTCTCCGGGGACGCAATTTATCAAACTGTGTCCAAACTTGTCGATAGGTTTTATGACAAGCTTAGCCGATATCCAAGCAAGGTTCTCTTGATGAGGGATGGTTTAGTTCAAGGAGGCGAATTTAGTAGAACAATTGAGGAGCTAGAAAAAGAAAAGATTGCTGTGGATATTGTTGGCATACGCAAAAGCGGTACAGGAAGAATGGGGATAGAAGAAGGAAAAGGTAAGTACAAAGATGCCAAAATAGGCACTGTTGTTTTCGACTACTCGCGAAAGTCGTTTACTCTAATAACAAGCCAGCCCATTAGAAAAGGTGGGAACTCCCTCGGCAGTGCAAGACCTCTGCGAGCGATCCACGAGCACGGCAAGACTCCCTTGGAAGTTCTGGCTTTACAAACCTATCACCTCTCTCAACTTCATCCTGCCAGTGGCTTCCAAGCCTGTAGGCTGCCCTGGGTGCTCCATTTTGCCGACAAAAGCGGCAAGGAGTTCCAGCGCCTTGGCGATAACATCTTCAGTATCCTGCAAAACATAGATCGCCAGAAATTGATTGCCGTCTAGCAGGGTAGGGGGTTCTTCCCTGTGGGCCCTGCTAGGATGGGGAAGGGTTTGAGATGCCAACTATGTTTACTCCCAACGAGGTCTGGAAGACCTTTCTGAGCAACCCTGTTGTCTTCTGCGGGGGCTTCCTAAGCGGCCTGCTGCGCTTGGACATCAGGCAAGATCCGCTGCGGAGCTGGCTGGAGTCCCAGGGCTTGAGGGTAGAGGATCCGCCCGCCTCCACGCAAGGCCCCCAGTCTATTGCCATTGAGTAGGCATGGAGACAGGAGAGAGCCTCCCCATTCAGCCAAGTAGGCCAAGGTGAGCTGATGGCCCCCGGACAATCTGTAAGAAGGTGGCGACGGCAGGGATCCCTCTATGGCTATCTGGGCGGGGTTGTGCTTTTGCTTGCGGGGCTAGTTGGCTTACCCTCAGCAGATTTGGCTTTGGCCCAAGCGGAGCTCATTTCCTCGAGAGGCTCTGACCAGGATCCCCAGCTTTGGCTGGAGCGCTACAACGCTGCTTTGAAGCAACTGCCCCCTTTGCCCAACTTGCAGTACCGCCAGCAGGTGCGGGTTGAGGGATCCCAGACCTTTACAGCCACCCTGGATGTGCTCCGCCGCCGCGACGGCAGTTGGCAGGCTTGGGTAGCCGAAGGGGATCGCGTCCGCCTGTTGGATTCGCGGCAACTGGAAGCGGTGAACCAATCGGACTTACTCAGGCTGTATTCGGTGTACGTGAGCCGGCCCGAAGCGCTCCTGCCCTCGGTGAGCTTTCATCTAGAGGCTGATCCCAGCCGCTACCGCGTCCTCTCCTCAGAACGGGTAACTCTGGCGGGATTCCCTGTCCAGCATCTGCGTTTAGAGCCTCTCCAAGAGGGCCAGGTGCGGGAGCTGTGGCTGGATCCGGAGTCGGGGCTGCCGCGGCAGGTGCTCTTGTTTTTGTCGGGGGTGTGGGGACAGGCCTATGCCCTGATAGGGTTTGCGGCAGTGCCGGATCCCCAGGCAGGGGTTAGCTACTGGCTGCCGGAGAGCACCCGCATCAATTTGGCCTACGGGTTTTGGACGCTGGAGGGCCTGACCCGCCGCCTGTTCAGGGGATCCCTTTCCATCCGGCACGACTACCAGGACTACCGCATCCTGCCGGAGGGGGTGCAGCTGCGCTTTTTGCCCTCGCAGCCGCCGGTGGATGCGCCGCCGGTGGTGGCCGGCCTGCCGGAGAGCACGCCCCCAGTGGAGCTAGGAGATGTGCAGGTTTTGGGGGTGGATGAGCAGGGAAACCAGCAATTTAGCATTGGCCTAGGCCGACGCAGCGAGGCCAAGACCCCCTTGGAAGACCGCATCGCCGCCTTTAACCTCACCCGACCGGCCAGCCGCAACGCCCTTACCCAGATCGATACCCTAGCCTTCTTGCCTTTGGGGAGCAGCCAGTTGCCTATCTACCTCTTTCAATTCGACACGGGTCGCCCTCTCTATCCCCTGCAAGGGGTGGAGCGCCCGCGGGTGGATCCCAACGGGGTTTTCGATCCCAGGCCGCCCGCCATCAAACTCTTTGGAGACTAGCTCCCCATGCTGACCGATGCCGCCTACGGCGTAATCCCGATCCTGCCCCTCCCGCCCGCCCAGGGATCCCATCTCTACCTGCTCATCCAGCATCAGAAGGGGCACTGGGCCTTTCCCAAAGGCCACAAAGATGAGGGGGAAAGCGACTTGGCGGCAGCCCAGCGGGAGTTGCGGGAAGAAACCGGCCTAACCGACTACCAGCTCCTGACCCTGCCCGGCCAGCCTGGCCCTTTGACGCTGCAAGAGGCCTACACTTTTATAGATCCCGAGGGAAACGCGGTGGCCAAGACCGTCACCTACTACGTGGCTCTGCTGCCACCCCAGTTTCCTCCCCCTGAGCTGCAGGTGCAGCCAGAAGAGGTGGCCGCCTACCGCTGGTGCTCCTACCCCGAGGCGTTGGAGCAGATCAGCTTTGAAGAAAGTCGCCAGCTCCTGCGCCGCTGCCAAGCCCACCTGGAGCAGCTTTGGAAATTGGAGAAGACCTAAATTCCGTATTTTTACGGAAGAGGTTTATCGGGGTTACCTTTATCTTGTCTTGCAGGCTTTCCGTGGGAAGTTCCCGAGTAAGAAAGCCAGCAGACAATCTGAGGGCTAGCCTTCACCTTTAGAGATTGGCTGATGAGCAATAGTCATCGATCTCCCCAGGAGGAGAGTTTTTCTGAATACGAATTGAACGCTGAAACTGCCTTTGAGTTCGTGCAGCCTTGGCCGTCTTGTTGGGCTTGGCTCATCTAAAGATCTCGTCTGGGTCAGGGCTGGGCTTGAACTGTATTCTGGAAAGCATTTTTTCACCGGCTTGTGGGGTAGCTAAGACTTCAGTCGTGTCATCAACCTCAGCGCAGGAAATTGTCCGAGCACGTCCTCTCGACCCATGAACTGTCCCCCCGTCTGTACAGAAGTCTCGGCCCATCTGCTGAACGCAGAGGTCAGCTTCACAGGAGTTGTTCGGTATTTCAGTGCCTTGGACAAAGGGGAGGGGCTGGGCACTTGGTCATTGGTGTTTCACCAAGGTCGCCTGGGGTTTGCTCACCACAGCTTGGAGCCCTTGGAGCGCTTGGATCGCCACCTGCGTCGGCTCAGCCATCAAGTCTTTTCTCTGACTCGCCAAAATTGCCTACGTATCCATCGGCAGGTGGAGGCGCTATTGGCTCAGGAGACTGGGCCTCTACCTGCAGACCTTCTGGGGCTGAGTTGGATGGTAACGGAGCAACTGCTGCCTTGGGAAGCTGCGCGCAGGTTGAATGCTTGGATCGGCGAGGAGGTGCTGCAAAATCTGTTGCTGGTTCCAGGGGGCTTTCAGCAGGAGATCATCCCACTGGACAACGTGCCCACCCTGGGCCAGTGGGATGGGGGATCCCTGCTCGACCTGATCCAAAAGCGGCTACGGGCATGGCAATCTTTGGGGCCTGAGATCACCTCCCCCTACCAACGGCCCTACTTTGCCAGCCGGGCCCAGGCAGAACGCCTTCCCGCCGAGCAACAGGAACGGCTAGGCCGGTTACTGAAGGGGTTTAGCTTCCGCCAGTTGAGCGCCCTTCTCGATCAAGACGACCTCCAGATCGCTCGCCGCCTACATCCTCTGGTCAAAGCCGGTATCCTTGTCCTGCGGGATCCCCAACCCCCCTTTGATCGGCTGCCCAAAACCTACTCGGCCAAGCTTGAGACAGAATCACAGCCCTCAGAAACTCCCACCGTCCCTCTTCACCTGGCCAACGAGCTTGCAGATCTAGGCCCATCTCCCCAGGCCTCGAAAACCTGGATTGTGGCCTGTATTGACGACAGCGAAGCCATGCTCAGCGAGTTGCAGCGGTTGTTGGAAGGGCACAACCTGGTCATTCACGCCATCAGCGACTCTTTGAAAGCCCTGATGAAGCTGACCACCCTCAAGCCAGATTTGATCCTGCTGGACGTGGGTATGCCCAACGTGGATGGCTACCAATTGTGCAGCCTCATCCGCAAATCCTCCGTGTTAAAGGATGTGCCGGTGGTGATGGTCACAGGCCACAAAGGTCTGATCGATCGGGTGAAGGCGCGCCTGGCCGGTGCCACCGATTACCTGACCAAGCCCTTTCGGCAGGAAGAATTGCTGCAGATGGTGTTTCGCTATCTCAGCTAGGGATCCCTCTAAAGGTTCGTCGAAAAAGAGGTAAGGAGATGTCGATCATGGTGAAAGTTCTTGTGGTGGAAGATGTGGCCTCGGAGCGACAGCTCATCAGCGATTACCTCCGCTCAGAAGGCTATCAGGTGGTAGCGGTGGCCAACGCCCAAGAGGCATTGCAGCAGATCCGCAACGACAAACCCGATGTGGTGCTGACGGACTTGGTCATGGAAGGCATGAGCGGGCTGGAATTGTGCCGCCAAATCAAGAAAAACCCGGAAACCCAAAAGTTGCCCGTTGTGGCCTGTACTTCTAAAAATCAAGAGCTGGACAAACTCTGGGGCATGAAGCAAGGGATCGATCTTTATCTGACCAAGCCTTTTACCCGCGAAGACATTTTGCGGGCCGTGAAATCAGTAGTGCTCAGCGCGAGCTCATGATTTTTGCCACTCCTGTCCTTGCTGAGCTGCGCCTCCAGTTAGGATCCCTGTGATTATCACGAATTGTTCTTAGGAGATGTCTTAGAATTGGCAGAGCGAGAACGGCAATGGCGGTAGCTTTCTCCCCACACAGCCCTACTTCTACCCGTACCGGCGAGCTGTACTTACATCTACAGTTGGGGGTAGACTGTCGGGCCCTTTTGCCCATGGCATTTGCCCAGGAAGCTCTAATTGTTGGCCCGCACCACTTTACCCTTCTCCCCAACCAGCCCGCATGGGTGCTGGGCTTGTTCAACTATCGCAATCGCATTCTCTGGGGACTGGATCTGCCGCAATTTCTCGGCCTAGAGCCCTTGGACTTTGGGCAGCCCGAACACCACTTGGTGGTGATGCGCCCAGAATTTGGGGGCTCTGCATCGCCAGTGCGAACAGGCTTGGGCCTGGCAACCCAACACGTGAAAGGAGTAGCTCGAGTGCCCGCCGAGGAGATCCAACCCTTAACAAAAGCCCAGGCAGCACAAAACAACTTTCGACTGGAGAACTTCTACGACTCTTGCAAAGGGCTGGTGTTGGAAGGGGATGAGCCTCTCTGGGTGCTCGACCCTCTTGCCATTGTCCAAAAGCTCAACTCAGTTGATTCCTCGGCAAACCCTTGATCTTGATCTTGGCGACCTTTTCCCTGACTTACCCTCACTTAAAGGCAAAATTCTATGGTTTCCTTCCGTCCCCTCTTTCTCAGGCCTGCTCCATCTTCCCGGCCCCAACGCAAAGTCGCGGGATCCCGCCTGGCCCTGGCAATCAGTTTTCCTCTGGGCATCAGCTCCCTGCTGTTTGCCGTCTCTGCCGGCAGCGTAGCCCGCACCTATTTCGAGTTCGAGCCGGCGATCTCGCGGCAGTTCACCCTGCAAAACCTGAGCGATCAGGTGATCTATTCAGGTGATCTATTTGGATGAAGTCTTGACCATGTCTGCCCGCATGGCCGCTGCCAGCGGGGATCTGTCCTGGGAAGAGCGCTACAACATCCATGTCCCTCAGTTGGATGAGGTGCTGGCGGAGATTCAGCAATTGGATCCCGCCTCTTACGAAGCCTATGCAGCCAAAACCACAGCAGCCAACATCAAGCTGGTGGAGTGGGAAGTGCAGGCTTTTGATCTGATTCGGGCCGGCGAGCAGGAACGGGCTTTCAACTTGCTGCACAGCCCTGAGTACGAAGAGCAAAAGCGCATCTACGCCGAAGGGATCAACCAAACCCTGGAGGCCATTCGCAGCAACATTCAGGCCAGCGTCCAGCTTTACGAGCAAGATCTGCTGCAGGCTTTGATCTTTTCCGGCATCAGCTTCCCGATTCTGCTGCTGAGCTGGGGGATCATTTTGATCCTGGTGCGCAACTTTGTGCGGGAACGCAACGCCACCTACGAGCGACAAGTTTCCGACACCCGACTGGCCCAGCGGTTTGCCGATATTGCCCGGATTCGCCAAGAGCAAGAGCTGATCGATCCCCTAACTGACTTGTTGGGCGAGATGCGCCAGCGCTTCGATGCCGAACGAGTGGCCTTCTATCGCTTGACCGCTCCCGAAGAGGCGCAGGTTATCGCTGAATCTCACGACAGCCGCCTGCCCGACACCTTGGGCACCCTCCTCCGCAGGATCCCGGCTCCGATCCAGCAGGCTCTCCACGGCGGGCAAGTTTACGCTTTTGGCCCGGTGCCTAGGCCAGATCTGGGCGCCGACTACCTGCAGAGGCTGGCCACAGCCCAACTGAAAGCCGAGATGATAGCGCCGGTGGTGCGTGGCGATGAGCTTTACGGTTTTTTGGCAATAGGCCGCGCCCAAAGCCAGAGCTGGTGTAAACTACCCGGCTCCGACCGCTAAGCGGTACGGAGCGGGCTTTCAGTAGCCCTGAGCCTGTTCTGCTCTACCAGAGAACAAAACAAGCCCGGACCTCTAGGCTGGTTTACGACAGCCCCCAAGAGCGCAATTACGTTTGCACCATTCAAGTCCGCATCTCCTTCCCATCCACAGTGCCCACACTTAAACGACTTGCCATTGCGGTAGGATTGCGCAGGATCGGGATGGATGTGTAAACACTTGTGACAGGTCTGCGACGTGTAAGCAGGCGGCACAAGAATCAGAGAAACCCCTGCAACCCTCGCCTTGTACTCCAGAAACTGACGTAGTTGGTAGAACGCCCAACTGTTGGTCCTACGCCGCTCGGCTTTGCTGCGTGGCTGTTGATTGACCCTTTCCCGGATCCCTGTCAGGTCTTCCAGAGCAATAGCGCTGTTGGTAGCTTTTGCCCTAGAGACAATGGCTTTGGAGATGCGATGATTGACCCACACTTGAAAGCGTCTCTCCTTGCCAGACAGCCGTTGCAACAGTTCTCTGCATCTGCGCCGCGAACTGCGTGTGCCCTTACTGGCTTTGCGTTGGAGTACCGCCCTCAACCGGGAGTAGTGGTCTCGGACTCTGTTCAACTGCTGTCCATTCCAGTTGTCCCCCTCTGACGTATGGGCAATATCTGTCCTCCCCAAGTCCACCCCGATCACCTTGTCGGTATCTTGTTGCTTGGGTGGTTTTTTCTCTACGCAAATCTGGATGTAGTAGGAGCCATCCTTCCGCTGGACTAGGGTGGCCGATTTGGGGTTAGAGCCAGCCAGCATTCCCCTCTGGTAGTTACCAATGGCTAGCTCAAAGCGTTCTCTCCCTTCCACCGTGGTCAGCGACACCGTCCAGTCTTTCTCGCGGAATGAAAAGATACGTGCGTCGTAGGTAACGAACCCACGCTTGAACTCTTTAACCGGACGGTTGCGCTGTCTCGCCACTTTGCGAGCGCCTGCCACCCGTCTGCACACCTGCTGGGCCAAGTTGCTGGACAAGCCGAATCGGGCGCGAATCTCGTAGTAGCAAAGGGATTGCAGTTTGACCGCGTTGACGATCTTCTCCGGCGTGTTCTGGTTGACCCAGTTCAAGGCTTGGCCAAAAGCCTCCATCGTCGCGTCCAATTTGGCGGCTTGCGACTGGGCTACCTTGAGCTTACAGGAGACGGTCAGGACTTGGCTCATAAGTTCATTGTACTTCATCAAAGCGCATTCCTCCCGGCACTGACCCTACGGGTACAGTGCGGGGCTCCTGCGATTTCTAGCTGACGAAGAACAGAAAACCTTGGCAGAGCTGGCCAACCGCCTGGGTCAAGCTTTGGGTAACCTGGGGGCGCTGGAGCAAAAAGCCGTGGCCGCCCAGGAACGGGAGCGGTCGGAAGCGCTGCAAAGAGAGCTGCTGCAGCTTATCAGCGAGGTCACAGAAGCCTCGCGGGGGGATCTCACGGTGCGGGCGCAGCTAACAGCCCGACAAGTTGGCATCATGGCGGACTTTTTCAACGTCATTATCGAGAGCTTGCGCGACATCGTGATTCAAGTGCAGCAGGCCGCCGGTCAAGTCAACCAATCGATTGGTCGTGACGAGGCAGCCATTCGCGAGTTGGCCGAAGCCGCTCTCCGACAGGCCACCCAAATCGAAGAGACCTTGCGCTCTGTCGAGCAAATGACGCTCTCAATCGAGGAGGTAGCCGATAAAGCCCAACAGGCCGCCACCGTTGCCGAATCTGCCGCCGCCACGGCCATCAACAGCAGCTTGACTATGGATCGCACAGTGCAAAACATCCTGCAACTGCGGGAAACGGTGGCCGAAACGGCCAAGAAGGTGAAGCGGCTGGGGGAATCTTCCCAGCAGATTTCCAAGGTGGTGTCCTTGATCAACCAGATTGCGCTGAAAACCAACCTCTTGGCGGTGAACGCCAGTATCGAGGCAGCCCGTGCCGGCGAAGAAGGGCGAGGTTTTGCGGTGGTCGCCGAGGAAGTCGGGGCACTGGCGGCCCAGTCGGCAGAAGCCACCCGCGAGATCGAGCGCATTGTGGAAGGGATCCAACGGGAAACCGGCGAGGTGGTACAGGCGATGGAAACCAGCACCGGCCAGGTGGTGGAGGGAACCCGCTTGGTGGAAGCAGCCAAGCAGAGCCTGGGACAAATTGTGGAAGTCTCGCGGCAGGTGAACCAGCTCTTTCAGGCCATTGCCCGCTCCACCGATGCCCAGGCAGATGCATCTCAAACGGTGCGCCAGTTGATGCAGCAAATCGCCAACATTGCCGCCCAGACGGCGGCAGCCTCGCAGCAGGTGGCCAACTCTCTCCAGGCTACGGTGGCGGTTGCCCGTCAGTTGCAGACTTCTGTGTCCACCTTCAAGGTGGGGGAGGCGGTTTAGCATAGGGCCGAATCCCACTTCCCTCGACCCACGCGAGTGGCAGGTTAGGCTGCAGTTTTTGGACGAAGCCCAGGCTTACCTCGACACCCTGGAGGCAGGGGTGTTGGGCCTGGGATCCCAGAGTTTGGATCGCCCCCGTTTGGATCGCTTGCTGCGGGCTGCTCATTCCATCAAGGGCGGGGCGGCCATGATGGGCTTTCCGGTGCTTAGCGACTTGGCCCATCGCCTGGAAGATGGTTTCAAGATCTTGCAGGTGGATCCCCAAAAAGCCGACCCCGCAGTGGAGCGCAACCTCTTGGCGGCGTTGGATTGCATGCGCCAAATAGCCCAGCAGCACCGCCAGCAGCGGCTTTTGGACGAATCTTGGCTGGCAGAGCGGGTGCAGCCTCTTTTCGATCAATTGCGAGAGCAGTTGGGAGAGTTGCAGCCTGAGGACAACGTCCAAGTCCTGGCAGCAGAGGCCGGGGGCGATATGCGGGTGCTGCTGTTTGCAACCGAGGTGGAGGCCTGTCTGCAGCGGTTGGAAGGTGTGCTGGCCCACCCCGAGCAGCCCTGTTTGCGGGAGGAGTTTCTCATTGCTGCCCAAGAGCTGGGGGCGTTGGGGGAAATGTTGGATCTGCCTGCCTTTGCCACCCTGTGCGGCTCAGTAGTCCAAGCTCTGGAGACGCTGCCGCCAAATGCCAAGGAGCAGGTGTTGCCCGTTGCTCAGGCGGCTTTACAAGCTTGGCGACGCTCGCAGGCCCTGGTGCTGGTCGGTCAGGTCGCTCTTCTCCCCAGCTCCTGGGATCCGGCAGAGCCTCCAGTTTCCCCCCCGCCAGAAGCCCCTCCCCCTGCAATGGCAGGAGCCACCGAGCTGCCGGATTCGATTCCAGCCGGGGCCAAAAGCGCTGCCGAGATGCTACGGGTGCCGGCTCGCCCTCTGGAACAGTTGGGGGAGCTGTTGGGAGAGCTCATAGGGGAGCGCAACCGCTTAAACAGTCGCCTGCAACGGCTGCGGGAGCTGGTCAGCTTGTTCAAACGGCGGGTTCGCACTCTAGAAGAAACCAACAGCCGCCTGCGCAGCAGCTACGACCGCGTCGCTGCCACCGTGCCTGCTTCTGTGCTCTTGAAAAAAGAAGGGGATCCCGGCCTGACCTTGGCCGATACCTTTGACCTCTTGGAGATGGATCGCTATGGAGAGATGCACCTGCTGACCCAAGAGGTGATGGAAACCGTTGTGCAAATTGATGAGGTAACCCACGATATCGACACCACCCTGCAGGAGACCGAAGGCAGCGCCCGCCAGCTCAGCCGCCTCTCCAGGCAAATGCAAACCCGTCTCGACCAGGTGCGCATGCAGCCTCTATCGGATTTGACGGATCGCTTCCCCAGAGCGCTGCGGGAGCTGAGCTTAGCCCATGGCAAGCCCGTGGAGCTGCGGGTCTTGGGGGGATCCACCCTAATCGAGCGCTCGATTTTGGAGGCCTTGGCGGATCCCTTGTTGCACTTGGTGCGCAACGCCTTTGACCACGGCATCGAGGCTCCAGACACCCGCCTGGCCCAGGGCAAGCCGGCCAAGGGCCTCATCGAAATTGCCGCCAGCCAACGGGGCAACCGCACTCTGATCACGGTGCGAGACGATGGGGCAGGGATCTGTCTGGATAAAATCCGGGCCCGCGCCTTGCAGATAGGGTTTTCCGCTGCCGACCTGGCTGAGGCCAGCTCCCAGGAGCTGCTGGAGTTGATCTTCCAGCCGGGCTTCAGCACCGCCGAGCGAGTCAGCGAGCTATCTGGACGGGGAGTGGGTCTAGACGTGGTACGCACCAACCTGCAACGAATTGGCGGCCAGGTGCAGGTGGAATCTTGGCCGGGACGGGGCACGCTGTTTACCCTCACTCTGCCCGTTTCTTTGAGCGTCACCCGCGTGCTGCTGACAGAATGCCAGGGGTTGATGTTGGCTTTTCCGGCCAACGCAGTGGAAGAATTGCTTATCCCCCCGCAGTTGCCTGCCGATTCCTTTCTCTGGGAAGGGGAGCAGATCCCTTTAATTCCTGTGGGTCACTGGTTTCGCTTCGCGCGCTGGCAGCCTCGCCGGGAAATTGACGAGACCCCCCTTCTCGACCGACCTGTGGTGCTGCTGGTGGTAGAAGACAACCGGCCCTATGGCCTGTTGGTGGATCGCTTTTGGCGGGAGCAAGAGGTAACTCTGCGCCCGGTGGAGGGAGGTCTGCCTCTGCCGTCGGGATTCTCCGGCTGTACGGTTTTGGCCGATGGGCGAATCGCTCTTTTCGTGGATCCGCCTGCCCTCTTGAGCTGGCTGCTCGCCCAGCGGGATCAGCCCTGTCAGTCGGCAAGGGATCCCCTTCCCCAGCCCAGGTTTGCCGCCCAGCCCACCCTGCTGGTGGTGGAAGATTCGGTCAACGTGCGCCGCTTCTTGGCCATGACCCTAGAAAGAGCAGGGTTCCGGGTTGAACAGGCTCGCGACGGACAAGAGGCCCTCGAGCACTTGCAGAGAGGAATTCCCATCCGAGCGGTGATTACCGACATTGAAATGCCGCGGCTGGATGGCTTTGGCTTGCTGGCCCAGATTCGTGCCCACCCCCTGTATGACCAGCTTCCCGTGGTCATGCTCACCTCCCGCAGTGGCGAGAAACACCGCCAACTGGCCCAGCGGCTGGGAGCCAGCGCCTACCTCTCCAAGCCCTTCCAGGAACAGGAGCTGATCCAAAAGCTGCGGCAACTGCTGCAACCAGCCTCTTCGGCACCTTCCACCGGCGTTTTGATGGCGAGGTAGTCCATGCCCCTGCTTTCCCCTCTGCGCCTGCGTCGTCTGGCTCGGCAAGAACAACTGAGAAACCGGCAGACCTTGATTACTTTCCAACTGGGCTCCTACTGCTTCGGCCTCCCTGTTGATCGGGCGCGGCGAGTTTTTAGCTGGGCAGAGTTTCAGCTTGCTCAGGAGGGCGGCCCCCAGCTTTTGGATACCGGTCGTTTGTTGCTGGGCCGAGGGATCCCTTTTCAACCGGAAGGGGTTATTCTGTTGCAGCCAGGCAGTTCTGAGGACGGATTGTCCGACCAGATCGACAACCCAGAAACAGGGGCTCTGCCCATTCCCACTCAGCCCCTCCTGCGCCGCCTGACATCCTCCCAGTTGCAGCCTCTCCCCAGCCGCTATGCAGCTCAGGCCCGCCAAAGGGGTATTGTGCAGTGGATCCCGCCAGTTGAAGGTCAGCTCCCCCTGTTGGTGTTCGACCCTCATCTCTGGCCTGCCTGTTCTTGAGAAGCGAGAAGGGGCAGTTGCAGCTCTGGATTCTCCACGCGGGTTAGCTCCCAGCGAAAGGGCTCCCCACCCCGTCGCTGCCAATTCAATTGGAAGGGTTGCTCCAGCGCATTCACCTGATCTCGCGTCAGGTTGGCCAAGGGGCCGCCGGAGCCCTCGATAACAAACCAGAGGGTGGCCCGTCCTTGGCGACTGGGATCCCCTAGGTCGAGCTGCACCTGCAGCGCTTGGGGTTGGAGGCGCAAGCGAAAAAATTGGCCGAAGATCTCGCGGCTGTAGGCCAGCGCCCGCTGCTTGTTCAGGCCCCAACCATCGCTATAGGCCTCAGATACCAACATCTCCACCTGATCCCAGTTGCGCTGCTCCACCGCCCGCAGCAATCTCTCCGTGTGGACGCGGATTTGTCGCTCAGGCCGCCCGTAGTGCCAAAAGGCTCCCACCCCGATAGCCAAGACGACGGATCCCACTAGCCCCCAGCGCAGCCAGGGGGGAAGGGGGGCAGAGGAGGAGTGGGAGGAGGAAGACACGGGTTTAAGCAGAGCCAGAAAAGGGCCTTCTCTAGCTTAAAGAATCTGGATGTGAGAAGATCAACTTCCAGCCCTAAGCGGGCTGCCACCCCAGAAGCTGGGGCAAGCTGTCGCAGCCGCCAGATCCCAACGCGAATGCCGACCGGTATGACCAAGCCCACCGATCGCCTGCTGCTGGAGTTTGAGCAGCCTGTTGCCGCCCTCGAACAGCGCATCCAGGAAATTCGCGCCTTGGCCGAAGAAAACGACATCGACGCCTCTGAGCAGATTCGCCAACTAGAGGCCAAAGCCGAAGAGCTGCGCCGCGAGATCTTCAGCCAGCTCACCCCCGTAGAACGGCTGCAGGTGGCCCGCCATCCCCGCCGCCCCACCACCTTGGACTACGTCCAGACCATCTGCGACGACTGGTTTGAGCTGCACGGGGATCGCCACGGCCAAGACGATCCGGCCATCGTCGGCGGCCTGGCCAAACTGGGGGATCAGCCGGTGATGATCCTCGGCCACCAAAAAGGCCGCGACACCAAAGACAACATCCACCGCAACTTCGGCATGCCCAACCCCGCCGGCTACCGCAAAGCCCTGCGGCTGATGGAACATGCCCACCGCTTCGGCCTGCCCCTATTGACCTTTATCGACACGCCGGGGGCCTACCCAGGGGTTAAGGCAGAAGCCGAGGGCCAGGGGGAAGCGATCGCCACCAACCTGCAGACCCTGTTTCGGCTGGAGATCCCCATCATCTGCACCGTCATCGGCGAAGGGGGATCCGGGGGGGCTTTGGCCATTGGCATTGGGGATCGCATCTTGATGTTTGAGCACGCCGTCTATTCGGTGATCTCGCCGGAAGGCTGTGCGGCCATCCTTTGGAAAGATGCCAAGAAAGCGCCGCAAGCAGCGGCAGCCCTGCGCATTACCGCCCAAGACCTGCTGCAGCTAGAGGTCATTGACGAGATCTTGCCGGAGCCGGTTGGCGGCACCCACCGCGCCCCCCTGGAAGCTGCCCAGACGCTGAAAGAAGCTCTCCTGCGGCATCTCAAGGAGCTATCTGCTCTGAGCGGGCGGGAGCTGCGGGAGGAGCGCTACCAGAAGTTTCGCCGCATGGGGGCCTTTCTGGAGCTGGCTCAAGAGAGCTAGACCGGATCCCTACCAGGTGACCCGATCCCGCAGTTGCTCAATCCGGGCCGGCCCGATGCCCTTGACCCGCTGTAGATCTTCCAAGGAGGAAAAGGGACGGGCCTCGATGATGCGCTGCGCCAGGGCCGGGCCAATGCCGGGCAACTGCTGCAGCTCTGCTGCGGTGGCGGTGTTTAAGTTCACGCGGGAAGCTTGCGGGGTAGCGGGCTGGGAAGGGGATCCCCTGTCAGGAACGGAGATCACCTCGACTTCCAGCAGCTCCGGCTCTGCTTCAGATGAGGAGAGGGCGACGGGGACAGGGCTGGGGCAGAGGCGGGCTCTCTCTTCCGCCTGTTGCTGCAGGCGGCGGCTGGGGCCAAAGCGGGCCTCGGCAATGAGCCGCTCGAACTCGCGCACAAAGTGATCCACCACCCGCTCATTACGGATGATCAAAAGGTTTTCGTCGTTGATGTGGTTGGCCGCCATTGACCAGTTGTGGGATCCGGTGATCACCGTGGCCTGAGGAGTGCCGGGATCGACGATGGCGAACTTGTGGTGCAGCTTGTCTCCCGGGGCGAGGTTGGGCACGCCCACGGATGAAGCGGGCACTGTCCAAGGCAGGCGGGCCGCGTCCACCCGGCAGTTTTCGTCCGGGAGCAGCAGCCCCCACATCTCCAGGGTGCGGCTGTAGTCGCGAAAGGCAAAGCCGGGATCGAACACGCCGCGGATCAGCACGTTGCGCTCCTGGCGCAGTTGCCTGAGCTGGTTGGCAATGCCTGAGTCCGTAAAGACGAACAGGGCCAGATCCACCTGCTGCTGCGCTTGGGCCAGGGTGGCCGCGATGATGCCGTTGGAAGTGGCCTCGTAGGGCAGGGAGCGGCTGCTGGGAGAAAAATGTACCCCCACGATGGCATCGCCAAGGTAAACCGTCTCCAGGGGACGCTTGAGCTTTTGCACCCCGAAGCGGCTGTCGGGCAACCCTCCCGGCCCATCTCCCCACATGAGGTTGAACTCCTCGGTGTAGAGGCGAGCCAGCTCGGGGCTATCCAGCAGCAGCAGGTGGTTGGCGTTGCCCACACTGCCGGGGGCATCGAAATCCCCGTGGATATCGGAGAGGGTAAAATTGGCCGATCCGGTCAGCACCCGCTGCCCGTCGATAATCACAAACTTGTGGTGCATCAGGCCGCTGCCCTTGGAGCCGTCGGCGGTGTCGTCCAGCCAGGGCACCTGCCCCCCATCGAGCAGGGCATAGACATCCCGCGTGGCGATCTCTTCTGGGGAGAGGCGCCCATCCCGGTTCACATCCACCAAGTTGCGGTACTCCTCGTACTTGCGGCGGCTGCGCTCGTCCAACGCCCGCACTTGGTCAGGGGTGAGCTGGTGCCAGGCCCGCACATAGGTATTTTCGGTAATCACCCGCACCGGGATCCCGGCCTGGCGCCGCTCGGCCAGGGCCTGGGCAATCAGGGGCAGGTTCAACTCTTGCACCGCCACATCCAGCGACTGCTGGGCGGAGCGGATCTGGGAGAGGATCAGCTCCTCCAGGTTGTAGCCGTAGCGATAGACCTGGCGATAGGGATCCCGATAGGTGCTCTCGCGGCTTTGGTTGAACGCCACCCGGATGCGGGGGTGCTGCGGCAGAGGGGCCAGGGTGGGCAGCTCTGGCTCTTGGGGATAAGGCCGAGGTCGGGGGCCCACCCAGTAGCCAATGGCCACCAGGAGCAGCAGCAGGGCAGCCCAGGGCAGCCAACGACGCAGTTGCCGCCGCCAAGATGGGATCCCGATCCCGTTCATCCCCTTTCTCCCCTCCAGCAACCACACCCAGAATACCGAACTTTACCGTAGCCACTTCTACGCAAAAGTGACCCCTGCTCTGCTCTAGGGCCACCCGTGCGAGAACGGCTTTTGACCCTAAGATGGAGACGAATGTTTTGAGTTATTAACTTTTGTTATGAATCGCAAAGCCCTCACCCTTGGACTGACGGCGGCCACCTGCTTGGCCTTGGTCGGTTGTGACAGTTCCAGCAACGATACAGCCATTGCCCTGCCGACGCCCACTCCGACTCTCTCTCCCAGCCCTACGCCGCTGCCCAATATCGTCGCCGTTGCCGCTGCTAACCCTAACTTCCTTGGTGACGGCCCTGCAGGCAGCGGGCTTGGTGGGGGCTTTGCAGCAAGAAGGCCCCTTCACGGTCTTTGCTCCCACCAATGCTGCCTTTGCCGCTTTGCCCCCTGGCACGGTGGAAGCCTTGCTGCGGCCTGAGAACCGGGCAGAGCTGGTGCGCATTCTCACCTACCACGTGGTTCCCGGCTTGGCCCCCTCCAGCGCCCTCAGATCCGGCCAGCAGGTGACGACTTTGCAGGGATCCCCTGTCACTGTCACCCTTCTTGAGGGCGGACGGATTCGCATCAACAACGCCAACGTGATCACCGCGGATATTCAAGCTGCCAACGGCATCATCCACGTCATCGACACCGTCTTGATCCCACCTCGCTAAGGCTTCAGGCATTATTAAGAAAGAAGATCAAGTCCGGCAGTGATTGGGAGGCCCAGCGTGGAACGGCCCAAGTGGGTAGCCATTATGACGGGAGCTTTGGCCATTGCCCTGGGGGTGGGCTATTTGTTGTTGGTGCAGCTATTGGACTACCGGGGGGGCGAGTTTTTGCCAGCGCCGCTGGAGCCGCCGGCGGTTTTGCCAGGGATCCCTGGCCTTTTTGGCCACTTGGGCTGAGGGCGATCTCGATTGGCGTTTTCTGTCTTCAGCTTCTGGTTTTGCCGGTGGGTAGCTGTTCCTAAACAAAGCTTCTTGCAAAAACTGTATGCCCAGCTACAGCTAGCCCTATGCTAGAGAAGCGGCTGCGGAGCCCGCTTGCGCCGGGGTTGCCAGCGGAGAGGGTTCAGCCGTCCTAAATTCGCGAACGCTTCTCTCGCCTTTGCAGATCTCTAGACTAGATAGATCTTCAGGGTTTGCCTGGGGATCAGGATCTGTTCCCGATTGGGCATTTGGGCAAGCTGTGGGTTGGCATGGTGTTGTCGCGCTCCACTTGGCTGTGGTTGTTGACGGGGCTGGGCTTGGCGGCTCTCAGCCAATACCTGCAATGGGTTGAGGGCATCTACAGCTTTGTGGCTCCCTATTCGGTGCCGCTGGCGGATCTGGCGGTGGCCGGCATCCTGGGCGGAACAGTGGCGGCAGGGCTGGTGGCACGCCATTGGTGGCAACAGGTTCGCCGACCGCAACAGGATCCCACCCCAGCGGCTAAGCCGCGGCGGCGGGTTAAGTTGACGCGGGATCAGGTGCAAGCAGATCTGCAGGATGTCGATCGCCTTATCCAGAAGCTGCAGGACGACATTAGCCGTCGCGCCTTGCAGGCCAAGGCGCGGGAGATCGATCGACGGCTGGCCCAGGAAGAATTGCACCTGGTGGTGTTCGGCACCGCTTCTGCCGGCAAAACCTCTCTCATCAACGCTCTGCTGGGGCAGCCTGTGGGGGAAACCGCTCCCACCCTGGGCACCACCCAGCAGGGATCCATTCACACCTATCAACTGGAGGGCTGGAGTGGCCCCATCTCCCTCACCGATACCCCTGGCCTGCTGACCATCGGCGGCGCCGGCGAGGCGGAGGCCCGCGCCCTGGCCCAGAAGGCGGATCTGTTGATTTTGGTGGTGGCTGGGGATCTGCTGGCCTCAGAATATGCCGAGCTGCTCGAGCTGGCCCGGCTGGGGAAATCCACCATCCTGGCCCTTAACAAGACGGATCAGATGTTGCCGGAGGAGGTGGAGATCATCTTGGCCCACCTGCGCCAGCGCACCGCCGGCGTCATTCCCCCTGAGCAGGTGGTGGCCATTGCCGCCGACCCGGAGCCCTTGAAGGTTCGCTACTGCTTCCCCGATGGCTCCAGACAAGAAACCTGGGAGCCGCAGCCCCCCGATACAGGCGCCCTGGTCCAGCAGATGGCCCGCCTGCTGCAGCAAAAGGGATCCCATCTGCGCCTGGCCAACGCCCTGTTGCAAACCCAAACCTTGAGCGAGGCCGTCCAACAGGCCCTGCGGGAAGAGCGCTACCACCAGGGTCGCCAGATCGTGGAGCGGATGCAGTGGGCCACCGCTGCTGCCCTGGCCGTGACTCCCCTTCCGGCTTTGGATATGCTGGCGGGGGTGGTCATCCAGGCGCGCATGATCGGGGAGCTGCATCAGGTGTTCGATCGCCGCATCACCCTGCAGCAGGCTCAACAAATGGCCCACAGCCTGGCGCAAATGATCGTGCAGCTTGGGGGACTGGAGCTGGCCACCCAGGCCCTGGGCTCTGCCCTCAAAGCCAGTCCCTGGATGCTCATGGGGATCCCGCTGCAGGCGGCCAGCGGAGCCTATCTGACGCGGGTGGCGGGGCTGAGCTACCTGGAGTGGCTGCAATCGGGGGATCCCTGGCAAGAGGAGCTCCTGCAAGAGCGGCTCAAGCAGCAGCTTCACAGCCGTTATCCGCTGGCCTTTCTCAAGCAATTGGCTCGCCAAGCCCACTCCAGCAGCTAGCCGAACAGCCCAAGCTCAGCTAGGGCCATTTCAAAAGCAAAAAACCCGTCGCTAGCCCAAAGCAACCCCCTCGGCGGCATGGCCATTCGCCGGCAACTGGTTGAGATCCAACTGCCAAAGCTGAAATTGCTGCGGCTTCCCGGCCTTGGGCACTTGCAGCCAGACCAGTCCCCTTTGCCCCACCTGCAACACCTCGGATCCGACGGGCACGGCCACCTGGGCCAAGGGATACCCCCCCTCGCTATACAGCCAGAGGGAAGAGAACTCCTCCCCCTCGCGACACAGGAGCAGCACGCCCCAAGGGGCCTTGGCCATTTGCAGGGGCCACCCCTTCAAAAACCAGCGGCGCAGCCGCAGCGGGTTGACCTGCACCGAGCAAAGGTGGGGGCAGCATCCCTGGCCTCCTCCATCCCCGCCGGCAAAAAGCAGCCGCTCCCCCAAGCTGAGCACTCTCCCCCTGGGATCCAGGGGTAGGCGATAGCGCAGCGGCTGGGAGCCCGTCTGCGGAGGCCAGGCCGCCGGATAGGGCAACACAGTCATTTCCACCCACTGCCGCCCCAATCCCGCCAACAGCACCAGATGCTCCGAGAGAGCCAGCAAGCGGAGCAGGGATCCCGTTGGCACCTGCCAAGGCCAGCGAAAGTAGCAGTGGAACTCCGGAAAAGGTTGAGCTACGGTTGGCCCAGCCGGCAGCCATTGCACTGCCCCAATTTCTTTGGCAGTGGCCCAGACCAACTCCTGCCGCTCCGCCAGCCAGGTGGCTCGCCAATCCTCCGCAAAACTCAGCAAGGTACGGACGCGCGCGGGACTCAGGTGCAAAAGGTTGCTTTTGGAAAAAGCCAAAGCCTCCGGGAAGCTCGGCAAGGGCAGCACTTGCTGCAACGGTTCGGCCAAGGAGAAACAGGCCAGAGGCGGCGCTCCTGAGGCAAGGGTCTGCAGATCCAGCCACTCCAGCCGCTGAGGGGTTACCCGCAGCAGCAGCGGGGATCGGGAGCCGCTCGGATCTTCACAGATGCAGAACTTTTGCTCAGGCAGGGACTCCCTCCCGCCCTCGCCAACAAAACCCGGATCCGGCAGATCCCAGACCTGCAGGCCGGGAGGTGACCGCCTGGACAGGCGAGGGCCGACCCAACAACCGGCTGGCTCCTGCCACTCCCGGGCAAAGGTTGCCAGGGCCGAACGCATCTGGGCCGCGGTGCGAAACCGCCGCAGGGGCAACTTGCGCAACGTGATCTCCAGCAGTTCCTGCAGCGGGGCCGGGATCCCTTCCGGACAGACAAACGGCTGGTTGAGGTGGGCGTGCATCAACTGGCTGGGGGAGCCGGAAAAGGGTCGCCGGCCCGTCAACAGCTCCAGGAGGATGATCCCCACCGCGTAGAGGTCAGAAGCGGGGCTGAACTGGCCGTAGAACCGCTCTGGCGCCATGTAGGCGGGGGAGCCGGTGGCAGAGATCTCGCCGGGAGCAGGCTGGGGGTGACGAGCGATGCCAAAGTCCGTCAGCTTCAGTTGCCAACCCTGGGGCGTGGGCTTGAGCAAGATATTCTCTGGCTTGACATCGCAGTGGATTACCCCCTGTCGATGGGCATGATCCAAGCCGGCCAAGATCTGATCCACAAAGCCCAAAACCTGCTTGACCGGCAGCCACAGCCCCCGCTCCACCTGGTCGATCAGCTCCCGCAGCGTGCCCCCTTCGCAGTACTCCAACACCAAATAGCGCCCCTCACGGGCATGTTCGAGGGCGTAGCAGCGGGTGATGTTGGGGTGGTTCAATGTCAGCAGGTAGCGCAGCTCCCGCAGCAGGTTGGGGGTGGGAAAGCGCTCTGCCGGCAGCTCCTTGAGGGCCACCAGATCCCCCCCGTGGCGGGGCCGGGCACAGAACACGCGCCCATACTGCCCTTGGCCGGCCAAACCCAAAATTTGGTAGCTGTCGTGAATCGACTTGGTGGTACGGGTGCGTCGGGACACGGCCCCAGGGGAATCCATACCGGCACCTTGTATCGTTATATCCCCTGCCCGCTCTCTTCTTGTCCTAATCTCGGCACGGGAACGCTGGACACCTAGGCACCTTTGCCGACAGGGCTGCTCCCCCTGCACCCCCCAACAGAGAGCTTAGGAGCCGGTTAACTGCTTGAGCAGCTCCGCCGCGTGAGCCTCCACCTTGACCTTGGTGATGATGGCCTCGATCTTCCCCTCCGGATCGATGACAAAGGTGGTGCGGTGAATGCCGTTATAGACTTTGCCCATAAACTTTTTCGGGCCATAGACGCCGTAGGCGCTGGCCACCTTGGCCCCCTCGTCCACCAGCAGCGGAAAGGGAAGCTGCAGTTTTTGGGCAAACTTTTGGTGGGAACGGGCGTCGTCGGCGCTCACCCCCAAGACGTGGATCCCGTGCGCCTGATACTCGGCGTAGGCATCGCGAAAGCCACAGGCTTCTCGGGTGCAGCCGGGAGTGTTGTCCCGCGGGTAGAAGTAGAGCACCACCCGCCGGCCCCGCAGCTGGCTCAGGCTGACCAAATTGCCCTCGGCATCGGGCAGGGTAAACTCCGGCGCCGGATCCCCAACAGCAAGAGCCATAGACGGGATCCCTCCTCAGGTGGATTTTTTGGGGGAGAGGATCATCGTGATGTTTCGCCCTTCCTTTTGGGGGGGCTGCTGCATTTCCGCCACGCCTTCTAGGTCTTTGAACAAGCGCTGCAGCAACTCTTCCCCCAACTCGGCGTGCTGGGCCTCGCGACCGCGAAACATCACCGTGGCTTTTACCTTGTCTCCATCCCCCAAAAACTGCTGAGCGCTGCGCAGGCGGACGTGGTAGTCGTGCTCGCCGATGTTGTAGCGAAACTTCACTTCCTTGATCTCGGCGGTGTGTTGTTTTTTGCGGGCCTCCCGTTCTTTTTTCTCCTTCTCAAACTTGAACTTGCCGTAGTCCATGATGCGGCAGACGGGAGGATCCGCCTTGTCGCTGACCAAGACCAAGTCCAGATCTTTTTCTTCGGCCAGGCGCAGGGCTTCGCGCGGGCTCATGATCCCCAACTGGGTGCCATCGGTGTCGATGAGGCGAATTTTGGGGAAGCGGATGCGCTCGTTGATGGCCGGCAGCTCTGCGCGCTGCTTGCGGGGCAAGCGGTCAAGTGGACGTTCTACGGACAAGTTTTCCTCTCTGTGAACAACAACCTAGATGGTAGTACTCAGAGAATAGCAGCCTCTTTTGCGCCGTTGCTGGCCGACGGACTTGCACCCCCAAGTGGTCTATCGGCCAGGAGGGCAAGGCATGCTGCACCTATACTAGCCGGCATTTTTTGTTTTCTTCTAGGGGTTCGCCGACCCACTGGAAGGAAGAAGGATGCTGGATTGGGGCAGCAACCGCGGTAGGATAACCAAAGTGGCGCTCCTGCCGGTGAGAGGGCAGGGGGGGGCTTGTTTTCCGGTTAGCAGGGAGGGCAAAAGTGGTGCAGCTCGGTTTAACGGAACGGGAACTGAAAGAGTTGGCCCAAAAGTCGGTGCAACTGATCCTGAGCCCGCGAGAAGGAGATAGCGAGGCGCTGGCTCAGTACAAAGCCTCGGCCGAATTCCGGGCAGGAGTTCATCTGGCCTGCGCGGCCATGGTGCTCGTCTTGGCGGAAAACAACGAGCGGATTAGCCAGCAGTTGGCTGCTCTCCAGGAAAAGGGATCCCTACCTCTACAGGAACCTTCCCAAAAACCTGCCAGCTAGAGCTGTGCCATGGTTCCAGAGACAGACCCACTGCAAGTGCGCAGCGAGCGGGACGCGATGGGGGAGCGGCAACTGCCGCAGTCGGTGTACTACGGCATCCAAACCGCCCGCGCCCTGGAGAATTTTCCCATCAGCGGCCTCAAGCCGCTGCCGGAGTACGTGGAGGCCTGCGTGCTCATCAAAAAAGCGGCGGCGGAGGTCAACGGCGAGCTGGGCTGCATTCCCCCCGACGTGGCCAAGGCCATTGTCCAAGCGGCAGACGAGATCCTCCAGGGATCCCTGCGGGATCAGTTTGTGGTGGATGTGTACCAGGCCGGGGCGGGCACCTCCCACCACATGAACGTCAATGAGGTGTTGGCCAACCGCGCCCTGGAGATCCTGGGAGAGCCCAAGGGGCGCTACGAGCGGGTCAGCCCCAACGACCATGTCAACTACGGCCAATCCACCAACGACGTCATCCCCACCGCCATTCGCCTGGCGGCCCTGCTGCGGGTGCGGCGGGATCTTTTGGGCACGCTGGACAACCTGGTGGCGGCGCTGGAGCAGAAAGCACAGGAGTTCCACGGCATTCTCAAGGCGGGCCGCACCCATTTGCAGGATGCTGTCCCCATAAGGCTGGGAGATAGCTTCGGCGCCTATGCGGCCATCTTTGCCCAGCACCGCCGCTGGATCGAGGAGGCCAGCCAGGCTCTGGGCAGCTTGGGGCTGGGGGGCAGCGCCGTCGGCACCGGCCTCAATACCCATCCCCAGTACCGGCAAAAGGTGGTGCAACGGCTGGCAGAGTACACCCAGTTGCCCCTTACCCCGGCCCCCCATCCCATGGCGGCGATGCAGAGCATGGCCCCCTTTGTGCACCTGTCGGGATCCCTGCGCAACCTGGCCCAAGATGCCATCAAAATGGCCAACGACCTACGCCTGATGGATTCCGGCCCCAAGACTGGCCTCAAAGAGATCCAACTGCCGCCGGTACAGCCCGGCTCCTCCATCATGCCCGGCAAGTACAACCCGGTGATGGCCGAGATGCTGAACATGGTCTGCTTTCAGGTGATCGGCCTGGACACCGCCATTCTCCTCGCCGCCCAGGCAGGCCAATTTGAGCTCAACGCGATGATGCCGCTGATTGCCTATAACCTCCTGCATAGCTTGCAGATCCTCAACAACAGCCTGCGCGTCTTTACCGAGCGCTGCGTCCGCGGCATCACCGCCCAGGCGGATCGCTGCCGCAGCTATGCTGAGGGGACGCTGGCTTTGGTGACTGCCCTCAATCCCTACATTGGCTACCTGCAGGCGGCAGAGGTGGCTAAGATCTCCCTGGAAACCGGCAAGCCCATCCGCCAGATCGTGTTGGAGCGCAACTTGATGAGCCCGGAACAGGTGGCCAAGGCGTTGAATCTGGAGGCGATGAGCCAGATGCGCTCTTAGCCCCTCCGCGAAAAGGGCAATTAGCCCTCTCGCCTGCCCCTTCCCCCTAGACTAAGTAAGACTCTCCTTTGCCAAGGCAGGCCATGACCGGAGAACGACTGAGCTTGCGGACGAAGCTGGCCTATGGGGTGGGGGATCTGGGCACGGGCATGACGGCCAATATCCTCATCTTTTTCCTGCTGCCCTTTCTCACCAATACCGTCGGCATGGCGGCAGGCTTGGCCGGCAGCATCTACGCCATCACCCGCTTTTGGGATGCCGTCAACGATCCCATCATCGGCATCCTCAGCGACCGCACCCGCAGCCGTTGGGGCCGTCGCCGCCCCTGGCTGCTGTTTTCGGCCATCCCCTTTGGCCTGACTTTTGCAGCTCAGTGGTGGATCCCTTTTCCCGGTCAGATGGGCCCCCTTTTCGCCTACTACCTGGCGGTGTCCCTGCTGTTCAACACCTTTTATTCTGCCGCCAACATCCCCTACGCCTCCCTGACGGCGGAGCTAACCCAGGATTACGACGAGCGCACCCGGCTCAACCAATTTCGCTTTGCCTTCTCGGTGGGGGGCAGCATGGTTGCCGTGGTTACCTTTCCGCTGCTGTTTAACCTGCTGCCGGATCGGGCTGCCGGCCATCTGCTGGCGGGGGCTTGTTTTGGGGCCATCTCGGCTGTGCCCCTGCTGCTCTGCTTTTGGGGAGTACGAGAACGTTTTCAATCCCAACGGGATCCGCTGCCTCTGCTGCAGCAACTGCGGGTGGCCTTCAGCAATCGCCCCTACCTGTTTGTCAGCGGCATCTACCTGTGTTCTTGGCTGGCCTTTCAGTTCACAGCCACGATCATCCCCTATTTCATCGTCTTCTGGATGGGCCTGCCCGAGGTGTGGATTTCTCTGGTGGTGTTGGCGGTTCAGAGTGTTGCCGTGCTGACCCTGTTTGCCTGGACATGCCTGAGCGCTCGGCTGGGCAAGCGCGCCATGTACCTGATCGGGGCGGGGTTTTGGCTCATCTCGCAGGCGGGCCTATTTTTCCTGCAGGCCGGCCAGGAGCGGCTCATGATTGCACTAGCCCTGTTGGCAGGGATCGGGGTTTCCGCCACAGTGTATCTTGGCCCTTGGTCAATGCTGCCGGATGTCATCGACCTGGACGAGCTGCACACTGGGGAGCGGCGGGAAGGGATCTTCTATGCCTTCATGGTGTTCTTGCAAAAGGTGGGCCTGGCGCTAGGGCTGTTTTTCGTGGGACAAGCTCTGGATTGGGCCGGCTTTATCCCTTCGGTGGCCGGAGAGGCCCCACCCCTCCAGCCAGAATTGGCCTTGCTGGCCATCCGCCTCGCCATCGGCCCCCTGCCGGCAGTGGCTTTAATCGGTGGGATCCTGCTGGTGTGGCTGTACCCCATCACCCGGCAGCGCCACCGGCAGATCCTAAGGGAATTGGAGGCAAGACGAGCGGGAGCTGCTCCTGAGGGATCCCCTTAGACAGGGGGCCGCTTCCCGTCTGTCAGTTGAGGATGATGCGCAAGCCACTGCCGGAGGGCTGCACCGGCTCGGAGTTGGGCAGAATCCGCAGGCCGCTGCCGGAAGGCTGGATCACAGGGTTGTCAGTATTGACGAAGAAGGTGTTGGAGCGGCCATCCCGCTCGTAGACCACCACGTCGTTGGGGTTGAACTGGGAGCGGCAGATGATGGGAGAGTTGTCGGCAGCGGTGGCGGCGCTGCAGCGGTAGCCAGGGGCAGAGACCACTTGGCCCTCTGCATCGAGGGAAAAAGGAACTCCCCCAGGCGGGATCGGAGCCAAGAGCGGCTGGTCGGGGTTGAGGATGACCGAGCCACCGGTGCTGGGTTCGACCAGGATCCCGCGCCCGTCGATGACGATCCGCTGGGCTTGTGCAGGGACGACCGCCCCCAAGAGCAGAGCCAGGCTGAGGCTGAGTTGGAGGGGAATAGACAGCTTCATCGGATATCTCCTTTGGCCCAGGGCCATCCCACTTTTTGGGATCCATCGGCCATCCCCGATGGGATCCTGACTTGATCTTGGCCCAGGCAGAGGGAGCACCCCAGGGCGGAAGCCGTCACCTCGGTTGCCAGGATGGGCACTTTGGCCTCGGCTCGACTACCCCAGCCCCAAGCGGCCCAGCGCCAGCCCCACCACCAGCATGCCCAACACCAGAAAAGGCTGAGCGCTGGCCTGGTATTTGACGTCGTTGTTGAGGGGATCCCGCAGCAGGTACATGTCTTGGAAGGTGATCTGCGGGATAATCAGCAGCACCAAAATTGCGGCGTAGAGCTTTAGGCCAGCTCCCAGCAAAAACGAGGCCATGCCGAACTGAAACAGGTCGATCATCAGCGCCGCGATCCAGGCCGCCCCCATCGCCCCAAACATCACCGGCAAGGAGGCGAGGCCAAATTGTCTATCCCCCTCCATGCTTTTGAAATCGTTGACCACGGCGATCCCCAGGCCGGCCAAGCTGTAGATCAGGGTCAGAATGCAGATTGTCCAGTTCAGCTCGCCAAAGAGGGCATGTCCCGTCCACCAGGGCAGGGCGATGTAGCTGGCCCCCAGGGCGTAGTTCCCCAGCCAGCCGTTGCGCTTTAGTTTCAGGGGCGGCGCCGAGTAGATGTAGGCAATTAGGGCTCCCGCCAGGGCAATGCAGGTGATCACCGGAAAGTCGTGGCCGGTGTACCAATCCAGGGCATAGGCCAACGCCAGCCCCAGGATCAGCAGCACCCAGATTTGGATGACCACCCGCCGCAGGGAGATGGCCCCGGAAGGGATGGGGCGATAGGGCTCGTTGATGGCGTCGATGTCGCGGTCGTAGTATTCGTTCAGGGTCTGGGTGTAGCCCGTCATCAAGGGGCCGGCCAGGATCATGCCCACCAAGATGAGGGCCACGTTTTCCCAAGTCCAGGTGAAGTGGCCGGAGGAGGCCGCTCCCGGAATCAGGCCCCACACCAGCGGGATCCAGGTCACGGGCTTCATCAGTTGCAGGTGGACTTGCCAAACGGAGCGAGACTCCACCTCTGCCCCTTTCATGCCCAAGAGTTGGCGGACACGCCGGGCGGCGGATCCCTTGTCGGCTTCAGGAGCCGGGGCGGTTTCTGCGCCAGGACCCACAGCAGGGGCCATTTCGTCTGCCGTCGGCGCCCAAGATGGCTCTTGAGAGGTGCTTTCGCTCATGGTGGGGTGCGCAATCAAACTTCAACAACGGGGATACCCACCCCCATTCTGAGGCATCTTCCCACATTCCTCAAAACTTTCCTCTACACAATCTGCGCTGCCACGAATAGGGAGTGGTGCTGGGCCGGGATCCGCTCTTTCTCGGCTGCCGGGATCACCAGGGGGGGCTGTCGGGTATAGTTGACGGGATCCCGGAACCAAGGTCGGCTGTAAGTGTTGTAGAGGAGGGGCCGGGGAGCAGCAGAACGATTGGCCCGGCCCAGGTGAATCAAGCGGTAGTCGAACAGCAGGCAGGATCCCTTGGCCAGCGGCGGATCGACAAAGGGCATCTGCCGGGCCAGCTCGGTGTAGTGGGCCTCGAAAACAGCGTGGCTGCCAGGCCAGAGGCGGGTCATGCCGTTCTCTTCGTTGACCTCCACCAGCGGGATAAGCAAATTCAGGGCATAGCAGGGGACGATGGCATCTAGAATTGCGTCGCCGAAGAGGTGGGAGAGATCCCGGTGAACCTGTTGGTCGGCGGATCCCGGCAGAGAAACTACCACCCCCAGCCCGCTCAGGATCAGGCTTGATCCCAAGATTCGCTGCAAGATAGGCAGGATTAAGGGATGGGCATAGAGCAGGGGATCGTTAAAGGGCCCCTCCAGGCGCACCGTCACCATCACTCGTCGATTGCCCACCAACAGGGCGTCGGGGTGGTTTTCGTGGGTGCAGTAGCGGCTGTAGGTGGTCAGAAAGCTACTGTGTAGCTTGTCGATGAGCGCCGTGGGGAAGATCTCCGGCAGCACCAGGTAGCCCTCGGTGGAAAACAGGTGAAACGCCTGCTCTACGGTCTCTGGATCCGGCTGCCGGCGCTCCCGCTCGGCATGGCTAAAGTGCACCTGGGCTAACACGAGCCTTTACTCCTTCTGCAAGCTGGCCACTGCCATGAGCATGCCCCGCGCTTTGTTCAGGCATTCTTGGTACTCCCGCTCCGGATCCGAGTCGGCCACGATGCCCGCCCCGGCTTGGATGCTCACCTGGTCCCCCTGAACCAGCAGGGTGCGGATGGTGATGGCGGTGTTCAGTTGGCCGGCAAAGTCGTAGTAGCCATAGGCGCCGGCGTAGGGGCCGCGGCGACACCCTTCCAGCTCGTGGATAATCTGCATGGCGCGGATCTTGGGAGCGCCAGTAACCGTGCCGGCAGGAAAGGTGGCCCGCAGCAGATCCCAGGCGCTGTAGCGGGGATCCAACTGCCCCACCACATTGCTGACGATGTGCATCACGTGGCTGTAGCGCTCGATCTGCATCAGGTCGTCCACCTGCACGGATCCCAGGCGGCAGACCCGCCCCAGGTCGTTGCGGGCCAAGTCCACCAGCATCACATGCTCTGCCCGCTCCTTGGGATCCGCCAACAGCTCCTGCTCCAACTGGCGGTCTTGGGCGGGGGTGGCGCCGCGGGGGCGGGTGCCGGCGATGGGACGCACGGTGGCGATGCGCTCTTCCCCTATCCGAGTGAGCTTGACCATCACTTCTGGGCTGGAGCCGACAAGGCAGAGATCGCCAAACTGGAAAAACGCCATGTAGGGGGAGGGGTTAATCAGCCGCAGGGAGCGGTAGAGCCGGAAAGGATCTCCAGCAAAAGGGGTGGTGAAGCGCTGCGAGAGCACCACCTGAAAGATCTCGCCAGCCCGGATGTAGGCTTTGGCCTGCTCCACCGCCTGGCAGTAGGCGGCGCGGCTGAGGGTGCTGGGGGGAATGGCATCGGGCAGTTGCGGCTTCCAGTCGAGGCTGAGGTGGGCAAGAGAAAGGGGGGCGCTGAGCTGTTGCACCAACTGTTCCACCCGCCGGCAGGCTTGGGCGTAGGCCTGCTCCGCCGGCTGCTGGCGTGTGTCGGCAAAGGCCACCACCCAGATCTTGCGCTTGACCTGGTCGAAGATCAGGATGCTGTCCACCTGCATGAGGATAGCGTCGGGGGGATCCCCCGGCTGCAGGGGGTGAATGGGCACCTTGGGCTCGATCCAGCGAATCAGCTCATAGCCCCAGTAGCCAAAGAGCCCGCCGATGCTGCTGGGCAACTCCGGCAGGTGCACCGGCTCATAGGGCTGCAGGCAGCGGGCCAAAACGGCAAAGGGATCCCCTTGGTGCTGCTCTCGATGCCCATCGCGGTGGATCTGCAAGGCCTGATCCCCGCGCACCTGCAAAACCCACAAAGGGTCGCAGCCGAGGAAGCTGTAGCGGGCCACCTGTTCCCCTCCCTCCACCGATTCCAGCAGAAAGTTGTAGGGCCGCCCGGCACAGACCCGGTACCAGGCAGAGACAGGCGTTTCCAAGTCCGCCACCCATTCTTGGTAGACCGGGATGAAATTGCCCTGTTGGCTGAGGGCGAGGAACTCCTTCAGAGAAGGGGAGATCATGGCCTGCACCTTCGCTTGCCCCTCTGACTTTACCTTAAGGGGGGAGCTCCAACAGCACCGCCACCGATTAAGCTGAGGGGGGCCTTTCTCTAAGCAACCTTGCCATGCACACCCCATCGCAGATCCTTCGCGAGCGCCTGCGCTTTCAAGGCCACAAGTACACCTTTGTCAGCCAGCGCTTGCGCTTTCCCAACGGCACCGAAGGGGAGCGGGAGTACCTCCTCCACCCCGGCGGCGTGGTGGCCGTGCCGGTCACTGCCGAAGGCAAGTTCGTCTGCATTCGCCAATATCGCTTTGCCGTCGCCGCCTACCTCTACGAGTTTCCCGCCGGTACCGTCGAGCCAGGGGAACATCCTGATGAAACCATTCGCCGCGAGCTGGAAGAAGAAACCGGCCTGCGCGCCCACCGCTGGGATCCCCTCGGCCAATTTTATCTGTGCCCCGGCTATTCCAGCGAGATCATGTACGCCTACCTGGCGCGGGATCTGGAAGTGCTGGATGCTCCACCGGCCAAGGATGAAGATGAAGACATTGCGGTGGTGGAGCTTTCGCCTGCCGAACTGACAGAAATGGCCCGTTTTGGCCTGGATTTCGACAGCAAATCCATCACCTGCTTTTGGCGGGCCCAGTTGTTTTTGGCAGCGGAAAATGCGGCCTTTGCGAGCAGGAACAAGCCCTAGGCATGGCCATCCTGCGCCTTGCCCAGCCCCCCTCTCCCCCTGGGAGAAGGGAGCGGGGGATCCCTGCCGCCAACAGGCTTAACCTCTACAGCAAAGTGGCGGCATAGTGGGCAGCCCCTATCAAGCCCACCTGGGCGTTCACCACCACCTGCACTGACAGTTGCTCCAGCAGAGTGCGCATCCGTCCCTTATCCAAAAAGGAGGGCAAAAACTCTCCCTCCCGCAACAGGCGCAGGAGCTTGGGCGCGATCCCGCCGGCGATGAACAGGCCCCCACGGGGCAGCAGGTGCAGGGCAAAATTGCCGACAGCGGCCCCATACAAGCTGGTAAACAGCCGCAAACACTCCACCGCCAAGGGATCCCGTCCCTCCAGGGCGGCATTGGCAATTTGGGCGGCTGGGTCGACGGGGCTGGCTCCCCTTTCCCAGGCGGCAATTTGGGCCAGCAACTGCTCCTCTCCCTGGCCCCAGCGGCTATCCCGCAGAAATTGATAGATGGCCACGATCCCCTGCCCCGAGACCACCCGCTCGGTGGAGACGCGCCCATGTCGTTGTTGCAGATACCGCAGCAGCTCCCATTCCAAAGGGGTCCGTGGAGAAAAATCCACATGCCCCCCCTCGCTGGCATGAACCTGGTAGCCGCCTTCTCCCCAGGTGAGGTAGGCCTGCCCCAGCCCTGTGCCCGCCCCGATGACGCCGATGGGCGCCTGGGGCTGCCGCTCTCCTGTCTGCAGCGTTTCCAGATCCTGATCTCGCAGGGCCAGCACCCCATAGCCTACGGCGCTGAAGTCGTTGATCAACGCTAGGCGGGGGATCCCCAGCTCCGCCGCCAACTGGCTTGAGTGCAGGCTCCAGGGCAGGTTGGTGATTTTGGCCCTCTGTCCCCCGGCTCCTGGACTGCTTTTTTCTTCCACTACGGGGCCGGCCACAGCAAAGCAGGCGGCAACCGGTTGGGGATCTCGCCCCAGCTCCTGCCGTGCCTGGGCCAGAAACTCCAGCACCACCGGGGTGAGGTTGGGATAGCTCTGGCTGGCGTAGCGGCAGTGGTAGAGGCTGTGATCGGGATCTTGGGCATTGAAGAGGCTGAGGCTGGTCTTGGTGCCCCCGATATCTCCCGCCAACAGCAACTCCATAGTGTTTTCCGGGCAGCGCGTTATTCTCACCCTGACATTTTCGGCAGTACCCTGGCAACGCCGGCCCCTCTCGGCCGGGGCGGGAAAGGGCAGGGAAGATGCTATGTTAACTGATGTAAAAGTTTCTAAGATTGCGTTTTGTTTCCTACCTCTTGTTCGCCGCCTCTCCAAGAAGAGCCTTCCCTGGCCTCCCAGGGCCCAGTCGGACGGGAGATTCCCCGTTCTTCTCTGCGAAGGCGGTTTCCCTCTCACCACGCCATCGGGGGAGCGGCGGCTGTGCTGGTGTGCCTACCCGTTTTTGTGGCAGCGCCCCTGGTGCGCTATAGCCCTTGGCTGAGCTTGGCGATGACTCTAGGCTGGCTGGGCCTTAGCTGGCGGCTCTACTCGCGGCCCCGCACCCGCATCTGGGGGGATCTGCTCTACGGCTTCACGCTGACTTGGCTGGCAGGATCCTTCTACTGGGGCTGGCTGCGCTGGGAGCCCCTCTGGCACATGCCGGTGGAAGCTCTGGGGATCCCGATGGTCTGGTGGGGGGCACGGCAACGCTTTGCCCGCATCGGCACCTGGTTCTATCTCGGCTCCTTGTGGGGCACAGCGGTTACAGATCTTTACATTTACTCGGTGGGGCTGCTGCCTGAGTGGCGGCAGGCGATGCAGTTTGACCGGTTGGAGCAGGCGGTTGTCCCTTTTAGGGCGGCCCTCGACAAAATGGCTACCCCCTGGGGCCTGGGTTGGGGCATCGGCTTGGGCCTTCTGTTGCTGGGTGTTGGATTGTGGAGAGTGCAGGGATCCCGCCGCTTGCACCATTGGGCATTTGCGGGAGCAGTGCTGAATACCCTGTTGGTGGATGGGCTATTCGGCTGGGGGGCAGCTCTGCTGCGGTGAGCCAACCACCTCTGCGGTGCTGACCCAGAAAATGGCGGCGCAAGGGACAACATTGAGGCCTGCAGAGGAGCCTGCCTACCGTTGTTTGGAGTTTCTACGTAGCGCTTTGTTGTGGCCAGGTAGCCGCGAAGGATCTCTTCCTCCCCAGGGAAGGTAGCTGACTTCTCCGGTGGGAGCAGTCCTCCAGCCTAGGAAAGAGTTCTCTGGCTTACCCCTGGGCGAAAGCCAGCTATAGGGGCGGGGAGAGCGTCAAGGTCAGTCGGGTGTCGGTACGCCTGTTCGGCAGGAGGCAGCTCCGGCAGCGGTGCCGGCTGGGGGAAAAAGTCGATGACCTCCCAGCTCTTGGCATCGGGAGAGGGATGGGCCAGTAGCCACCGTTCGGGCAGGGTTTTGGGCTGCGCTCCCCCAGGGGAAGGGGAACTTTGCGCCTTCTGGTGGGCCAGGGTGAGCTGGAAGGGATCCCCCTTGCGGCGGTAGGGGCGGCGGGATCCCGGTGGCTTGACAATTACGGTATAGGTGCCGCTGAGGTGGTGGCCTTCCAGTTTCTCTCCTGAGGCCAACAGCAGGGGTTCACGGCTATCCTGACGAATTTGGACATCCTGCACTTCCAAACGGCCTGCTAAGCGGTCGCTGCCCACCAGCGAGGCAACCGGCTCAGCCGGGTGGGAGATCTGGTAGGCCAGAGCCTGCTGCACAACCGACTTGGGAGGTCGGGGGCCACAGCCCCCCAGTAACCCCAACAGCCCAATGGCCAGGAGGCTCATCAGGCAACGCAGGCTATTGCGCAGGGCCTGCCCCCTATGGCGCCGGCTTCTCTCCGGTTTTGCCATGGCCTCCTCCCTAAGCAATCTCTGTTGGCATCGTGGCCAAGCCCCTCAGACGACTGCCACGGTGGGGTGCTGCTTCAAGTACTCGGTATTGACTCCCGACTCGCGGGTGAGAGCTACCAGGCCGGTGCGGGCAATCTCCCGAATGCCGAAGCTGGTTAACATCTTGATGATGGCCACCATTTTGCCCGGATCCCCTGTCACTTCCAAAGTTAAAGACTCTTCCGCCACATCCACAATCCGGGCACGGAACATCTGCGCCACGTCCATGATGGCCGAGCGAGTTTCGATGCTGGCGTTGACCTTGACGAGCATCAGCTCCCGTTCTACACAGGGGACATGGGTAATGTCGGTTACTTTCAGCACGTCGATCAGCTTGTAGAGCTGCTTGGTCATCTGCTCCACATCGTGCTCATCCCCCTGCACCACCATGGTGATGCGGGAGATGCCAGGCCGCTCGGTGGGGCCAACGGTGAGGCTGTCGATGTTGAAGCCCCGGCGGGCAAACATGCCGGCGATGCGGGTTAAGACCCCGGGCTGATCCTGCACAAGAGCGCTGAGGGTGTGTTTCACGGCAGCCACAGAAGGAGGTGGGAAAAATCCAACTGCAGATCAGGGGAATTGAGATGGCGATAAGCAAATTTTACGCCAGTTTCGCGGCAATGTTCTGAGGGGATCCCTTCGACCTCGCTAGCCAAAGGCTCCGGGATCTCCGTCCAAATCCTGGAGCTGCCGCAAAGATCGATGCGCCTGTTCCTGCAAAACTAGGTTGTGGTGTTGGCGGCTGACCTGCAAAGCGGCTTGCCAACTGGAAATAGCCGTTGCCCTATCTCCCATATTTCCGTAAGCCAGCCCCCGACCGTACAAGCCGTACTCGTCGGTGGGATCCCCGAGGTTGCCGTCGGCTTCCAAGCGAAAGGCCTGGTCGTAATCGTCGAGGGCAGCTTTGATCTCCCCCAGCTCGTAGAGAAGATTGCCCCTGATGTAGAGAACGTGGGGTTGGCAGGGTTCTGCCTCGAGGCTGCGGCTGAGGTCGGCAATGGCCTCGTCATAGCAATCGGCCCAAGCATAGGCAACGCCCCGCCCATAGTGGTGGGCCGGACAGGGATCCCAGCGGATGGCCTGGGACCAATCGGCCACAGCCGCCTCCCATTCTCCCAGGTAGCCGTACACCGTAGCGCGGCAGGCATAGGCAGGCGCCGAGGTGGGATCCCGACAAATGGCCTCGTCCAGGTGAGCTAGAGCTGAAGGCAGGGATCCCTGTTGCCTGAGCAGGTTGGCCAAGCGGAGGTGGTGGGGGGCGCTGGGATGCCGGCGTACTACCTCGGCAAGCTCGGCTATTGCCCCCTGCAAATCCCCCTGCAACTGAAGAAGGAGGCCGCGGTAGAGATAGGACTCTGGCCGGCGCGGGGCCAACCGGGTGGCTTGGTCGAAGTCCGCCAGCGCCTGGGGAAGTTGGCCGAGTTCGAGGTAAACCTGGCCGCGCAGAAGGTGGGCGTTGGTCAGACAGGGATCCTGCTGCAGCGCCAGGTTGAGCTGCTCGACAGCCCCTATCAGATCCCGGTTCAGCCACCGTTCGCGACCCCGGTTGTAAGCCAAGATGGCGGGGCGGGTGAAGGCTGAAATGGCTGCCGCACTGGCCAGACCCATCACTGCCGAGAGGCGATCCTGCCGCCAACTGGCCAAGCCCCCCAACAGCAGGGCAGCCGCGAGCAACAGGCGCAAACCGGCCGAGTCGTGGGCTTTGAGCATGGCATCAACCCGGAGCTGGTTTCTCTGATTCTGCCTGATTGGGCAGCGAGAAACACCCATCCGCACGAATTTGGGGAGTCTCTCTTGTTCAGGCTGGATCCGCATAGGAAGGGGATCCCTGCTGTTCCCCTTCCTTCTCCCTTTTGGGTGGAACGGACATTCTAGGCCCAGAGCATCAGCCGCAGCTCATAGGGATCGTGCATGTCAGGATGAAAGGGCAGCAGGCGGATGGCCAGCCCCTGCAAGCCGCTGGCCTCGTAGCGAATCTGGCCGGAGAAGATGGCCCGATCCTCCACCGTCTCCACGTAGCGCAGGGGGGTTGCTTGGCCGTTCCGGATCTGGCCGTTGTCGTCCACCGGCCCCTGGTAGGCCTGGACGATGACATCCTGGGGTTGCAGGGATCCCAGCCGCACCTCAACGGTCACCGTGAGGGGATCGCGGGCCATCACCACTTGGTCGTTTTGCGCCGAGGGGAGGCCGGCGGCGGAAGCTTTCTTGGGGGGTTCGACCTGGACATTGACAACCCGAATGTTGTACCAGTTCTCCTGCAGATGGCTGCGCCAGCGGGTAAACTGGCGAGCCGACTCGAAGTTATCGCGGCGCATGCGGTCGAAGTAGTTGCTGAGGGGAATGTAGGCCCGCTCGGCATACTCCAGTACCATGCGCTGGGTGCTAAAGCGGGGGCAGTTGAGCTGAATGGCCTGCTTCATGCGCCGAATCCAGGCGTGGGGCAGGCCATCGCTACCGCGCTGGTAAAACAGAGGGGCAACCTCCTGTTCCAGCAGGTCGTAGAGGGCGTTGGACTCCACCTCGTCTTGGTAGGCGCGATCCTCGTATTCCTCGCCGCGGCCAATGGGCCAGCCGGTCTGGTAGTAATCGGCCTCATCCCACCAGCCATCCAAAATGCTCAGGTTCTGTCCGCCGTTGGCCGCCGCCTTCATGCCACTGGTGCCGCTGGCCTCGCGGGGGCGCAGGGGGGTGTTTAGCCACACATCCACCCCGGCTACCAGCAGGCTGGTGATGTACATGTCGTAGTCTTCGATAAACACCAGCCGCTGGCGAAACTCCGGCTGGCGCGACACTTGCACAATTTGCCGGATCAGCTCCTTGCCGGGGTTGTCGCGAGGGTGGGCCTTGCCGGCAAAGATAAACTGCATCGGGTACTGGGGATGGTTGAGCAAGGCTTTGAGCCGTTCCAGGTTGTGAAACAAGAGGGTGGCCCGCTTGTAGGTGGCAAAGCGGCGGGCAAAGCCAATGGTGAGCACTTCCGGGTTGAGGGCTTCAGAGGCCCACTGAATTTCCACCGCTGAGGCCGCCCGCTTTTGCAGTTGCTCCACCAGGCGCTCGCGAACGAAGTTGATCAGGCGCGAGCGGCTGCGCTCGTGGGCCCGCCACAGCTCCCCATCCGGGATCCGATCCACTTTCTGCCACAGGGGATCCGAGGGGGGAGCCTCCGCCCAATCCGGCCCCAGGTAGCGATCGTAGAGGGCCTGGTTCTCTTCCCCCACCCAGGTGCGGGCATGCACCCCGTTGGTGATGGAAGTAATCGGCACTTCTTCCAGCGGGATCTCGGGCCAGAGGCGGCTGAACATCTTGCGCGAGACCGACCCGTGCAGCTTGCTGACGCCGTTGACAAACGAGGCCATGTTGATGGCCAGCACTGCCATGCTGAAGGGGGATTGAAAGTCGCCGGTGTTTTCGCGGCCCAGGGCCAAAAAGCGCTCCCGGCTCAGGCCCATCTGGCTGTAGTAGAAGCCGAGGTAGTAGTCGATTTTGTCGGGCGGGAACAGGTCGATCCCGGCAGGTACCGGCGTGTGGGTGGTAAACATCTGGCTGGACTTGGCCACCTGCCAGGCTTCTTCAAAGCTCAACCCCTGCTCCACCATCAACAGGCGGATGCGCTCCACCGCCAAAAAAGCCGAGTGCCCCTCGTTCATGTGGTAGACGGTGGGATGGATGCCGAGGGCGCGCAAAGCCCGCACGCCGCCGATCCCCAACATGATCTCCTGGTGGATGCGCACATCCTGGTCGCCGCCGTACAGCTCATCGGTGATGTCCTGGTCGTACTGGCTGTTGGGCTCGATGTTGGTGTCCAGCAGGTAGAGGGGCACCCGCCCCACCATCGCCTTCCAAATGCGGGCAAACACCTTGCGTTTGGGGTAGTCCACCTCGATGCGAATCTCGCGGCCCTCCGCATCTCTTTGCAGCTCCAGGGGCATATTGAAAAAATCGTTAACGGGATAGCGCTCCTGCTGCCAGCCGTCGGGGTTGAGGTACTGGCGAAAATACCCCTTCTGGTAGAGCAGGCCCACCCCCACCAGCGGCAGGCCCAGGTCGCTGGCCGCCTTGAGGTGATCCCCGGCCAAGACCCCCAGGCCTCCTGAGTAGAGGGGCAAACAATCTGCCAGACCAAACTCGGCTGAAAAATAGGCGTAGCACTCCCCTTCCACCGCTTGGGCCGAGCGATACTTGCGATACCAGGTGTCTTCCTGCAGGTAGCTCTGGAGCTGTTGGCTGGCCCGCTCCAGGTGGGCCAAAAAACCAGGATCCTCCGCCAGCTCGTCCAGCCGCTCCTGCCGAATCTGCCCCAACAAAGCCACCGGATTGTGGCCACAGGCATCCCACAGATCTGGATCCATGCGCCGAAACAGGCTGCGGGTTTCCACGTTCCAACTAAAATGCAGGTTATAGGCCAACAAGCGCAGACTTTCCAGAGCAGCCGGCAGGTAGGGAGTGACCTTGAACGTGCGTAACGGCTTCATAAGTATCCGGGACGAGCGTGAGTTGCCACTGTCAGGCTACCCCGGCCTTCACCGGGTCGCACGGCTTTTTATAGCTTTTTCCGACTTCGGGGAGGCGCGCCAATAGGCGCAAGAGACCTCTGCAGGGGATCGGGGAAAGCCGATGGGGAATCCAACAGTTGCGACAATTCAAGCCGGGCTTTGTCGAGGATGGATCTGACTGCGCCCCTGGCCGATACCATTGCTGCCATTGCCACGGCAGTGGTGCCCGAACAGGGCAGCATTGGCATTGTACGCCTCTCCGGTTCGCGGGCTTTGGCCATTGCCCAGGCTATCTTTACTCCCGCCCGCCGCAACGCAGTCTGGGAAAGCCATCGCCTCCTCTACGGCTGGATCCACGACGAGAAGGGCCGGCGGTTGGACGAGGCCCTGGCCGTCTGGATGCAGGCTCCCCGCTCCTACACCCGCGAGGACGTAGTGGAGCTGCACTGCCACGGCGGCATCATGGTGGTTCAGGCCACGCTGCAGCAGTGCCTGCGCCAGGGGGCACGGCTGGCGCAGCCGGGGGAGTTCAGCCTGCGCGCTTTCTTGAACGGCCGCATCGACCTCACCCAGGCCGAAAGCGTGGCCGATCTGGTGGCGGCCCGCTCCCCGCAGGCGGCCCAAATGGCCCTGGCGGGGCTGCAGGGCAAGTTGGGGCAGTCCATCCGCGCCCTGCGCCAGGAGCTGCTGGGTTTATTGGCCGAGATCGAAGCCCGCCTCGACTTTGAAGAGGATCTGCCCCCCCTGGACGTCCCCGCTTGGCAGGCCCGGCTGCAAGACATTCAGGCTCAGATGCAGGCCCTGCTGGCCACCGCCGAGCGGGGGCAACTACTGCGCACTGGGGTGAAAGTGGCCATTGTCGGGCGGCCCAATGTGGGCAAGTCCAGCCTGCTCAACGCCTGGTCGGGGCAGGATCGCGCTATTGTCACGGATCTACCTGGCACCACTCGGGATGTGGTGGAGTCCCAGTTGGTGGTGAGAGGGATCCCCGTCCAGCTCCTGGATACCGCCGGCATTCGCGCCACCGACGATCCGGTGGAACGGCTAGGGGTGGAGCGCTCCCAACGGCTGGCCCAGACCGCCGATGTGCTGGTGCTGGTCATCGACGCCCAGGCCGGCTGGACGGAGGCTGATGCGGCTATCTATGCCTCCATCCGCCACCGCCCCCTCATCCTGGTGATCAACAAAACCGACCTCGCCCCCGCCGACAAGATCCGCCTCCCGCCCGAGATCGCCTACCGCGTCCCCGCCGTCGCCGCCCAAGGCCAAGGGATCCCGGAGCTGGAAGAGGCCTTGGAGCAGCTTGTGACTCAGGGGCGGCCCCAGCCCAACCTGGAGGTGAGCCTCAACCAACGCCAGGCCGCCGCCCTCCGCCAGGCCCAAGCCAGCCTGGAACAAGTCGTTCAGGCTATGCAGGCGCAGCTCCCCCTCGATTTTTGGACCATCGACCTGCGCGGCGCCCTGCACGCCCTTGGCCAAATCACCGGCGAGGAGATCTCCGAAGCGGTGCTGGATCAGATCTTCAGCCGCTTCTGCATCGGCAAGTAAGCGCTTGCTAACTCATACTCATTCCGAGTTTGTGTTAGTATGGACTCAGTCGGGAATCAGCAGGCCCCAGAGCCGAGGCGGATCCCAGATAATGGAAACACAACTTAGGAGGTTGGCTATGGTTACCGCCGCAAAAACCCGTCTCTACCCCACCCAGATCGACTTGCCGGCGGAGGCCCGCGCGCAACTGGTGGAGCTGCTCAACCAGTCCTTGGCGGACACGCTGGATTTGAAAACTCAGGTGAAGCAGGCCCACTGGAACGTCAAAGGCATGAACTTCATCGCCCTGCACGAGATGTTCGACACCTTTGCCGGCACTCTGGAGAACTACGTGGACATGCTGGCGGAGCGGGTTACAGCTTTGGGGGGCATTGCCCGCGGCACGGCCCGCATCGTCGCCCAAACCTCAGCCTTGCCGGAGTACGACCTGACGGCTGAAGACGGCCGGGCTCACCTGCAGGCTTTGGCGGCCCGCTACGGCCAGTATGCCGCTTCGGTGCGCCGCAACATCGACCGCAGTACCGAACTGGGGGACGCCGATACCGCCGACCTGTTTACCGAGATCTCGCGCCAGATCGACAAAGATCTTTGGTTGATCGAGGCTCACCTGCAGGCGTAACGCTGGCAAGGCAAATCTGAAGAGGCAAGCGGGATAGGCAAAATGGGCGTCAACGCTCCCCTCCTGTACCTGGTGGCTTTGGCCGGTATCCTCAGCGTGGTGGGCTACTTCGTCCTGCGCGAGGTGCTGCGGATACGGGCCCAGGAAAGAGTCATCCGGCAGCTCCAGCCCCGCCTGAGCAAAGGCAAGGGATCCCCGCAGGAGCACTACGAGTTGGGCAGCGTCTATCTGCAAAAGCGCCTCTACGACCAGGCTATCGTCCAGCTTAAAAAAGCTCTAGAGGTGGCTGGGGAGAACATTCCCCCCGTCTGCAACGCCCTCGGCTTTGCCTACTTCAGCCAGGGGCAATACGACTTGGCCATCCGCTACTACAAAGACGCGGTGGCAGCGGATCCCGGCTATGTAACCGCTTGGAACAATCTGGCCCATGCCTACGAGAAGAAAAATCTCTACGGCCCTGGCCTCGAGGCCTACGAGACGGTGCTGCAACTGGATCCGAAGAATGCCATTGCCAAGCGCCGCGCCGAGTCCCTGCGCAAACGTTTGCGGCCCAGCCCCCGCGGCTGACCGTGTTTTATCTGGGTAGATGTCTGCGCAGATATGTATAAATACTTATGGCAGCTCGCCTATCGATTGGCGGTAGCTGCTCAATCCCGACTATTGGAGTTGCTTCTTTTCCCCTCACAAGAAAGGTGAAATCTTGAGAGGGAATGGAGGATTCGGTATCGTATTGCCTGGGCTGGTATTATGTCTTAAAAAACGAGAGGCCATTTCATGGATGCACAATCGGTGGCACCTGTGGTTCTGGTAATCCTGGATGGCTGGGGTTATCGCGAAGCCCCTGAGGGCAATGCGGTGCTGGCCGCCCGAACCCCTGTCGTGGACAGCCTATGGGCTACCTACCCCCATACCCTGCTGCAAGCTTCGGGGCGAGCCGTGGGCCTGCCGTCAGGGCAAATGGGCAACTCAGAAGTGGGCCACCTGACCCTGGGGGCGGGGCGGGTGGTGCCGCAGGAGTTGGTGCGTATCAGCGACGCCATCGAGACGGGATCCCTTTTTCACGAGCCCCTCTTGGTGGAGGTTTGTCATCGGCTCAAGGAGCAGGGGGGCCGTTTTCATTTCATTGGCCTCTGCTCTGAGGGGGGGGTTCACTCCCACATCGACCATCTCTACGGCTTGCTGAAGCTGGCAGCCCAGGCGGGGATCCCTGCCTATGTCCACGCCATCACCGATGGCCGCGATACCTTGCCCCGCGATGGAGCCAGGGTTCTGGCCGCTCTGGAAAAAGAGCTGCAATGGCTGGGCAGCGGCGTCATCGCCACCCTGAGCGGCCGCTACTACGCCATGGATCGGGATCGCCGTTGGGAGCGCACCCAGAAGGCCTACGAGATCCTGACGGAAGACGGCCCTGGCTGTGGCCGCAGCGCCGCCGAGGTGATGGAAGACTTTTACGCCCAGGATATTACCGACGAGTTTATTCCCCCCACTCGCTTGGCTCCGGGGGCGGTGCAGTCGGGAGATGCGGTCATCTTCTTCAATTTCCGCCCGGATCGCGCCCGCCAGCTTACCCAAGCTTTTGTCTGTCCCGACTTTTCCGGTTTTCAGCGCCGTCTGATTCCGGATCTCACCTTCATCACCATGACCCAGTACGATCCGACCTTGCCGGTGCAGGTGCTTTTTAAGCCGCAGAACCTGGATCACCTGCTGGGCCAAGTGGTGAGCGAGGCCGGCCTCAAGCAATTGCGCATTGCCGAGACGGAAAAGTACGCCCACGTCACCTACTTTTTTAACGGCGGCATTGAGCAGCCCTTTCCCGGCGAAGATCGCATCTTGGTGCAAAGCCCGCTGGTGGCCACCTACGACCAAATGCCGGAGATGTCAGCGGTGGAGGTGACCGACAAAGCCATCGAAGCTATCGCCCGCCGCGAATACAGCCTGGTGGTGCTCAACTACGCCAACCCCGACATGGTGGGCCACACCGGCAACTTCAAGGCCACGGTGCGGGCGCTGGAGACGGTGGATCGCTGCCTGGGCCGTCTGCTGGCGGCGGTGGTGGACGTGGGGGGAACCACCTTAATCGTGGCGGATCACGGCAATGCGGAGCTGATGTGGGACGAGCAGGGCAACCCTTGGACGGCCCACACCAACAACCCCGTGCCCTGCATCCTGGTGGAGGGGGAAAGGCGCAAGATCCCTGGTCGCGGTGGCGATGTCAAGCTGCGCTCTGGCGGCACCCTGGCCGATGTCGGCCCCACCCTGCTCGAGATCCTAGGCCTGCCTCAGCCCCCCGAGATGACAGGGCAATCTCTTCTGCAGCCGGCAGAATACACCATCCTGCAGCGGCAGCCGGCGCCTGTGGGGCGCTAAAACCCGCCCTCCCTTACTCGGCTACTGGGATCCCTTCTTGGATTAGCCAAGCCCTCACCTCCTCCCAGCTGCGGTAGAGAGCTAAAACCTGGGAGTGCTCAGGGTGATAAGGGGCACTAAGGCGCTCTAACTGTAAGAAGCGAGCCTGAGGAGGGATCACCGGCACCTCTGGATCGGGGGGAGTGGGCCGGCGCAGGGAGCTGCTATAGCCGCGGTAGATGAGCACCAAATCCGTTTCCCCCTCGCTTTCCACCTCTACCCGCAGCACCTCCTGGGGGTGGGCCTGGCTGTAGCGCTCTAGAGCCAGCGGCCAGGGCAGGGCGCTCATGCTGCCAACTCCCTTTTCTCGGTAGGGGGCCGCAGCCGCCAAACGAAATAGACGCTGTAGAGTAGGTAAACTACCAAGCCCCAGGCCCCTAGGCTCCCGAGCAGCTCGGGGGGTACATTGGGATGGAAGATCTCCCGAAAGCCCAGCGGCGGCTCAAACCAGGCTCGACACTGCAGCGACAAAGAAGCCTGGAAGGCGCAGGGCACAAAGGCTCCTGAAAAGAAGAACCCGACCCCCATATAGCCAGTCAGGATCCACCGCCAGAGCAAGAAAGCCCGCGCCGCCCAGCTTCTCGACTGCTCAAGGGCAGTGCTCCAATCCTGCCAGAACCACAGACCCATTGGGATCAACAGCCGCGCCATCGCCCCGCTCAAGAAACTGATGGGCAGACCGCCGATCATCAAATACACCGTCACCGCCAATAGGCTGGATACCCGCCAGTAGACGATCAAGAGCTGAATCAGAGGACGCAACCCCACCGCAAAGGCCCAAATTAGGAGAGCCAACGGCAGCACCACCGTCAGCGCTACAGCCAAGCTGTAGTCCACCCAGATCGCCTTGACCAGCCAACTCACTGGGATCATCCTCGCCCTTTCTTCTCACTGCCCCATAGTATATAGAGCAACAGAATCGGCGGGATCCACCTCAAAACAACAGGAGGTAACAGAAGATTGCAGCTTCTCAGCCACCCCAGGCAAAACTTTACATCCGCGGTCTTTCAGAAAGTTTTCCATTTTTGCCGTTGCCGATCCACGAAGGTGGTAAATTCTTAGAGGAACATCTCCGTCTGTCGAAGGGCTAGTCGTCTTTCGAGGCGATAGTTGCAAGGTTCCATCCCGCCCTGGCCTCGCCCAACTCGTTAAGTATTGTTACTTAGTCGTGTTATTTTGGGTTAAGGCCAGATCCTCAGAGGTGGTGACCTCATTCCCATGGCACGTTCTTCCCGACTCCTCTCCCACAGTCCTGCCCGTTGGAAGGCGACCCCGTGGAAGCCTAAGCCTTTGCCGCCCCTGGAGGAGGCGGCGCCTCCGCCACAGCAGGAGGCGGGTCTGGGCTGCCAGAGTGCGTTGCAGCCGTCGCTTGCCCCGGGCAAAGCGGATTTGCGGGAGAAGGCGACAACGGCTGGCAGGAGCTATGAAGCACTGCAGCTATGGTTGGTGCTGGTCACCTTGGGGGTGAGCCTGGCCATTGCGGTGGGGGTGGCTTTGGTTTACTCGCCGGCGGTGGCTGCCAATTATTTGCTGGGGGCAATCGTCGGCGTAGTCTATCTGCGCATGCTGGGCCGCGGCGTCGCGGAACTGGGCAAAAGTCGCAGCCGACTGGGGGTAACGCGTTTGGCTTTGTTTGTCGGGCTAATCGTCCTGGCCACCCAGGTGAAGTCTTTGCAGATTTTGCCCATTTTCTTGGGGTTCATGACCTACAAGGTCACCCTGCTGATTTATCTTGTTCAGACCTTGACCCGTTTATCTTCTTCTGCGTGATGCTCATGAACCTGTTCTTCTCCGCTCCTCCTCTGGTAGCAGAACTTGAGGTTGGTCATCACCTTTACTGGCACCTGGGCAAATTTACGGTTCACGGGCAAGTTTTGATTGCCAGTTGGATTGCCATCGCCCTGATCTTGACCGTGGTGCTGTTGGGGACTCGTCAACTGCAGCGGGAGCCCGCTGGTCTGCAAAACTTTATCGAGTACACCCTGGAGTTTGTCCAAAGCATTGCCCGTGCCCAGATTGGTGAGAAAAACTTCCGGCCCTGGGTGCCCTACGTTGGCACCTTGTTCCTGTTTATTTTTGTCTCCAACTGGATGGGCAATCTCTTCCCCTGGAAGTTGATTCCCCTGCCGGAAGGAGAGCTGGCCTCTCCCACCAACGACATCAACACCACCGCCGGCTTGGCGCTGCTCACCAGCGTCATGTATTTCGTGGCCGGTATCAGCAAGCGAGGGCTGTCTTACTTTAAGAAGTACATCGAGCCCACGCCAGTTCTGTTGCCCATCAACGTCCTGGAAGACTTCACCAAGCCCCTCTCCCTGAGTTTCCGTCTGTTCGGCAACATCTTGGCAGAAGAGCTGGTGATTGCGGTGTTGGTGTTGCTGGTGCCGTTGTTGATCCCGGTGCCGGTGATGATCCTATTTCTGTTTACGGGGGCCATTCAGGCTTTGATCTTCTCCACCCTCTCGGCCGCTTACATTGGAGAGGCGCTGGAAGGTCATGGGGGTGGGGATCACCACGATTGACCTGCGGAGGGAAGGTGGGGACTTCTACTCAGTTCAACGCCCCCTCTCCTTCAAAGGTCGTCGCAAGGGATCCCTTCTCTGGTAAGGTTTGTTGGGGCCGAGGGCTTGAGCCTGGAGGCCGCCGACAAAGAGGCGATCGGCTCGACTACTCCGGTCAGATCACCTCAAGCTCAAGACGCTGTTGCGTTCGTGTCAACATCTGTTTTGTAACGACAAGGAGCATCTTGCTATGGATCCGTTAACCTCTGCTGCTTCTGTGTTGTCTGCCGCTCTGGCAATTGGCCTGGGATCCCTGGGCCCGGGTCTGGGCCAGGGGAATGCTGCTGCCGCTGCCATGGAGGGGCTGGCCCGTCAGCCGGAAGCAGAAGACAAAATCCGCGGCAACCTGTTGGTTAGCCTGGCCTTCATGGAAGCCCTGACCATCTATGGCCTGGTGGTGGCGCTGGTGCTCTTGTTCGCCAACCCCTTCGCCTGATGTCTCTGGGGGCGGCCCGGATCAATAGCTCTGTTGCGCCGGTTCGCCCCCTGCCTTGTTCGATGTTGGATCCCGTTTCTGTTGGTGCGGCCCCATGATCTGTTCAACCCTGTTGGCCGTTGAAGCTGCCGAGAAAAATGGCCTCTTCGATCTCGACGCCACCTTGCCCATCATTGCCGTCCAATTTCTGTTGCTGGTGGCCGTGCTCAACTCCCTCTTCTACGAGCCGGTTACTCGGGTTATCGACAGCCGCAACGACTACATCCGCACCACCCAGGCGGAGGCCCAGGAGCGGCTGGACAAGGCGATGGCCCTGACCCGCCAGTACGAGGCTGAGATCGGCCAGGCCCGCCTCCAGGCGCAGCAGGTGATCGCCGAGGCGGAAGCGGCTGCGGCCCGTATCCGTTCGGAGAAGCTGGCGGCGGCCCAGGCGGAGATCCAAGCTAAGCTGGAGGCGGCGCGGCGGCAAATCGAGCAGGAAAAGCAGACGGCGCTCGAACAACTGCAGCAGCAAGTGGATGCCATTGCCGCCCAGATCACCGAGAAGCTGTTGGGCAGCGCCCGTTAAGTGGCCAGTTGAACATTCCTTTGGAGTAGCGCGTGATGCTGGTGTGGAGCCTTGTGCCCGCTTGGCTTTTGGCCGTTGCCGAGCCGGTGACGGAAGCCACTGAGGGTTCTGCAGAAAAGGGGATCCTGGATGCGATTCTGGAAAGCAACTTAATCAACATCGCCATCATCCTCAGCCTGCTGTACATTTTGGGCCGCCGGGTGGTGGGGGAAGCTCTGGCCAAACGGCGAGAAGGCATCCTCGAGGAGCTGCGCCAGGCGGAGCAGCGCAAGCAGGAGGCGATCGAGAGGCTGGCGGAGGAGCAGCAAAAGCTGGCGCAGGCTCAGCAGGAGGCGGAGCGCATTCGCAAACAGGCGGAGGCCAATGCGGAAGCCCGCCGGCAGGAGCTGTTGCAGCAGGCGGAGCGGGAGATCGAGCGGCTGCGCGCCAACGCCGAAAGGGATCTCTCTGCCGAACAAGAGCAAATTCTCCAGGAGCTGCGCCGCCAGATCGTGCGCCAAGCCCTGAGCAAGGTGGAGCAGGAGCTGCCGCAACACCTCAACGAGCAGGTGCACCAGCGCCTGATTGAACGGGGGATCCAGATGATTGCCCGCTAGGAGGAAAGGGGAAGTTATGATCAGCAGCACCATGGCCGCCAGAGTGGTGGATCCCTACGCCGAAGCCCTTGTTTCGCTGGCCTCTGCGCAGGGATTATTGGATACCTTTGAGGCCGACATCCGTTTCATTGCCGCGGTTGTGCAGGCCACGCCGGAGCTGGGCCAATTCCTCGCCAGTCCCCTGGTCAAGGCGGAAGCCAAGAAAAACCTGTTGCAGCAGGTGTTTGCCGACCAGATCCACCCGCTGCTGCTGAACGCGCTCAAGCTGTTGAGCGACCGTCGCCGTATTATGTTCCTCGGGGCCGTCTGCCAGCGGTTCTTGGAGCTGCAGCGGAAGCTCAAAAATATCGTCCTGGCCGAGGTGACCACAGCGGTACCTTTGACCGAGGCGCAACAGCAGTCGATCCGCGAGCGGGTGAGGGACTTCACACAAGCCAGCGGCGTGGAGCTCCAGACCAGCCAAGATCCCACGTTGCTGGGTGGAGTGATCATTAAGATTGGATCCCAGGTGATCGACCTTAGCCTGCGCGGCCAGTTGCGCCGGCTGGCGCTGCAGTTAGCCTAGATTGGCCGAGCGTTTTTCCTTAATTTTGGATCCCTTCCCATTCCCTCGAGAGGACTGCCATGCCTACAATTCGCCCAGACGAGATCAGCACCATCATCAAGCAACAGATCGAACAGTACAACCAGGAGATGCAGATCTCCAATGTCGGCACCGTCCTGCAGGTGGGGGACGGCATTGCCCGCATCTACGGCTTGGAGAAGGTGATGGCCAGCGAGCTACTGGAGTTCGAGGATGGCACGGTGGGCATTGCCCTCAACCTGGAGGAAGACAACGTCGGCGCGGTGCTGATCGGCTCCGGGCGCAACATCCAAGAAGGATCTATCGTCAAAGCCACGGGCAGGATTGCCAGCATCCCGGTGGGAGAAGCCCTGCTGGGCCGCGTGGTGGATCCCCTCTGCAATCCCATCGATGGCAAAGGGCCGATTCACTGCACCGAGACGCGCCTCATTGAGTCGCCGGCCCCTGGCATCGTCGATCGCCGCTCCGTCTACGAGCCCCTGCAGACTGGCATCACCGCCATCGATGCCCTGATCCCCATCGGGCGGGGCCAGCGGGAGCTGATCATCGGCGACCGCCAAACCGGCAAGACCACCCTTGCTGTCGACACCATCCTCAACCAAAAAGGACAGGATGTCATTTGCATCTATGTGGCCATCGGCCAGAAGCAGAGCAATATCGCCCAGGTGGTGAACATCCTGAGCGAGCGAGGGGCGATGGACTACAGCATTGTGGTGGCTGCCGGCGCCGACAGCCCGGCCCCGCTGCAGTGGCTGGCCCCCTATTGCGGCGCCACCATCGCCGAGTACTTCATGTACCAGGGCAAGCATACCCTGGTGGTCTACGACGATCTGTCCAAGCAGGCGGTGGCCTACCGGCAGATGTCGCTGCTGTTGCGGCGCCCACCTGGACGGGAAGCCTACCCAGGAGATGTGTTCTATCTGCACTCGCGCCTGCTGGAGCGGGCCGCCAAGCTGAACAGCCGGCTGGGCGAGGGATCCATGACGGCGCTGCCGATTGTGGAAACCCAGGCCAACGACGTGTCGGCCTATATTCCCACCAACGTTATCTCCATTACCGATGGGCAGATCTTCCTGGAGTCGGATCTGTTCAACGCCGGCATTCGCCCGGCCATCAACGTCGGCATCTCTGTCAGCCGCGTCGGCTCGGCAGCCCAGACCAAGGCGATGAAGAAAGTGGCCGGCTCGATCAAGGTGGAACTGGCGCAATATCGCGACCTGGAAGCCTTTGCCCAATTTGCCTCCGACCTGGACGAAGCTACACAGAAGCAACTGGCCCGCGGCCAACGGCTGCAGGAGATCCTCAAGCAGCCGCAGTACTCGCCCCTGTCTTTGGATCAGCAGGTGGCCATCATCTACGCCGGGACGCGGGGGTATTTGGACGACATTCCGGTGGAGAAAGTCTCCAGCTTTAAGCAGGGCCTGCTGTCCTACTTGGGCACCGCCCATCCCAAGTATGGCGAGATCGTTCTCTCCACCAAGCAGCTTACCGACGAGGCGGAAGAGATCTTGAAAACCGCCATCGCGGAGTTCAAGCAAAGCTTCCTGGCCAAGGCGGCCTAGTTGCCGGGGATCCCCATCCAGTGACCACAGCAGAGAGGATCGGTTATGGCAAACCTAAAGCGGATTCGCGACCGCATCAAGGCGGTGAAGAACACCCGCAAGATTACAGAGGCCATGCGCCTGGTGGCCGCGGCGCGGGTGCGACGGGCTCAGGAGCAGGTGATGGCCACCCGTCCCTTTGCCGATCGCCTGGCCCAGGTTTTCTACCGCCTGCAGACGCGGTTGCGGCTGGAGGATGTCGACCTGCCCCTGCTGAAGCAGCGGCCCATTGAGACCGTGGGCCTATTGGTGGTGGCCGGGGATCGGGGCCTGTGCGGCGCTTACAATGCCAACGTTATCAAGCGCACCGAGGAGCGGGTGCGCGAGCTGCAGGAGACGGGGCAGCAGGTGCGGCTTTACCTGGTGGGCCGCAAGGCGGTGCAGTATTTTCAGCGCCGCTCTGCCCCCATCGCCAAGACCTACGTGAATCTGTCCCAGATCCCCACTGCCGCTGAAGCTGCTCAAATTGGGGATGAGCTGCTCTCCGCTTTCCTCTCCGAGAAGGTGGATAAGGTGGAGCTCATCTACACTCGCTTTGTCTCGCTGATTAGCTCGCGGCCAGTGGTCCAGTCGCTGCTTCCTCTGGATCCCACGCGCCTGGCTGCCCGCGACGACGAGATTTTTAACCTTCTGGTGCGCGGGGGAGAGTTCACCGTCGAGCGCAGCAAGATCGTGGCTGCTGTTTCCGCTCCGCCGCCGGACATGATCTTCGAGCAGGATCCGGTGCAGATTTTGGACGCGCTGCTGCCGCTGTACTTGAATAACCAGTTGTTGCGGGCTTTGCAGGAAGCAGCGGCCAGCGAGTTGGCGGCCCGCATGACGGCCATGAGCAACGCCAGCGACAACGCCACCGAGCTTATCCGCACACTGGGCCTTGCCTACAACAAAGCTCGGCAGGCGGCCATCACTCAGGAGATCCTGGAGGTAGTTGCCGGGGCTGAGGCCCTGTAAACTTCCCTCCAGTGACCCACTCCTGCACTCAAGCTGACGCATAGAGGGCAGCCTTCTCTAGCCCAGAAAAGCCAAGCGCCTCGCGCCGCGACCCTCACCCCCAACCCCTCTCCCTCTAGGAGAGGGGAGTAGGGAGACGTTTCATTTCATTTGAGGAGCCTAGATTGCGTCGCTGGGCTATCTGGGCGTTGAGCAGGATCACCGGCAAAATCCCCACCAGGACAATCGCCAAGGCAGGAGCGCCGGCCTCGGCCAGCCGTTCGTCGGCAGCCATGCGGTAGGTGTGGACGGCCAAGGTATCGAAGTTGAAGGGGCGTAGCACCATCGTTGCCGGCAGCTCCTTCATTACATCCACAAACACCAGCAGCATCGCCGCCAGGATCCCGCCTCCCATCAGGGGCAGGTGCACCCGTAGCAAGGTGCCCAGGGATCCCTGCCCCAAGCTGCGGGCTGCTTCATCCAGGCTGGGAGGAATGCGCGCTAGCGTCGCCTCGACCGTGGCCAGGGCAACGGCCAAAAAGCGCACCAGGTAGCCAAACACCAACGCCACAATGGTGCCGCTGATCACCAAGCCGGGCGGCTGTTGCAGTACCACCTGCCGCAAGTCGCTCAGCAGTTGATCCAGCCGCCCTAGGGGAATCAGAACCCCCACCGCGATCACCACCCCGGGCAGCGCGTAGCCCAGAGAAGACAGCCGCACCGCCAGCCGCAGGCCCCGGACAGATCTCGCCTGCTCGAACCCTTGCAGCCGCAAACCGTACAGCACCACCACCGCCACCAAGACGGCAATCACCGCCGTGATCGTCGAGAGGAGAAAACTGTTCTGGGCGTAGCTCCAAAAGCGGCGGCCCAACTCTCCCTGGCGCAGAGTCATGTTGAGCAGGATCAGGGCCGGCACGACAAAGCCCAGCTCAATCGGGATCCCACAGGCCAGCCACGCCCCCACCGCCCGCATCCCCTGCAGACGGTAGCGGGTGAGGGACGGCTTGAACCCTTGGCGATAGTAGCGCGCCCGCCGGCGGGAAAATTGCTCCAGGGCCATCAGCAGCAGCACCAACAGCAGCAGCAGCGCCGAGAGCTGGGCGGCAGCCACCGGATTGCCCAAGGCCGTCCAGGTGCGGTAGATGCCGGTGGTAAAGGTATCGACCCCAAAGTAGCTGACCGTCCCAAAGTCGTTCAAGGTCTCCATCAAAGCCAGCAGACAGCCGGCCACGATCCCCGGCCGCGCCAGCGGCAAGGCCACTCGGAAAAAGCTGGCCCACGGCCCATAGCCCAAGGAGCGGCTCACCTCCAAACAGGCCACCGACTGTTCCTGGAAGGCCAGCCGCGCCGAGAGATACACATAGGGGTAAAGAGTGAGGACGAGCAGCAGGATCGCCCCCCACAAGGAGCGAATGTTAGGGAACCAGTAGTCGCCGATGCCCCAGCCGGTGACCCGCCGCAGCCAGATCTGGAAGCCGCCGGTTACTTGCAAAAAGTCCGTGTAGGCGTAGGCCAACACATAAGTAGGAGCTGCCAGGGGCAACACCAGCATCCACTCCAGCCAGGCCCGCCCCCAAAACTCGCACATCGTCACCAGCCAGGCGGTGCCGCTGCCGACCAGGATAACGCCCACTGCCACACCCACCATCATCACCAGGGTATTGCGCACATATAGCCCCAAGACCGTGTCGGCCAGGTGCTGCCAAACCTGCCGCTCGTCCGCAAAAAGGCTGAGCAACACCGTAAGGACAGGAACGAGAATGAGACCGCTGAGGGTCAGAGTCAGAAGCGCCCAGCCGTTCAGAGGAAAGAAGCCACTTCCCGGCAGAGATTTGCTCAACAACTTCAACCTCATCTCTTTGTCCATCTCAACAGGCGGGAGCTACCTCTTGAGCAACTCCTGGGGAAGAAAAGGGGATCCTCCAGGGATCCCCAACCAAGTTTTCTCTCAAAACAAGCTCTTGGGCAGCTTAACGAAATAAACGATGTTCTCGTCTTGCTTGTTACAAGCATAGTTTTTTCTTAAACCGCGCCCTTTTCCGAGACGATGCCAAAGTCGTCGTCGTTAACTATCGCTAGGGTAGTTAAGTTGAGAATGGCCAACCCCTCGGGCTTGTCGTGGGGATAATTGGGGATCGACATAATGTCAAATACTTCTTCTTTGTTTTCTGTGGTCAAAAGCAGATCCCGCTTTGGAACAGGAGCCTTTTCGGGAAGGTTTTCAATTGCCTTTGCCGGGCTATTGGTGTAGAAAGAAGTTAAAGAAAGCAGGAGCAAGAACAAGCCTGCTTTTCGCAGTTGTTTCATTTGGCAAACCTCCAGAAGCTTTTGATAAAGAAAGACAGGACGCCTGAGCGGCCTCGAACGGAAGCAACGCCGTCCTAGAGTATCGACGCTTGGCCAAGAACCGTCAAGCTGCTTAACGTTCACGGCGTCAAGCAATGAAAGGCTGCACTCAGGGCCTGTCCTGGAGGCCTGATCTACTTCCAACCGGCCCGATCCATTACCTTTAGGGCATCAGGGGTGACGCGGCCAATGCTGGCGGCGTTGATCGTATCTTCCTTAAAGGTGCCAAAGCTGGCCACCACCGAGTCGATCTCAGCCCCCGGCAGCACCGGGTACTCGTTGTTGCTTTGGGCAAAGATAGCCTGCGCTTCTGGGCCGGAGAGGAACTCCAGAAACTGGATGGCCGCCTCTTTGTTGGGAGCAGTTTTCAAAATTCCGGCGCCGCTGATGTTGACGTGCGTGCCGCGATCTTCTTGGTTGGGGAAGAAGACGCCCACCTTTTCCGCTACGGCCCGATCTTCAGGATTGTCGGATTTGATCAAGCGCGCCAGGTAGTAGGTGTTGGCTAAGGCTACATCCCCCACGCCAGCAGCTACGGCTTTGATCTGATCGATGTCTCCCCCTTCCGGCGGGCGGGCAAAGTTGGCCACTAGGCCGCGGGCCCACTTTTCGGTTTCCGGGATCCCGTGGGCCAAGATGATCGAGGCCGTCAGAGATTGGCTGTACACATTGCTGGAGGAGCGGGTGAGCACCTTGCCCCGCCACTTGGGGTTGGCCAGATCTTCGTAGGTGGAGAGCTCCTTGGGATCCACCTTGTCTTTGTTGTACATGATCACCCGCGCCCGCTTGGTGAGGCCAAACCAGTACCCCTCTGGATCCCGCAGAGACTCGGGAATATTTTTGGAGAGCGTCTCCGACTGGATGGGTTGAAACAAGCCCTCGTTCTGAGCGCGCCACAACCGGGCAACATCCACCGTCATGAAGATGTCGGCGGGGCTGTTGGAGCCCTCGCTGCGGATGCGCTGGACGATCTCATCGGCGTTGCCCTGCACCCAGTTCACCGTAATGCCCGTTTTCTGCTTGAAGAGGTCGTACAATTTTTCGTCTGTGCCGTAGTGCCGAGAGGTGTAGAGGTTCACCTCCCGGTTGGCGCCGCGGGCCGGACGCCCCAACGAGCCTGCCGCCAAGGCTACAGAGCCCAGAGCGGCCCAGCTGACAAATTGCCGTCGCGATAAGCGCATACCCAACTCCTAAACTCAAAAACATTTCAAGAAAGGCTGCTGCATTGACCCAGTCAGCAATGCCTTTACCCGAGAAAGCACTTGAAAGTCCCTCCCCTGAAAGCAGGGGAGTTTTCCCAAATGCCGGCCTTTTGATCTTTGTCTAGGCCAAGCTTATTGAGATTTTTATTCAAGAACTTTGCTCTGGGGCAATGATAGAGGATCCTAAGTACCGAGTCAAGCTGTTGGGAGTTGTTCTCATCTTTGAACCGTTTGGCCTCAGATCCGCCAACTCTCGCTGGAAACAAGAGCCAAGGTCGCTCCTCATGCGGCTGGCCGGGCAAGGGGATCCCTTACTGGAATAGAATATTTTGGGTAGGTCGGGGTTTTAGAGCTGCCTTGGGTATAAAGGGAGCAGGGTGGATGGTGGAGTATGGTGGGCTCCCCTTCTCAAGGGCCGGATGAGCAACTGCAAGACAATGGCCGGGATCCAGGTGCTTTCCTCCTAGTCTGTGGCTACAACGACTTGGCAGCGTTGACGCTGCAGATTCTGGAAGACTTTGGACAGCGCGCGGTGGTGGTGGCTCCTGGCCCGCGGCCTTCTTTGTTAAAGGAACCGTGGCAATACGTAGAGGGGGATCCCCATCAGCCGGAGGTGCTGCGCCGGGCTGGGATCGAGCGGATCAAGGTGGCGCTGCTGCTGGAGGACAACGACCAGGCCAACTTCGAGCTGGCCCTCTTGATTCGAGATCTCAACCCGCAGGCGCGCATTGTCTCTCGTCTGTTTAACACCGGCCTTGCCCGCTACCTGGACTCGATTTTGCCGCAGCATTTTTCCCTATCGGTTGCCGGCTTAGCGGCTCCGGCCTTTGCCCTCAAGGCTGTCTCGGACGAATTTGTCGGCTACTTCGAGCTGCCCCAGTTGGAGGCTCAGCCGGCCACGCTGCCGCCGGAGCTGGCCGATCCGCTTTATTTGGGCGCCCCCCAAGAGACCACCCTCTGGAACGTGGTGGAGCTGACCATCGGCTACAACTCCCGTCTGCTGCACATGCCCCTCGCGGAACTGGAGGAAACCTTTGGGGCGCGGGTGCTGTTCCACTACCCGGTGGACGGGCTGTCCGACTTTTCCGAGTCTCGGGTTTTCGACGATTTCGACCACGAGGCAGAGCTGCTGGAGGGGGATCGCATTTTGGTGATCTGCGACCCCAGATCCTATCTGCAACTGTTGGAGCGCAACGGGCGGCGCGGCTCTTCGCGGGCCCAACGCTGGGCCAGCGGACAGGCGCAAGACAGGCGACAACAACGGCGAGGCAAGTCGTTCGGGCGGGGCCTCCTATCTTGGCTGCGCAGAAGCCTGCAGGGACTGCTGCAGGTCAAGCCCATCGTGCATACCCTCACCTTCACCTTGGGGGCGATGTTGGTGCTGGGGGTCATTAATTTCAGAATTATCGGCAAATCTGTGGTTGACGGGCTGCTGCTGACCATCGTGGTGTTGACAGGGGGGTATGGCGACATCGAGGCTTTTCAGCAGGCGGAGACGCCGCTGGGGGTGAAGGTGGTGGCGGTGGTCATGACCTTGGTGGGAGCTGCCCTGGTGGGGTTGATCTACGGGTTGGTGACCGACAAGTTGGTGAGCAGCCGCTTTGGCTTGGGCCGAGCCGCCCGTATGCCCAAAGCGGATCATGTGGTGATTGCCGGTTTGGGGCGGCTAAGCTACTTGGTGCTGCAGTTGTTGCGGCAGATGGGCTATGAGGTGGTGGTGGTGGAGCCCGACAGCGACAACCCTCTGGTGGAAGCGGCGGAACGGGAGGGGGCGGTGGTGATTCGGGGCAACTACGCTCTGGCCAGCACGCTGCAACAGGCTCGCATCCAAAGCAGCCGCTGCCTGATCTGCACGACGCCTGACGATCTCACCAACCTCGAGACCGCCCTGACCGCCCACAGCCTGCAACCGGGGATCCGCACCATCTTGCGGGTTACCGATCCCCAGGTGGCGGCGCGGATGCAGCGGCATCTGCAGACGCTGGGAACCAGCTACAGCACCACCGCCCTGGGGGCGCGCGCTTTTGCCACGGCAGCGCTGGTGGGATCCGTTTACGGCACCTTAACTTGGGAGGGGGAAACGCTGCTGGTGACGCTGCTGGAGGTCTCGCCTTCCAGCCCTTACCTGGGGCTGTCCCTGCGGCAACTGGCCCAGGATTACGACCTGGCAATTTTGCTGCATCACTCCCGACCGGGCCGGCCCTGTGTTTTCCCCAAGATCTGGCAGAAAGAGGGCGAGACGGTGTTGAAGCGGGGGGATCGCCTGTATGTGATGGGGACGGTGGGATCTCTGATTCGCCTGGCCCAGGGACGCCCTCTGCCGCCGGAGCTGTATCAAGTGCGCCTTTTGGAATGTCGCAACCCCTACTTTGAAGACGAGATCCTCTCCACCTTGGCGTTTTATGCGCGGCTGCCCAAGACGGCCCTGAAGCCGCTGTTGCGCTGTCTGCCGGCGGTGGTGAGCCCCCCTCTCCCCCGCGACAAGGCGATTAAGTTGGCCCGCCAACTGCGCAAAATGAGCACCGAGGTGCAGGTGTTTGCCCAGGTGCAGTCCGGCGAGCGGCGGATCCTTGAAGTCCTCTAGGGCTTTTCGGCCACAAGACGCACAAAGCGATTTTGCCCGTAGAGCTCCTGGGCCACGACTCTTAAACCAACCTTCTCCAACAGCCAGGCCAAGTCCTCGGCGCTGAAGCGGTTGTGCTCGTAGAAGTGGGTAAATTGATCCACCAAGGTATCTAGGGGGGTGTCCGGCTGAAACAGTTGGACCTCGGTGGCGGCATCGAAGTAGAGGCTGAGGGGGGCGCGCACCCAGTCCACTAGCAAAAATCGTCCCCCTGGCTTGAGTAGACGCCGCACCGCTTGCAACAGGCGCACCGGCTGCACCATCTCGTGGATCACCACCACCGCCTGGGCCGCGTCAACGCTGCTATCGGGCAGGGGCAAATGGGGATCGTGGAGGTCCGCTTGCAGCAGTTGGATGCCGGGGATGTCTTTGAGGTCGGCTTTAGCCCGCTCCAACATGTAGGGCATCAGATCTACGCCGATCAACTGTCCGCCGGGGTAGCGCTGGGCCCACTGCCGGAGGACATACCCCGGCCCCGTTCCCAGATCCAGCAGGCAGGGCGCAGCAGGCAAGCAAGGCTCAACGTGCTGCTGCCAAAACCGCCAAAAGGCCTCGTTGAAGCGCCCAGGAGCCGTGGCCAGCATGCGCTCGCAAAAGCTGGGGCCACGGTGGTGCTGGTAAAGAAGCTGAAAGGTATCGAGGCCGGTTTGGGGCATGGCTGAGCATTCTCAACGAATCCTGGGAACCAGGTCAGCAGCGCAGGAAGGGCATCGAAGCAAATCAAAAAGGAATGTCGGCCTAGCGAGCGGAAGAAGCGGTGGAGAAGTTGGCGATGCCCGTCTCTAGGTCGTCAAAACAGGTCAAGACCTTTTCCATGGAGGTGAGGCTGAGGACAAGGGAGACACTTTCGGGAACGCAACAGAGGCTGAGGTTGCCGCCGGCAGCCCGGCACTTGCGCAAGGCCGAGATCAGCACTCCCAGGCCGGAGCTATCCATAAAGGTAACCGCCGACATGTCGATCAACAGGTTGTGGTAGCCAAAATCCAAAACCTGCTGCAGCAACTGCCGGACTTCAGAAGCGGCTTTGGCGTCAAAGCGACCCTCTAAGGGCACGATTGCCAGCTTTTGCCCCTGGGGGGTTTCGGCAGTACGGATGCGCAGCTTAAAATCCATCGTTTCCAGTCAAGACCTCATGCCCCACCTTAGCACCATCGGTTGCTGCTATTACCCCCTCGGCAGGAAATCCCTCTTATGCAGAAAGAGAGGGTATCCCTCTTTGCCATGGCAATTTCCAACTGGTTGAGATTGTCTGCGGGGCCCAGCGTTGAGGCAGCTACCCTCACTTCCTCTTCAGACGGGGAGCAATCCCTCACCCCCTACCCCTCTCCCTTTGGGAGAGGGGAGCTAGCCGCTCCGCCTGCAGGCAGAGGGATCCAACCTTGGCTCCCCATCTCAGATCCTGGCCGGATCGAGCGCATAAGTCGGCTCGAGGGCGGGAAGGGACATACGCAGGCGAGGACGGTGCATGGCCAGCAACTGGGCCAGGCGCCTGCGCAGCTCGGTTCGCGGCACAATTGCGTCGATGAGCCCGTGGGCCAGCAGATATTCGGCCGTCTGGAAGCCCTCCGGCAGCTTGCCCTTGCCGATGGTTTGCTCAATAACATTGGGCCCGGCAAACCCCACCTGGGCGCCGGGTTCGGCCAGGATCAAATCCCCCAACATGGCAAAGCTGGCAGTCACCCCCCCATAGGTGGGATGGGTGAGCACAGAGATGAACAATTGCCCGGCCTCGCGGTGCCTTTGCAGAGCGGCTGCCGTTTTGGCCATTTGCATCAAGCTGAGGATCCCTTCCTGCATGCGGGCTCCCCCCGAGGCGGAGAAGATGACTAGGGGCAGGTGATCGCGGGTAGCTCGTTCGGTAAGACGGGTGATCTTCTCGCCCACCACCGAGCCCATGCTGCCGCCCATAAAGCGGAAGTCCATCACGCCCATCGCCACTGGGATCCCTTCCAAGCTGCCCAGCCCGGTCAAGACGGCATCTTTAAGTTGGGTGCGCTCCTGATAAGAGGCCAGTCGCTCGGCGTAGGGCTTTTGGTCGAAAAAGTGCAGCGGATCGGTGGGGGCCAGGTGCTCGTCAAGGGGCTGCCAGGAGCCGGGATCCAAAAGCTGCTGCAGCCGCTGCGGGGCCGTGATGCGATGGTGATAGCCGCAGCTCGGGCAAACCTGCCAGTTCTGCTGCAGATCCTTGGTGTAGGTGAGGGCGTCGCAAGCCGGACACTTCTGCCACAGGCCGTCGGCGATCTCCCGCACTTGCCGCTCTTTGTCGAAGGGGCTGCTGCCGGTCAAGTTAAGGGAAGTCTGCTTGCGCCGCTCGGCAAACCAATCCAGTAAAGACATAGCCGCTGAGGTACCCCCCTAGCTAGGGATGGCCAGAGCTGAATCTGTAAGCCCTGCCGGTGAGCTGCGAAACTCATCTTAACGTTCTCAAGCTATCAAAGAATCGCCAAGCTGGAAATAGAGACTTGCAATAGCCCATGACCGCAGAAACCCAGTGGCAGGTGTTGACCACAGGGGATGGATCCCTGACCTTTTTCTCCCAAGAGTTCGGGCAGGCTTTCCATAACACCAGCGGCGCTGCCCAGGAAGCGCTGGAGAAGTTTGTCCGCCCTTGCCGGCTGGATCGCCTGCCGTTGGAGCGGGATCCGGACGATCCCATTCGCCTCTTGGATATTTGCTTTGGCCTCGGCTACAACTCCGGCCTGGCCTTGGAGACGATTTGGCAGGTGCGGCCCGATTGCCCTGTGGAAGTCATTGGCCTGGAGCGATCCCCAGAGGTGCCCCGCCAGGCCTGGCAGGTGGGGGTGGGATCCACCTGGAGCTTTGGCCAGGAGTGGCAACACTTGATCGAGCAGGGATCCTGGCAATCGCCGCGCTGGCGGGGAACCCTGCTGTGGGGAGATGCCCGGCAAACCCTGCTCCAGGTGCCGCCGGGATGGGCGGATGCGGTGTTTTTGGATCCCTTCTCCCCTTCGGTTTGCCCGGAGCTGTGGACGGTGGACTTCTTGCGGGCAGTGGCCGAGCGAATGCGCCCCAGCGGGATCCTGGCCACCTATTCCTGTGCGGCGGCGGTGCGGGCGGCCTTGCTGGAGGCGGGGCTATTCATTGGCTCGACGCCGCCGGTGGGCCGCCCCTGGCCGGGCACGGTGGCCTCGCCCCAACCGCATCACCTGCCGCCCCTCTCGCCCATGGAGTGGGAGCACCTGCGAACCCGCGCCGCGGTGCCCTACCGGGATCCTACCTTGCAAGGGGATAGAGCCCAGATTCGGCTGCAACGCCAGCGAGAACAGCAAACTTCACCCCTTGAGCCCACTTCCGCCTGGAAACGCCGCTGGCCTGTGCAAGCCTAGCGACCGGAGTGCAGATCTGGGCAGCTTTTGCCGGAATTGCTGTCTGAGTGTATCCAAGACACCTGCACCAGTCCCGTACCCTTACGCAAGCTGCCGTGTCTTGACAAAGTTAAGCTAAAGTGAAGCCCTCTCTCCGGTGAGCTGCTATGTCTCCTTCGGCCTCTGCCGGTACACTGGTTGTCCTTTGTGCTGAACAGCACCGTGTTACCCTGCAGTTCTTGGCTCGCCTCTCTCGAGCTCCGGAGTTAGATCTGGAGCAGCGGCGTCTCTGTGTGCAAAGGTTGCGGCAGCGCCTCTCCCGCCACATTCAACTGGAGCGCCATGTCCTTTACCCGCTGCTCAGGACGGCTCTGGCGGCGGATCCCCACCGCAGCGCCCAAATTGACCGGCTGGAGCAGCAGTTGCGGGATCAGATCCCGGAGCTGACGCGCTTTTTGCACCAGGCGGAGCGCGACCCGCAGCAGTTGGATCCCACTTCTGCTCTTCACTTCTATCGGCAGTTGCGGGCCCAGTTCGAGCAGGAAGAGAAGCTCTTGCATCCCCTCTTTGCCCAGCATGTTTCCCCCGCTGCAGAGCAGCAGCAGTTGCGTCTGTTCCGCAAACGCCTGCAAGCCAGCGCTGCTTCCAATCGCTCTGCACATAGCCGTCGCGTTGCTTTGAATGAGCTGGAACGGCAGGCGATAACCCGCCCTGTCTTGCCCAACGAGCGCTTCTGGTCGCTGCAGGGCAACGCTGTGCAGATGGCCGCTCCCTAGCCAACGACGGTCTTGTTGTTGGAGGCTGCCTGGTGGTGTTCGCAGGCGAGCTTGTGGTATCTTTGCCGCAACCGGCCTGCTGACCCTAGAACCATGCAACCCTGGGATCCGGAAACCTACGTCGACCAGATGGCCCAACTGCTGCAACTGCCCCTGCATCCTGAACACCGAGCAGGGGTGATCGAAAATTTTGCCCGCTTTCTGCCCATTGCTCAACAGGTGCTGGAGTTCCCGTTGCCGCCGATAGTTGAGCCAGATCCCACCTTTGACCCTCAGCCATGACCGGGGATCCCTACCTTCTCGGCAGCGCTGACGCGGTCTCTATTGCCAGGGCTGTCCGCCAGGGATCCGTGAGCGCCCAAGCGGTGGTGGCCGCCTGTCTGGAGCGGATTCGCCGGCGGGATCCCCAGCTCAATGCCTTTACAGCTGTCTTGGAGGAATCGGCCTTACAAGCGGCGGAGCAGGTGGATCGACAGGTGGCTCAAGGGATCCCGGTGGGCCCGCTGGCAGGGGTGCCCTTTGCCGTCAAGAACTTGTTTGACGTGGCCGGCCTCACCACCCTAGCTGGCTCGGCGATCAACCGCGAGAATCCCCCGGCCATCCAAGATGCAACGGTGGTGGCTCGTCTCAAGCAGGCAGGGGCGATCTTGGTGGGCACCCTCAATATGGACGAGTACGCCTATGGCTTCGTCACCGAAAACAGCCACTACGGCCCCACCCACAACCCCCACGATCTCAACCGCAGTGCGGGGGGATCCTCTGGCGGCTCGGCAGCAGCGGTGGCAGGAGGTTTGGTGCCCCTTGCCCTGGGCAGCGACACCAACGGCTCGATTCGGGTACCGGCCTCTTTGTGTGGCGTCTACGGCCTCAAGCCCACCTATGGCCGTCTGTCGCGGGCAGGGGTGGCTCTGTTTGCCCCCAGCTTCGACCACGTGGGCCCCTTGGCCCGTTCGGTGGCCGATATTGCCCTCAGCTTCGATGTTATGCAAGGGCCGGATCCCCAAGATCCCGTCTGTACCCGGCGTCCTGTGGATCCCACCTTTGGGCAGTTGGGGCAGGGGATCGAAGGCTTGCGCATCGCGGTGGCGGATGATTACTTTGCCCGAGGGGCAGAGCTCCCCATCTTGGCCGGAGTAGAAAAAGTGGCCCAAGCCCTGGGGGCCCGCCAGACTGTGCGGATCCCGGAAGCCCAGCGCGCCCGCGCCGCCGCCTACCTGATCACGGCTGCCGAGGGAGCCAACCTGCACCTGCCCAACCTGCGAACTCGCCCCCACGACTTCGATCCGGCCACCCGGGATCGCTTTTTGGCCGGAGCTTTGCTGCCCGCCAGTTGGATCTTGCAGGCGCAGCGCTTTCGCCGCTGGTACCGCCAGCAGGTGCAGACCATTTTTCAGGAGATCGATCTGTTCATTGCCCCCACCACCCCCTGCTCTGCCCCCTTACTTGGCCAAGAGAAGATGGTGATCGATGGGGTAGAAGTTCTCACCCGGCCCAACCTCGGCCTCTACACTCAGCCCCTCTCGTTTATCGGCCTGCCGGTGCTTTCAGTGCCGTTGCGCGAGAGCGGATCCCTGCCCTTTGGCGTACAACTGGTGGCCGCCCCCTATCAAGAAGCCAAACTGCTGCGGGCAGCCGCCTATTTGGAGAAGCTAGGGATCCCGGATGCGCGGCCTGCCTGAGCCAGGAGATGCTCCCTCTAGGCGCGTTTGAACCATATCTAGTGTTTTAATTTTGAATCCTTTGCTCCAGACGCTAAATATAATCTCCTCGATAGGGGTAAAAATGTGCCACTCTTGAGGGCCGCTTTTGCCCCTTTGTTTTTGCCAGAGAGTTTGAATCTTGTCGGGGCAGGACGTGAGCTGTTTGCCCAGAGAGAGGAAAATCTTAAAGTAAAATTAATCCCACGGTTGTTGTAGCGAATAACCTCTTTTCCGGCTTGGGTCGATAGAATGAGCGGCATAAAATGGACATGGCACCCCCACCTGGACTCTGCATTATGGATCACCCTACTTTTCTGGCCCAGCGCTACACGAAACTGTGCGAGGCTTATCTCTCGCTCAACGAAGCCTTCGCCAAATTAGATCACTCCCACAGCCGCCTGCAGAAGAGCTTCAGGAGGCTTCTGGTCACGGCCCGGAAAGCTTTGGATGAACTGCCTATCCTGCGGCAGGACGTCGAACAGTTACAACAGGGCGTCGAACAAAGGGATCGCTTGGTCCGTTCCCTGCGAGAAGAACTTCGGGAGAGAGAAGCTCGGCTGGGCGAGCTGATTGCCAACTATGACCAAGTCTGTCACGAGCTGGAGTCCACCAAAGCAGATCTGTTGAGCGCTCAGGCGTTGATTGAAAAACTGGAAGCAGAGAATGCCCAACTTTTGCAACAGTTGAGTCGCCTCACCAGTTTGGAGGAGGAATTGGCCAGCTTGACAGAACGGCTGAACCAAGCAGAGGCAGCCCGCCAAGCGTTGGAGGCCCGCAACCGTGAGCTGGAAGCAGCCCTGGGAGAGCGAGATCGGCAAGTGGATAGCCTGCAAGCGCGGCTGGCGCAATTGGAGCGAGAGAACGCCTCGCTGAAGGCGCAACTGTCGCAGGTGGCTGACCTGCTTACCGAGGACTCGATCAATCTCCTGCAAGAAACCGAGAATGCCGTCAAGGCCGATGAGGAGGTGCTGCCCCTGGTGCTGGCCTCGCTGCCAGAGACTGAGCGCCTTATGCAAGAGGCCGAGCAACTCCTCTCCTCTTGCTCAGAGCTGGTCCAAGTGAAACCACAAGCGGCTTGATCTGAGGGTTAGCCTTCCAGCCAGGGCTGACAACTGCACACCAGGTGACGATCCCCGTAGGCGTTGTCAATGCGGCTGACGCTGGGCCAGAACTTGCGCTCCTTGACCCACGGGAGGGGATAGGCGGCTAGGGAGCGAGGGTAGGGGCGATCCCAGTGGTCGGCGGCCACTACCTCGGCGGTGTGGGGGGCAAGTTTAAGGGGATTGCGCACGGGATCCATCTCGCCCCGCTCGATGGCAGCAATCTCCTGGCGAATGGCGATCATTGCCTCACAGAAGCGATCCAGCTCTTCTAGGGATTCGCTCTCGGTGGGCTCCACCATCATTGTCCCCGGCACCGGCCAGGAGATGGTGGGGGCGTGGAAGCCGTAGTCCATTAGCCGCTTGGCTACATCCTCCACCTCAATGCCGGCGCTTTTCTTGAGGGGGCGCAGGTCCAGGATGCACTCGTGGGCCACCCATCCCCCCGGCCCTTTGTAGAGCACCGGGTAGTAGGGATCCAGCCGCTTGGCGATGTAATTGGCATTGAGGAGGGCCACTTGGGTAGCTAGGGTAAGGCCGGCGGATCCCATGAGGCGGATGTAGGCCCAGGCAATGGGCAGGATGCTGGCACTGCCCCAGGGGGCGGCGCTGACCGGGCCGTTGCAGCCGGGCAAAAAGGGGTGGCCGGGCAAATGCGGCAGCAGATGACGGGCAACGGCAATGGGCCCCACCCCCGGCCCGCCGCCGCCGTGGGGGATGCAGAAGGTCTTGTGCAGGTTGAGGTGGCAGACATCGGCCCCCAGCTCCGCAGGACGGCAGAGGCCCACCTGGGCGTTGAGGTTGGCCCCATCCATGTACACCTGCCCCCCGGCCTCGTGGATCATCTGGCAAATCTGGCGGATCCCTTCCTCAAACACCCCATGGGTGGAGGGGTAGGTAATCATCAGGGCAGCCAGGCGTTCCCGGTGCTGCTCCACCTTGGCCCGCAGGTCTTCGAGGTCGATGTTGCCGGCCCTGTCGCAGGCCACGCTCACCACCTGCATCCCAGCCATGACAGCGCTGGCGGGGTTGGTGCCATGGGCAGAGGTGGGGATCAGGCACACCTGCCGCTGGCTTTCCCCTCGCGCCTGGTGGTAGCGGCGAATGGCCAGCAAGCCGGCGTATTCCCCCTGGGAGCCGGCGTTGGGCTGCAGGGAGACGCCGGCAAAGCCCGTGATCTCCGCCAGCATCTGCTCCAACTGGGCAAAGAGGGTTTGATAGCCGCGAGCTTGTTCCAGGGGCACAAAAGGATGGAGCTGGGCAAACTCCGGCCAGGTCATTGGCAGCATCTCGGCTGTGGCGTTCAGCTTCATGGTGCAGGAGCCCAAGGGGATCATGGAGTGGACAAGGGAGAGATCCCGGCTCTGCAGGCGGTGGATGTAGCGCAGCAGCTCCGTTTCCGAGTGGTGGCGGTTGAACACCGGATGGGTGAGGTAGGGAGTGGTGCGCAAGAGCTGGGGGGGCAGGCTTTGGTTGGCATCCAAACCCAGGCCCTCGACATCCCAGGCTGGCTCTTCAGAGCCGGCAAAGATCTGCCAGAGATCGCGCAGATCCTGAGCGGTGGTGGCCTCGTCCAAGCTGATCCCCAGGGTCATCTCGTCGATCCGGCGCAGGTTGATGCGCCGCTGGGCGGCCCGCTCTTGGATCTGCCCAACCTGGGCGGGGGACTCTGCCCTTACCCAAAACGTGTCGAAGAAATACTCTGGCCCCACCCTGTAGCCCAGCTGGCGAATCGCGGCCGCTAGGTGATGGGCCTGGCGGTGGATGCGTTCGGCGATTTGCCGCAGGCCTCGGGGGCCGTGATAGACGGCATACATGGAGGCCACCACGGCCAAGAGCACCTGGGCGGTGCAGATGTTGCTGGTGGCCTTGTCGCGGCGGATGTGCTGCTCCCGGGTTTGCAGAGCCAGGCGCAGGGCCGGCCTGCCCTGAGCATCCTGAGAGATCCCCACCAGGCGCCCCGGCAGCAGCCGTTTGTGGGCCTCGCGAGTGGCAAAGTAGGCGGCATGGGGGCCGCCGTAGCCCAGGGGCACCCCAAAGCGCTGGGTGGATCCCACCACGATGTCCGCCCCCCATTCTCCCGGCGGCTGCAGGAGAGTCAGGCTGAGCAAGTCGGCAGCTACGGCCACCACCATCCCCCTTTGGTGGGCCCGCTCCACCAGCTCGCGGTAATCCCGGATCTCTCCATAGGTGTTGGGATACTGCAAGAGCAATCCAAAGCCGTTCTCCAGCTCCAACTGCGAAGGATCGGCCACACGCACCTGGATCCCCAAGGGCTCTGCCCGCGTCTGCACGACGGCAATCGTCTGGGGATGGCAGCCGCGATCCACCCAAAAAACTGGGGATTGCTTGCCCGCTAAGGTGTAGGCCAGGCTCATCGCTTCGGCGGCGGCAGTGGCTTCGTCCAGCAGGGAGGCATTGGCGATCTCCATGCCTGTTAGATCGATCACCATCGTCTGGAAATTGAGCAGGGCCTCTAGCCGCCCCTGGGCGATCTCCGCCTGGTAGGGGGTGTACTGGGTGTACCAGCCGGGGTTCTCCAGAATGTTGCGCTGAATCACCGGCGGCGTCAGGCAGTTGGAATAGCCCATACCCAAAAAGGAGCGCCACACCTGGTTCTGGGCCGCCATCGCCCTCAGCTCCGCCAATACTTGTTGCTCGCTGCAGGGGGATCCCAGGCCCAGGGGTCGGCTGCTGCGGATGGCCGCCGGTACCGCCTTATCCACTAATTCCCGTAGAGAGCTCAGCCCTAAGGCGTGCAACATCTGACGGATTTGCTGGGCGTCCGGCCCGATGTGCCGCCAGAGGAAGAGTTCTCGCTGCTCTAGCAGCTCCAGCTCGGCATCGACGGCAGAGAGGGGTTGAGGCGTCTCCCGTCCAGAGGGGCTGAGGGGATGGAGGATGGTGGAGTCGGACATGGGGCAAAACAAAAGCGATGGAAAGTCGGTCAGCCGCCAAAAGGCTATTCCCCGATCATAGTTGTTAAAAATTGTTTCTGTCGGGATCCAAATTTGAATCTGGGTCTCGATTCGGGGGAGCGGGGATGAGACACTAAATGGTCGGAGAATGTTAGCGACCTATCCCCTGAGCGTTGTCATGACTGCTTTCAACTCTGTCTGGAGAGGTGGTGCTATGCGTCGGCTCCTGTCCGCCTTGGTGTCTATCCTGTTGCTGCTCTGTCTGTGCTTGGTCCCCTTGGGGATCCCGGCGGTGGCGGCGGAGCTGCCGCCGGTGAAACATCTTGACACTCCCATCGACGTGAACAACACCATCCTGCGCAACTACCGCCAGTTGCCCGGCTTCTATCCCACCCTGGCCCGCATCCTAGTAAAAAATGCTCCCTACAACAGCCTGGAGGACATGCTGCAGATCCCAGAATTGACGGAGCAACAGAAGGCCTTGATCAAGGCGAACGCGGAGAACTTCGTGTTTGGGGAGTACCAAGAGGGAGCCAACCAACTGGAAAACCGGATCAACCAGGGATACTACGGCTGATCCTGGCAGGGTCTGCAGGGGAGAAAGCTTTCTGCTTCTCTGCAGCTTTTATGAAGCCTGCGTCGACATACCCCCCATCCCTAAAGGGCGGGGATTCTTGTTCTTGGTTCCACGACAGCACTTACTAACTAGTGGCTAGTGGTTAGTAATTAGTGACGGGCCACTAACTTCTTCACCTAACTTGTCACTACGCCAGATCTCCCCAAGCGTTCCCTAACCCCCCTCTGTCCCCTCGTACACGGGGGGATGAAAGGGGGGCCCAGTAGTTCCCCAATGGCCTTGGGAATTCCCCCGCTAGTTGTGAGACCCAAGGGGAGCTGCCCTCCTCAGTCTCTATCCCCCGTCGCCAGAGTACCCCGAAGGTTTTGATGGGCTTAAAATAGCCCATGGTGCTCATCGAGCCAAGTGGATGGAGCCAACTTCGAGAACATTTCCAACTGCTGTCTCGTCAGCCCAGGGAGATCCCCGCATCGCCGAGATCACGCAGCGGGGAGTGGCCGAGGTCTTCCCAGGGGGAGCGGCAGCCTTGGCGGAGCGCCTGGCCACCACCGATCGCCCCTTGCGGGTGAAGCTGGGCATCGATCCCACGCGGCCAGATCTGCACCTGGGCCATGCAGTGGTCTTGCGCAAGTTGCGCCAATTCCAGGATGCTGGCCATGTGGCCATCCTCCTCATCGGGGATTTTACAGCCCTGGTCGGGGATCCCACCGGCCAATCGGAGGCCCGTCCCCGCCTCACCCCGGCAGAAGTGGAGGAAAACGCCCGCACCTACTTGGAGCAAGCCGGCAAGATTTTGGATTTTGAGACCCCCGGTCGGCTGGAGGTGCGCCGCAACAGCGAGTGGCTAGCCCGCCTCACCCTTAGCGAGCTCATTGAGCTCCAAGCCCAGATGACAGTGGGGCAGATGTTGGCCAAGGAAGACTTTGCCCAGCGCTACCGCTCGGGAACGCCCATCTACTTGCACGAATTTCTCTACCCTCTCCTGCAAGGCTACGACTCGGTGGCGCTGGAGGCGGACGTGGAGTTGGGGGGAACTGACCAGCGCTTTAACCTCCTGGTTGGCCGGGAGCTGCAACTGTGGAAGGGCCAAACCCCTCAATTTTGCCTGACGGTGCCCCTGTTGGAGGGCTTAGATGGCTACCAGAAAATGTCCAAGTCCAAAAACAACTACGTGGGCCTGACCGAGGATCCCCTCACCATGTACTCCAAGCTAGAGAAGGTGCCGGATCAGCTGGTGGAGCGCTACTTTGAGCTGCTCACCTCGGTGCCCCCCTCGGAGCTGCCGGCGGATCCCCGCCAGCGCCAGATCCTCTTGGCCAAGACCCTCGTGGCCCAATTTCACTCTTCTGAAGCCGCAGAAGAGGCGCAGCGCACCGCCCAAGCGCTGGTGTTACAAGGCAATCTCGTTGAAACGGGATCCATCCCCACTTTTGCCATCCAGTGCTTGTCTTACCCGGTAAAACTGAGCTACATCCTGCGCGAATCCGGCCTCTGCAAGAGCGCTGCCGAGGCCCGTCGGCAAATCCAAGGGGGCGCCGTGCGGCTGGACGGGCAAAAGGTGGAGGATCCCGACCTGGAGTTTGCCCAAGCCTCTGAGCTGGACGGGCGGGTTTTGCAGGTGGGCAAGAAGGCCTTCTGCCGCTTGGTGGTCGGCACAAACTAGTCAGCTTTGGTTTTCTCCCCTCACCCCCAACCCCTCTATGAGGGGAGCTCGATGGTTCCACAACTATTCAACAGGTGGGGATGGGCTTAAAGCCGAGCCCGGCTTTCTTCTGCTTGGTCTTGGCTGAGGGGTTAAACAGCGGCGAAGCTAACACGGGCTCTGGCCGGGGCCGGATCGATCTTGCCTCCGCCACAGCTTCGGCGAGCTTTTGCCGCACCAGCTCTTGGGTCTCCAAAATATTGGGATCCGCCGCCCATTCCGGGGCTTCTTTGACCGGATCGTCTTCGGAAGTGAATTCCAAATCGTAAACCTCGTTGCGGTAAGTGGGGCTGAAGCACTCCCAGGCGCGCAGGCTGTAGAAGTAGGGGAATAGCCGCACCATGCGCTCGATATCCAAGTGTTCGGCAAAGCGCCGAAAGGCTTCTTCTTCGGAAACCGGAAAAGGCGCATAATGCTCGGAAACAAACCACTGCAAAAACTTTCGCGCCTCCGGAACGATCTGCTCTGGGGCCATGGATCCCAGCGCTGCCGCGTTGAAGCAGTTGACCAAAAGGTGCTCCAGCAGCACAGCGTTGTACTCGGCAAAGCAGGTTTGCTCGCGGCTTTCTACCGGCTGCCAAGGCATCTTGCCGTTGGCGGCAATGAACAAGTGAACCAGGTCATGCGAGGGATTGGTTTGGATGGAGCCGTGCCCCTCCAGCTTGGCCCCGTCACAGCTAAAGATCTGGTACTGAGGGCTCCAGTAGAACTTCAGTTGCTTGGCCGCCATGTTTGACCGTCCTCCTCACCCAGAGGGATCCCTATTAGAGCTTACACCTGTGGACGGGTTCCCATGCACCTCAGGCGGCGTCTGCCCGCCTTCGGGAGAGGAGATGGGGGCAAAACTGGACTGCCAAGCTTTTTCTAGGCTGGCCGGCAAGCCTCTTGAAGCTCCCCAACCCCACGGGCCATGCTTCTAAAGCCAAAGTTAAACAAGGACGCTTATTTTAAAAAAACTGTCACCTCTGAAAGCCATCGCCTGAGGATCGACAAGTTTTTAGTATCTTTTTTTACTTGCAAGTGTTTCTTTCTACGATACTCTTTCGGCTCTCCCTATGGTAGCGTTACATCGCGATTTTGCCTTTTCTCTCGACCTTTTAACAGACCAGAAAACCGAGAAACTAGCTGGGTGATTGCCCTGATCCTGCTAGGGATCTCTATAGCCGGCTGTGGCTCTTCCAGTAGCACGGGGATCGACCCTGCTTCTTTGGGATCCCCAACTCGCCTGACTTTCAATGGGGCTCTGACGCGCAATTTCAGCGGCACCCAGGGGGAGATGGAGTTCAACATTGCCCTTTTGCAAAGCGGGGATCCGCCTCAGCCGGTCACCCAGCTTTCCCCTGCCCAGGTCAGCCTACAGGTTAACCGGGTAACCGATCTGCAGGGCATCCCGCAGTCAGCCACAGTAACCCTGAGCCCCACTCGCATCGAGAATCCTCGAGCGGAGCTGGCCCGTCAGCCTTTGCTGATGGCCATTCTCATGGACGGCTCCGGCAGCCTGCTGGTTTTGGATCCCCAGTCCCGGCGCTTTTTGGCTGTTTTTGGGCTTTTGGATCAATTTCGCGCCACACCCCTGGATCTGGGGGCGGTGCTCCGCTTCGATAATCGAGGAGCTGGTTTTGGCGCTACCGCTCTCGGCCAGCCCTTGCGCACGGCCCAACTGCTGCAAGACTTCACCAGCGACAAGCAACTGCTGAGGCGGGGGGTACTGCGGGCAAATCCTGGTGGGAACACCGCCCTTTATGATGCCACGGTAGAAGCCGGGCGTTTCTTGAGCGACTTTCGGCCCACCGAGCGTTTCAACCGCCGCTTGGTGGTATTCACCGATGGGATTGACAACGAAAGCACCCGCTCCATCAACCAAGCTAGTCAGGAGCTGACAACTTTGGCCAGAGAGCGAGGACAAAAACTCACCGTGTATGTGGTTGGGTTGGGGGTCGATTTGAATCTTCTGGAGTTACAGCGTCTGGCTGCAGCTACTGAGGGGACTTTTGTGCTGGCACGGTTTTCTGAAGGGCTGGAAGCTCCCTTTGCCAACTTATTCCCTGCTGCTATTGGGGAGCACCGCCTGCAGGTGAGGGTGCAAAGCAATGTTCCGCTATCTGCTGGTTCTTATCTTCTCAGTGGCGAGCTGAGAGTTGAGAGAGAAGGCAGCCGTTTTGTGGCGCCATTCAGCGACGCTGTTCTCACGGTGGGATCCCGCTAGAGTCATTCCGCAGGCTGACAACATCCCTAATCGAGAGCGAGGCGATAAGCAAATGTTTCGACGACTCGGTATACCCAGAAGATTTTGGCAACCGGCTGCGCTTGTCCTGGCGGCAGTGCTTACAGGTTCCCTAACGGTTTTCCTGAAAGGTTGCGGTGGTGGTACCTCCAGCAGCCCCTCGACCGTGGGGTCGCCGCCAAGGGATCCCGGCTCTGGCTCTGGCTCTACCTCTGCCATTTTGGGATTGGTGGTTGATCCCTTTGCTCAGCTTTGCCCTTCAGGCTCAACAGCCGCCCTTTGTTCGGGAGGGCCGCTCTTTTCAAGAGGCAATAAGGTTGAGTTGTTCAACCTAAGCTCAAGAGGGGACATTTTGTTGCCTGCCTTGTCAACCACTGCCTTGGAGGGCAACTTGCGGTTCACCATTCCCTTTTCCGGATCGATTATTCAACCGCCGGGGAAATTGGTATCGGTTCAGTCCAATCTCCTGGGCCAAGGGCGTCAGTCCGGCCAGCCTACACCCCTGCGGGGATTTGTTTTCAGCGCAGCCGTGGATGTTTCCCCTTGGAGCGAAGCCCTTTATCGCATCTTGCTGGGGGAGCGGGATAGAGTACCTTTCTCCAACTTAGCTCCCCCCGAAGTTAGGGATCTGGAGAATATTCTGTTTGTCAGCGTACCTCTTTCCAGAACAGCCCGAGACCTGGAGGAAATCATTACGGACATCATTCGACAAGCGGATCAACTTAGTTTTAATCAGCTTCGCTTTGTGGAGGATCTTATTCGCGTTTGCTATGCCCCAGAAGGCAATCAATCGGATCAGCCCTGCCGCCTCCGCATTCCCGTACCCCTACCGCCGGCACCTACGCCGACTCCATTTGTGCCTGCTCCTGAAACTCCCGCTCTTCCCACCATCATCACCAACAGAGCTGTTGTTCGTTCAGCATCGGGCTCGTTGCTCTTTAGCAACACGGTTTCGGTGAGGGTAGATAACTGATGGCTGCCTCGTTTTAGTCAAGTTTGATGTGAGCTGATTTTGTGTTTCAAGAGAACGCGCTGAGAGAGCCGAGGAGTGTTGAATGCTGACCTCAAAACCGTCTTCATTTCGTCCTGGTCAACTGGAAAGATTGCTTTGCTTTTTTAGTCGCAGCTTGGGCACCGTTTCCACAGCCCTGCTAATGGTTCTCTTGGGGGTAGAGCAAGCTAGCTTCCTCCGACACCCACACCCACTCCGACACCCACACCGACTCCAACACCCACACCCACCCCGACACCGACGCCCACACTCACTCCGACGCCCACACCCAGCCCAGCACCTCCCCCAGGCGAAGGGATCCGACTGGTGAAGCGGATCAGCGCCGTCAACGGCCTTCCTATCCGCGAGTTCTTCGACGAGCCCACGGATCCCAACGACAACCCAGGGATCCCTTGGCCGGGCGGGGCAGCCACCTTCCTGCAAGGCGCCATCAACCAGCCGGTACGTCCCGGAGCGCGGCTGCAGTTTGCGATTTACTTCCTGCTGGATTCGCCCGGCTCGAGGCTGACGGTGTGTGATCCCCTCGCCCCCGGTCTTGGCTATGTGCCGGGCAGCTTGTCTGTGACGCCGGCAGGTGGCTCTCCAGTGGCTCTGAGCGATGCGGTTGATGGGGATGCGGGAGCTTTTATCCCGCCGGGGCAAGCGGTGCCGCCGGCCTGTGGGGGCATCACCAACCCCAACGGCCTGGTGGTGGTCAATGTGGGGCAAGCCGGCAGTGCCGGGGCCATCCGCTTCGAGGCTGTCGTTCCCAGATAGAGGTAGCCATGACCTTGCAGCTTGACTGCTGAAGGCGACTTCACCCCCCTCTTTCGCAGCAACGCTTGCCGCCAGCAACGCTAGAATGCCAGGCTGAGAGCAAAAGCAGTGTCGGCAACGGGTGAAGACATGACACAGCGTGCCCAGCAGGGATCCGCAGTTGGCAGCAATCGGTGGGAGTGGGGAAGAAGATCACTCCGGCTGGTCTTAGCGGCTGTGTTGCTTTGGACGATTTGGCTGGGTGGGATCCCGGCCCTGGCGCTGCCGCAAGGGGATGCCATTACGGATCCGCGAACCCTCTTGCGGCGGGCGCTGCCCATCCAAGACAGTCGGATCTGGGAAATTGACGAGTCCATCACCAAAATCGAGGCCGACCTGAAGTACAACCGCTGGTCGGCGGTGCGGGGGGATGTGCGCCAGGTGGAGCGGCTCCTGGATCGCTATGCGGATCCCCTGCTGGCGGAGTTGCCCCCCGAGCAGGCTGCCGCCGCCTCTGAAGCAATAGCCGCCCTACGCCAGGAGTTGCAGCTCATCAGCCAGGCCACGGAGCGCAAATCCAAGGGCAAGGAGGAAGCCCGCGCCGCCTACGACCGCCTCATAGACGACTTGGGATCCCTGGAGAACAACTGGGTGGGGGCCTTCCCCTACGAGGTACCTGATGAGTACGCCGACAAGCCGCAGCTCCTGGGCCGGGCAGAAGTGGAGCTGAACACCACCGCCGGGCGCATGGTGATCACCCTGGATGGCTATAGTGCTCCAATAACTGCTGGCAACTTCGCTGACCTAGTGCAGCGGGGCTTCTACGATGGCCTGACCTTTGACCGAGTGGAGAAATTCTTCCTAGTGCAAGCTGGAGATCCCCCTGGCCCTGCCGACGGCTATGTGGATCCGGCCACCGGCAGAGTCCGCACCATCCCCATGGAGATCCGGGTCAAGGGTGAGGTAATGCCCCGCTACGGCCAAACCTTCGATCAACTGGGCCTGTGGGATGTGGAGCCGGCCCTGCCCTTTGCTGCCGAAGGGACGGTGGCCATGGCCCGCTATCCCGAGGATCCCAACAGCGCCTCTTCTCAGTTCTTTATCTTTATGGCCGAGCCGGATCTCACTCCCGCCGGCCTCAACCTCATGGATGGCCGCTACGCCGTGTTCGGCTATGTTACCGAGGGCACCGAGGTGCTGCGCAAGATCAAGCTGGGGGATCAGATCCTGAGCGCCCGGCTGATCTCAGGCCAAGAAAATCTCAGGAATGGGGCGTAGGGATTTTGCATCACTATCTCCTACCTTTGCCCTTTTGAGTGGCTAGAAGGCGCGGCTGAGGGCAGTTCCCGGGCCCTGAAACGCCAGCCAAGAGATCAGAAAGTTGGTAACAAACACCCCCAGCAACGCCGTCACCACAGCATCGGTGGTGGAGCGCCCCACCCCCTTGGCGCCCCCGCTGGTGGAAAGGCCCCAGTTGGAGCCGACAATGGCGATCAGAGACCCAAACACCATCGCCTTCAAACAACAGACGATCAAGTCCCAAGGGGCCAGGAGATTCTGAGCCGAGGTGAGAAACACCGTGGAAGGAATGTTGTAAACCGACGCGCAGATGATCATCCCCCCCACCAACCCCGTCAACAGGGAGAGGATGGTGAGCACCGGCAGCATCAGCCCCGCGGCCACTACCCGTGGGATCACCAGATAGTCCACCGGATCGGTGCGCAACAGGTAAAGGGCGTCGATCTGCTCCGTGACTTTCATGGTGCCCAGCTCGGCGGCAAAGGCGGATCCCACCCGTCCAGCCAGGATCACCGCCGTCACCACCGGCGTCAGCTCGCGGGCCAGGGCAATGGCCAAAACCCCGCCGATGAGGGAAGAAGCTCCAAAGTTGATGAACTCGCGCGCCAACTGAATCGTGAAAACGCCGCTGATCACCACCGCTGTGATCAAAACAATCAGCAGCGACTCCAGCCCCACCGCTGCCAGTTGCTCCAGCGTGTTGCGACGGTGAATGCGGCCCCGCAGCAGGTGCAAGGTCACCTGCCCGGCCAGGAGAAAACTGCTGCCCACCCGTTGGAACCAGTTCATGATCTCTCAAGAGGCCGATACGGCTGACGGCTCCGCCTCAGGTTCTGCCGGAAGCTGGAAGCTGGGGACAAACGAGGCCCGCGTCAAGGGTTGGTCGATCATCAGCCCTTCCCCCCCCAATACCTCGAGGGCACGCCCCTCGACGGAGATCCACACCCGCGCGCCGGGGTTCTGGCTGGTGGCCGTGTAGAGCACCTGCGCGATCCGGCTCATCATCGCCGTGGATCCCCCCCCTTGCGTGAATTCAGAAGAGAAATTGAGGAAAATATCGTTGCCTTCCACCCGCACATCCAGCAGCCGTGTCTGGGGAGGGATGGCGGTGGTGAGGTGGGGATCCCGGGGCCCGGCGATCAGCTCTTCCAAAGCCACACGGATGGCCTCTTGGGCGTCGAAGGCGCGCACGGAGCGCTCCTGCTGCACGTAGTAGATCGAGTTGTTAGCCGTGGTCAGCCAGTACAAAGAAAGGGTTTGCCGCGGCCCAATGCTGTACCACCAGGCTCCCCCCATCACCCCCACCCCCAGCAAAAAGCCCAGGATCCCCAGGGGCAGGGCCTGGTCGCGCCGTGGGCGGGAACGTCGCCCCCCCAATTTGCCAGAGCCAAGCTGTGCGGTACGCCCTCCGTAGTGATCCATCGCTGCCATTCCCCTGTCTTGCTTAGCTCTAGGGTAGCGAAGAAAGGCCCACCCTGCCGGGGATCCCCAAACCGGCACAGGCGCAAGCCAGCTTGAACTGGCTTCACGCTGGCCACAGCCATTCGCGACAACCAAGAGGCGGCGCGGCTGCTCTCCCGCCTGGACGAGGCCCGCATCGAGAAGCTCCTGGCAGAAGACGACCCTATCGACGAGAAGATTTAGCCCCAATGGGCGGGGATCCCTGCTAGGGAAGGGCGGCTCGCCGGGATCCCATCAGGGTCTCCAAGCTCTCGACCCGCACAAAGCCGATCACCTGCACCTGATCAGACCCTATCTCCAGGCTGAGCACCCGCACCAGGAGCCCCAGATCTTCTAGCTCTTGCAGATCAAACACCTCGTTAAGGCCGCCCAAAAACGCTGCCGAGATCTCATCGGGAACCCGCACAGAGCCGATGACAAACTCCGGATCCTGAAGCTGCAAGCGGCGCCCCTCCTCCACCTGGATCCCGGCGTTGAACACTACATCAACTGCTCGCGTCAGCGGGACGGAGTCTTTTTGCTCGCTGCCGCCTTCCTGCTCCACCAAGAGGGCAGAAAGTCGAAGGCGGTCAGGAGCCAAAAACTCGACCCGGGGTTTGCGCAGATCGAAGCGGCGGGGTTCGTCCCTAAGCCCGCCAAAGGGCAGATCTGCTCGGATATCCTGAAACTGTCTCAGCACCTCTGGCGAGTTGAGGGCAGCATTCAAGTCTTCTTCCCGCACCACCACCCGCACCGCCGCCTGCAGAGGACGCTCCAGCCGCAGAGGAGCCCCGCGGAAAAAAGAGGGGTCAATGGCCACCGGATCTGTTTCCAGCTCCAGCAGCTCTATGCGCGGAAACGGAGCCCTGTACAGCCCCCGCCCGGCAACCAACAACCGATCCGCCTGGCCGCTCAAAAAACGATAGTTAGGGCGGCTTTGGATGCGCACCTCCAAAACCTCTACCCCATCGAGCTGAGCGAGCAAAAGCTGCCGAGCCGCCTGATCTGCCAGGTAGCCTGCCCCTCCTCCCAAGCCCGCCAGCAACCCCACCAAAGCCGCCAGGATCTCCATATTTGCCGCTGTCACGTCTCCCCCACTCAGGTTAGCAGGGGGATCCCTGGCCCTCGTCAGGGATGCCGGCTAACGCAACACCTTAAGGGGACTAGCCTCAATAGGGCGATTTCCCAGGAAAGTTTTGGCAATTTTCAGGCCGTCCGCCATCACCGGCCGGTTGAGGGTTGGGTCATGGACAAATTTGACGCCGGAAGCCACCGTTGGGCGCCCCTCGCCCCAGGTATCCACAACTTTCAGAGTGGCAGCAGCAACCGGACGGCCATCGGCAAAGTAATCCACTACCTTCAGGGTGGAAGCTCCCACCGGGCGGTTGTCGATCTCGATCTTGCTGAACTTGACAGGGCTAGGAAACACCGGCGGGCCGGACCTCTCTCCTGACCCTAGAGCAGCCGGCAGGATCGGGTCGGCAGGCCGAGGAGCCAAGTTCAGACCGTTTCCTTGTCCCGTAGAGGTTTCTTGCTCCGGCAGCGGGCTGGAAAGACCACTAGGAACGGCCATAGCAATCTCCTAAGTTACAGAGGGAGCTGAAGGGAAAGGGGAGAAGAAACGACGGAATAAAACCGCCGAGCTGGGCGTCTTTAGGATCCCCGCAACCTCAGACCAGATTCTAAAAATATTCTAAACCATCGTTGGGCCTACGATCGGCTGCTCACACTCTGGCTTTATCCGTCAACTGCCGCTGAGGCACTCAGCGACGCTACACCTTCCCCGGTGCCATTGAGTCCGTATACACATTTGTAAACACTGTGTTACCCTTTGAAAGGACTTATCGGCAACTGAGGAGTGTTCGAGTAGCTGTGGTGAGTCAGCCAACTGTGGCTACGGATGACGCAGGCCAAGGGTGGAAAAAGCTTTTGGCGCGCTGGCGCGGCGACCTTATGGGCGGCTTGACCACAGCAGTGGTGGCTTTGCCGCTAGCGCTTGCCTTTGCCATTGCCAGCGGCGTTGATCCTAAAGCGGGGCTTTACACAGCAATTGTAGCTGGATTTAACACTCCCACCGCCTGAAGGCGGGGGATTCTTACGCAGTCCACAAAAGAACCCGTAACGGCGTTGTCAAAGCGCCTCTAGACAGTTCCTTCACGCAAAGCTCCAAGGTTCTGCTGACTTTCTTAAGCAGGTTGGCGACAGCATTTGCCTCAGCGTTAACCAACCACCCCTTTGCCGTTTGGTACAGGCCCCGCTTGACACGCTTTCCAGAGGGTTTCCACCCGTCGGGTTTTTCACCATAAATTAGGTACAGCCTTTTAATTTAAAATAGGGTACAAGTATTCAAGAGGAAGGAGAGAAAGGAATGCCGACTCATTCTTTGGATTTGCGGCAAAGAGTTGTAGCAGCCTACCAGGCAGGTAGCACCTCCATCCGCCAGGTAGCTAAACGCTTCATGGTTACCAAAAGAACAGTACACCGCTGGGTGCGTCAGTACCAACAAACTCAAGATTTAGCCCCTAAGAAAGCAGGCACCAAGCGAGTGGGCATTTTGGAACAACATCGGCAGGAAGTGATCGCAATTATTACAGAACACCCAGACTTCTACCTGTGGCAGTATCAAGAACTGTTGCGCGAGCGCTTAGGAATCAATGTAAGCATCGTCACGATACATAATTTCTTGAAAAAGCAAGGAATGACTTTAAAAAAAAGACCTACCGCAGTGCAAAAGTCAAAGAAGAGGAGGTGCAAAGGGAACGACTAGCTTATAGTCAAGAAGTCAGGAATATTCCAGCGGAGGATTTGATTGCCATCGACCAGACGGGAGTCTGGGAGGGAATGGAGCGGAGAGTATCTCGGAGTTTACGTGGTCAAAGGGCTTATCATTATCGTCAGAGATACAAGGGTGAAAAGTATACGGTTATTGGAGCTATTTCCTTGAGAGGTGTAGTTGGCTGTCGTGTCATCAAGGGTGGGATGAAGAAAGGAGATTTTTTGGAGTTTTTGAGAAGCGAGCTATGTCCGAAGCTAGATGCGAGGAAGGATTTAAATATCCACAAGAGTCGGGAAGTTGAGGAATTGATTAGGGGGACAGGAGCACGAATCCTATACCTACCTGTGTATGCGCCGGAGTTGAATCCCATTGAGATGATGTGGTCGGTGTTGAAGCATTTTATTCGGCAGCTTTGCAGAATTGGGAAATATAGCATGGAGCAGATAGTGAAGACTTCTTTACTACTGATCAATCCATCCTCCTTCCAAAGTTGGTTTGCTAAGTGCTGCTATTGTACCCCTTGAGTCCTTAACAGGCTGTAAGCTCAACCACTTTACGGTCATTTCGGCTGATGGAGTTTCTCTTTCCTGACAGAAGCCAAAACCAGTGGTACACTACCGCTACGGTGAGTTGGTCAGATTGATGGCAGGGATCCCTCATTTCTATTGGCGTTGGGCTAGGTGGGCTACACCGGCTCTGTGGGCGTTGCTGCTGTCGCCTGCTCCTATGGCTTGGGCTTCTGCTCTGGAGGTGCCTCAATTTGATCTGAGTGTTGTCCGCTCTCGTTCTTTGCCGTGGCGGCACCCGCTCCCTTGGCCAGAGATAGGGGATCCCAACCCATCTGAAGCTGAGGTCGAGGCGGCGGAGCATCTTTTCTTGGAGTTCACCCTCGAAGAGAGCAACGCCGCCATTGCCCTGTTCGGGTGTGATTGCCCAGCCCATATCAACCAACTGCGACGACTGCGCGGCCTGCCCTTGCTGTGAACGGGGGAGAGCTGACGGCCCCTCTGAACAGCACAGTTTGTATATTGCTAAGGCTGAGGTTCTCCCCCTGCTCAGTAGCCTGCTTCCGCGCTTCAGTTCGCGGATGGTCTACATAGCCCTGAGCCGGTGGAGTTTTGTCAGGCAGGGAGGCAAGCTGTCCCTGGGCATAAATCCAGTCAGGGCGTTGTGGGGATTGGCACAAGACAAGGGCTAAGCGGAGGGATCCGGTAGGGGCCTACGGTCTACCGGTTGCGGCTCCTCTTGAGGGGTGAGGGTTTTCAGTTCTGGCAGCGCCGTTCCTGCCGGCGCGTCAGCAGCAGGGCTCTCGGCAAAGTTGCCCGGCAACGGTGTCGGCGAGCTGGAGCCGGCGCGGTTCAGCTCCTGCAGAGCAGCTTGGGCCGGCTGAAACTGGGGATCCAGTTCCAGGCAGCGCTGCAAACTGGCCTGGGCCGCCTCCCGCTGGCCGGCCTGTAGTTGGATTAGCGCCAAGGTATGCCAGAAGGCGGGCCGCTGCGGCTCCAGTTCTGTGGCCCGTTGGGCGTCGGCTAGAGCCAGCTCCAATTTCCCCAGCTTCAGGGCCTCCCAGGCGCGGTTGTTGAGGGCCACCGCGTCTTCTGGGGTGAGCTGCAAAACCCGCGAGTAGGCCTCCACCGCTTTTTCTGCCTCTTTCAGGTCGCCATACACTAGCCCTAAGGCAAACCAGCCCCAGGGATCCCGTTCGTTGAGGCGGGTCATCTGTTGGGCGGCAGCAAGGGCTTCTTCCAACCGGCCCAAGCGCCGCAGGCTGGTGATCTGGCCAAACCAGCAGGCAAAGCTGCCGGGACGCTGTTGCACCAGGCGCCGGAACTGCTCCAGGCTGGCTTCGTATTGCCCCAGCTCCTGCTGGGCCACCGCCAGGGCGTAGCGAGCCGGGAAGTCCTCTGGCCGGATTTTCAGGGCTTCCTCGAAGTGAATGCAAGCCTCCCTCAGGTAGCCCAATTTCTGGAAGGCCACGCCGCGGGCATACCAGCTTTTGGGGTTGTCGGCGTCGTAGCGCAGAGCACGTTCCAGGGCCTTGCTGGCCAGCCGATACTGCCCCAGGCGCAGCAGAGCCACCCCTAGGTTGTGGAGCGTAATGGGATCCCGGCGGCGCAGCCGCAGCGAGCGCTTGTAACACTCGATGGCCGAGCGCAGCCGCTGGCAGTGGAACAGGGCATTGCCTTGGTAGCGCCAGACCCGGCCACTTCTGGGGTTGAGCTTCAGGACGCGGGCAAAGCTGGCCGCCGCCGAGCTGGGCCGCCGCAGCCGCCGCAGCACGATCCCACGCGCCAGCCAGGTGCGGGGCTGTTGGGGGTTGTAGCGCAGCGCCTTGTTCAGGCTGTTGAGGGCCAGCTTGGGCCGCTTCAGTTGCATGAGGCGAATGCCGCGATTGTGCCAGGCCAAGGCATCTTCGGGGTTGCTCTCCAGCACCTTGTCGTAGTTGACCACCGCCGCTTTGTACTGGCCCAGGCGCCCCAAAATCAGGGCCAGGCGCAGCCGCGTCTCCTCGTCGTAGGGGTTGATGCTCAGGGATCCGTTGTAGCTGTCCACCGCCTCGCGGTAGCGGGCCAACTGCACCAGCACATCGCCGCGCCGGCTCCAGGCCAGGGCAAAGTTGGGATCCATGTTCAAGGCACGGTCGTAGGCGGCCAGCGCCTCGCTCAGGTTGCCCCGCTTGCGCCACTCCTCGGCCCGCTCAAATTGAATGTCGGCGCTGTTCCACTGAAACAGCCGCTGAATAAATTGCAAAATGGCAATCTTGCGTGCTCCTTCCTCCGGCGTGGCAGAGGGCATTTCGCCGGTGGCAATGCGCAGGATGGCCATTTGAATGGCCCGCAAAAAGGCCTGGAACCCCCGCACCTCCTCATCTTCAGGGAGTTCCTCGCGGCGACGGTATTGCAGCCGAAATCGCTGCAGATCCCCGGGGGCGGGAAAGCTGGGATCCAAAAAGTGCATCAGCTCCCGGGCCCGGTACTCGAACAGCACCGGATCCTCATCGGAGCCGCTAAAGTCCAGCAGCGGCGCTTCTGCCAGGGGGCGGGGCAGCTCGGCGGGCGTGTGCAGCAGCGTCAGCAGGCGCTGGTTCTGCCGGGGCGGGGCGTGGGAGAAGCCGCTGTAGAGCTCATCTCTGGGCCAGGGATTGGCGACAAACTCCGGCGAGGCCACCACCCCGACCCAGCGGCACTGTTCGATGGCCAGTTGCAGCTCCAGCCGGCGGTCGTCTCCTGGCTGTAGCATCCAGCGGTCAAACCAGACCTTGAAGCCCTCCCGATCCAGCCGCTCCGCCAACTGCCGCGCCCAACGGGCCTGGGCCCGGTGGTAACGCAAGAAGAGGTCGAACTTGTAATGCTCGGAAGACATGAACGCCCGCTCGCTGCTCTTTTCCAGCTTATCTTTGCCACCGCCTCGGCGGCTTGGGGCATTGCCCTTCCCCGGCTGGGGGATAAGGCACCAAGTTTCTGTCAACCCTTTTGCCGTTTGCGCCAGCGGGACGGAGTCCTTCGATGGCCAGACCAAGATCGGCGATAGTTGAGGAAGGGTTGGTCAGGAGGGGGAGATGGTAAGCGGAGCGCTGGCGATTGGGGCTGCAATTGGCTTGGTGGTTTTGCTGTTGGAAGCGATTCGCTATCGCCGCTGGGGATCCCTTCGCCGTTGGCAGCCGGCAGTGGGGCTGGGCTTGGCAGCCTTGGCGGCGCTGGGGGCAGGGCTGGGACAGTTGTCGGAGCCGATCCCGCTAGCGGTGTTGCTGGGGGGACTGGTGGGGTTGGGTCTGCTGGGCTTGAGCGGCTGCGGGCGGGCCGGGCAGGGGCTGGCGGTGCTGCTGCTCAGCTTGGCCAGCGTGTGGGGCCTAGCCCGCGGTGCTTTCGAGGAATCTGAGGCGGGAGCTGCTTTTTCTCTGCTGCTGTGGGGCTGCGGCCTGGGGATGGGCTTGGTGGGGATCCCGTTGCTGGGCTGCTTGGCCGAGGCGGAGATGCTGTCTGTGCTGATGGGTCTGGGCCAGGGCTGGAGCGGCATCGCCGCCTTGACCTGGGGATCCCGCCTGCTGGAGATGGGCTCCCCCCAAGATCTCCCTTGGTCGGTGCTGCTGCCGGTGGGGCTGGCTGCCCTCAGCCTGGTGGCGGGCACGCTGCCCCTGCTGATCCTCCCCGTTCCCGCCAGCGGGACGGAGTCCTCGCGCGACAGCGAGGTGGGCTCCAACCGGCTGCTGTCGGCCCTGGGGCACGGTGTGGGATGGCTGGTGGCGACGGCGCTGGCTTTGGCCCTGGTGCGCAACGGGCTGTACCAGGATCCCTTTTGGGCGCTGCTGTACGGGGCGGGGGTGCTGCTCTCGTGGGCTCTGCTGGCTTTGGAGGGCGGGATCCCGGCACCCGAGGGGAAAGAGGCCTTGCTCTGGCGGGCCTGTGTGAGCCTGACGCTGGTAGGCGGTGGGGCGCTGCTGGCGCTGCGGCTGGGGGGATCCTACGGGGCGGCGCTGCTGGGGCTGGGGTGTCTGGCTTTTCCCAGCCGCTGGGGGGCAATGGCCGCCCTGTTTTTGTCGGCCCAACCCCTGCTGCAAAACCTGCTGCACCAGTTCAACCTGCAGGTGGCCGGGATCGACCTCACCCAGCCCTATGTGGCGGCGGCGCTGTACCTGGGCATGGCGAGCATGGGGCTGGCAGCGCTTGTCCACTGGGTGTACGGGCAAGACAGGCCGCTGCCGACGGGGATCGGCCTGACGCTGGCCAGCCTGCTCCTGCCGCTGGGGGTGGGCTATTTCGTCCACGCCCAGCCGCAGGCGGCCTTCTTGCTGGCAGCCTTGATCACCGCCTTGATCTTGGCAGCGCTGCAGCCCATAGCCCTAAACCAAGAAAGGGGAAGGGCACCTTGGACAGGGACCCAAGCTTTGGGCCTGGCTATGCTTGCCATTTTGGGCTCCAACCTCAGCCGCAACTGGACGGTGACGGGGTTCTATGCCACCCGCCTGGAGCGGGCCCTGGTGCTGGTGGTTCTCGTCGGGATCCTGGTTCTCTGCCTCTTGCTTGGGCAGGGCTGGCGCCTGTGGCAGTCCAGGACTGCATCCCGCTAAATGCCCACCCTCGCCTGTTGGGGCTCCCAGACCGTGAAACCTGTTCCTCTCGGCACCCGCGGCACCTGGCAAGGGATCCCCGGCCCCGAGCAAACGGCAGAGGCCCTGGGCAACCCCGGCGTGAGGGTGATCGGATCCCCGGCGCTGTTGGCGCTGATCGAGCGGTGCGGCCACAACACCTTGCAGCCCTTCTACGAGGGGGAAGAAGCCGTCGTCGGGATCCGCTTTGCCCTGGAACACTGCTCGGCAGCCGTGGTCGGGGATCCTCTACACGTTCAGGTTGAGGTTGTGCAAGCGGTGGGAAGGCGCATTGAATTTCAGGTGAAGATCACGCAGCAGGGGCGCTTGGTCATGCAGGGATCCTATACCTGTCAGGTGGTCGATTTGCCCCGTTTTCTGGCTCGCTATGGGCTGGCCTGAGGTCATCCAGCGCCTGGCAGGGCTGTTGCTGGTCACGGGGTTGGGGCTGTTTTTGTTCTGGCCACAACAGCTCCTGCTGCGCTACCGCAAGCCTTGGCAGGGCCCCCTCGCCTGGGTTGGGGAATGGCGCGGGTGGAGGGGCTTGGCTCTGCGGGGCAGCCGTCGGGGTTGGGAATGGCGCTGCGGGTCCCTATACGTTCGCGGGCATTGGCCAGCCTGGGTGGGCTGCCGTCTCTCCTTTGCCGACTGGCCTCGCTTCTGGCCCCTTCTGAGGCGGTTGGCCGAGGGGATCCAGATCCAGTCCTGGCGAGGCGGCCTGGAAATCGGCTTTGCCGACCCGGCCTTGACGGGGCAGTGCCTAGGGCTTTTGGCAACCCTCCCCCCCTCGCTGGCTTGCCACCTGCGCTTGACCTTCGCCCACACCGGCTGGCACGGACAGGGATCCCTGCTGCTTTGCTTTCGCGCCTGGCGAGTGCTGGGGCCGGCCTTGGAATTGGCATGGCTCATCCTGCGCAGCAGCCGCTCGAGGATCCGATAGAACTCGTCAGCCCTCTCTTGGGCTCTTGCAGCAGCCCAACTACCAGTCATCATCGATGTCTAGAATTTTCCCGGCTCTGCCATCGATTTTGACCTCAATGTCGTTGGCAAACCCCACCTTCCAAACCCAGCGCCCATTCTCCCGCTCCAGTTCGACTTCTTCAACGGAAGCAGCGGGAACAACTAAGCGAGCAATCCAATAGTTTCTTCATCGATTGCTGAGACAGAAGACTGGGCAAAAACCGGCTCTGGGCCGGTCTTGAGGCCAGCCAGCGGGTTGCCGACCAGCATCGCAATCATCAAACCTAGATAGATAACAGCAGGTTTTAGAGAAGTAGGGGAGCTCGAGGGGCAATAATCCCCTCAATAAATATTGAGGGGAGGATGCCATCAATTTCAGGTTCAACCCTCTGAGAACCGGATGGTCTCACGTCGGCCTGGGCAGGTTTTGCAGCGCAGGATCCCCAGGGCAGCGGATCCCTTCTCATCTAGAGCCACCTCTGCTGGGGATGCGACAGCTCAGCCTTAAAGGGCTCTCCAAGGCAAAAGCAGGGTGAAGGAAAAAACCGGTTGCCACCCCCCAGGCAAATCTCAACCCTGCGGAGCAAACCCCTGCTAGACTGTTGAATTAAATACACAACCTAAAAAGCCGGCCAATAGCTGGCTGGTCTTCTAGCTCAAACCCTTCAGGTTGAGCGCTCGGTCGTCTTCAGTGGGGAGAAGATATCGTGGCAACAGGGGCCTATGCACTGGTGGATAGCCTGCATCGACATGGGGTGCAGCACATTTTCGGCTATCCAGGAGGAGCGATCTTGCCCATCTACGACGAGCTGTACAAGGCCGAATCCCAAGGGCTACTCAAACATTTCCTAGTCCGCCACGAACAGGCCGCTGCCCATGCTGCCGATGGCTACGCCCGCGCTACCGGCAAGGTGGGGGTGTGCTTTGCCACCTCGGGGCCGGGGGCAACCAATTTGGTGACAGGCATCGCCAACGCCATAATGGACTCCGTGCCTCTGGTGGCCATTACTGGCCAGGTGCCCCGCCATTTGATTGGTACTGATGGCTTTCAGGAGACTGACATTTTTGGCATCACCCTGCCCATTGTCAAACACTCCTACGTGGTGCGCGACCCCCGGCAGATGGCCCGGATTGTGGCCGAGGCCTTCCACATCGCCAGCACGGGGCGACCCGGTCCAGTGTTGATCGACATCCCCAAAGATGTGGGCCTGGAAGAGTTCGACTACCAGCCGGTCAGCGAGGTCAATATCCCCGGCTACCGGCCCACGGTGCGGGGCAACCCTCGCCAGATCCACGCGGCGGCCAAGCTGATCCTGCAGGCCAAGCGGCCCCTGCTCTACGTGGGGGGCGGGGCCATCATCTCGGGTGCCCATGCCGAGATTGCCGAGCTGGCCCACACCTATCAGATCCCGGTGACCACCACCCTCATGGGCAAAGGGGCCTTCGATGAGAACGATCCCCTCTCGGTGGGGATGCTGGGCATGCACGGCACCGCCTACGCCAACTTCGCCGTTACCGAGTGCGACCTGCTGATTGCCGTGGGGGCCCGCTTTGACGACCGCGTAACCGGCAAGCTGGACGAATTTGCCAAGCACGCCAAGGTTATCCACATTGATATCGACCCGGCAGAAGTGGGCAAAAACCGCACTCCGGACGTGCCGATTGTGGGAGATGTGCGCACCGTCCTGGTGGAGCTGTTGGCGCAACTGAGCAAAATGCCCCACACCCCTGGCCAGACGCAGGCTTGGCTGGAGCGGATCGAGCGCTGGAAACGGGACTACCCCCTGCAGGTGCCCCGCTATGAGGGCGTGATCGCCCCGCAGCAGGTGATCGATGCCTTTCGTCGCCATGCTCCCCACGCCTACTACACCACCGATGTCGGTCAGCACCAAATGTGGGCGGCGCAGTTTCTGCGTAACGGGCCGCGCCAGTGGATCTCCAGTTCTGGCCTGGGCACCATGGGCTACGGTTTCCCGGCGGCCATGGGGGTCAAAGTGGCCCTGCCCCACGCCGAGGTGATCTGCATCAGCGGCGACGCCAGCTTCCAGATGAACATGCAGGAGCTGGGCACGGTGGCCCAGTACGGCATTGCCACCAAGGTGGCCATCATCAACAACGGCTGGCAGGGCATGGTGCGGCAGTGGCAGCAGGCTTTCCACGGCGAGCGCTACTCCCACTCGGATATGACTCCGGGCATGCCGGATTTCGTCAAGCTGGCTGAAGCCTTTGGCGTCAAGGGCATGCGCGTCGATCACCCCGATCAAGTGGACGACGCCATCCAAGAGATGCTGCGCCACGAGGGGCCGGTGGTGGTCGATTTTGTGGTCAAGCGGGACGAGAACTGCTACCCGATGGTGCCCGCCGGCAAAGCCAACTACCAGATGATCGGCCTGCCGGAAAAGCGGCAACTGGAGCAAGCCGCCGAGCTGATTTACTGCCCCAATTGCGGCACCAAAAACCCCAGCCTGCACAAGTTCTGCGCCGAGTGCGGCACCAAGCTCTAGAACCGGCAGGGCTGGCCATCAGGGCAGGGAAGTTGGGATCCCTTCGCAACAAGGCCCGCCCTCGGCAGCGGAAAGTCCGCAGGGATGCCGATGATGGCTATTTCAAACTGCAGTCGTTTCAAACCCGATTGAAGAAAACACTTCCCGAGCGCGCCTCTGCTGCGACCAACCCCAGCCCATCGTCCAAGAGGAAGGGGGGGAGTGAGGCTCAAGTAGTCGGAAATTCTTTTTTCCACGCGGTGCGGGTGGAAGTTGCCAAAAGGTTCCGGCCTTACCCAATGGTCAGAGGGGCCGGTAGACACGGTAGTTGAGGTTGGGGAAGATGTTGTCCATGTATTCCACCTTGGCCAGCCACTGCTCGTCTTCAGGGGTGGCTTTTTCTCGCCGAAACTGGCCGGCTTGGATCTTCTCGTAGAGGTGATTGAAGCGCAGCAGGTGGGATTTGGTGCGGCGTACCGCATAGGGAACCATCGTCCCCGTGCGCATGATGAAGGCCCAGTCGGAAGATTGGGCCAGGAGCAATTCCCGCGCCGCCTGGTTCAGGGCCCGCCACTCCAGGTCATCGGCAGGCTCGCGGCGGCTCAGCTCGATCATCCGCTCGGTAGCCTTGTGCAGGTGGGGGTAGATCCAGGCGTTGGTGGGGTTGAGCCAGTACTCGTGGAAGCCGCGCGCCCCCCAACTGGACTGGGCAGGTTTGCACACCTGGTGGGTGGGGTTCTCCCGCAAGTACTCCGCCAGGTGAGTCATGCGATAGGTATTTTGGTCGAAGTAGCTCTTGCGAATGAGGAAATCCAAAAACCAGGGGCCCTCATACCACCAATGGCCGAACAGCTCGGCATCATAAGGGGCCACCACCAGCGGCGGACGCCCCATGACGCTGTACAAATACTCGATCTGCCGCTGGCGGTTGAACATGAAGTTGCCCGCATGTTCTGCCGCCTTCTCCCTGGCCCAGTAGGGATCGTAAAGTTGCTTCTGTCCCAGATCGAGGTTGCGCCCCGTGATGCGGTGGTACTTGATGCCGGTGTTTTTCCGCTGGCCGTTGGGCATGATGTAGGGCTTGATGTACTCGTAGTCGGCCTCGTACCCCAGGTCTTTGTAGAACTCGCGATAGACGGGATCCCCAGGGTAGCCCACCTCCGCTGACCACACCTGCTGCGAAGACTCGTGATCCCGACCGAAGACGGCAACGCCAGTCTCGGTGAAGATGGGGGCGTACATGCCGTAGCGGGGCCGCGGCTTGGCATAGAGCAAACCGTGGGCGTCGGTGATCATGTAGCGCAGGCCGGCATCGGCGATCATCCGCTCCAGCCCCTGGTAGTAGGCGCACTCCGGCAGCCAGATCCCTCTTGGCCATTGGCCAAAGTGTTCGTTGTAGTGCTCGCAGGCCACGATAAGTTGGGCCCATACCGCCTGCGGGTACATCTGCATCAAGGGCAGGTAGCCGTGGGTAGCCGCGCAGGTAATGATCTCCAGGTTGCCGCTGTCTTGAAACTGTTTGAAGGCCCGCACCAGATCCCGGTCGTAGCGCTCCCAGAGATCGCGCACCATGGCAAATTGCTTGATGTAGTGCTCGGCCAGGTAGCGAATGTGGCCGTTGGTGGCGTTCTTGTCGTATTCCAGTTGGGCCAGCTCTTCCAACTTGGTTAGGTAGTGGTCGTAGCGCTCCTGCAGCAAGGGATCCCGCAGCATCGACACCAAGGGCGGCGTCAGGGACATGGTGAAGCGAAAGTCGATGCCATCTCGCCGCAGCCCCTCGAACATGTGCAGCAGCGGGACATAGGTCTCGGTGATGGCTTCGTAGAGCCATTCTTCTTCCAGCACGAAGTCCTGCTCAGGGTGGCGCACAAAGGGCAGGTGTGCGTGGAGTACCAAGGCGAGATAGCCCATCATAGCGGCCAGGGATCCTCAGGTAGGAGAAGATAACCGAGCAAGCTCCCCTTCCCCGGCAATAAATCTGTAGGGAAGGTTAAGAGCGGCATTGCTACCTATCGTCCAGCATTTCCCCCTTGTGGTCAAGGGCTGGGATCGCTGGGGATCGCTCAGCGGTGGCGAATGAACTCGTAGATCTCCAGGTATTCTTTGCCGGGGTAGTTCCAGGAGTAGTCGTAGCTCATGCCCTGGACTTGCAGTTGGCGAAACTGGTCGGGAGCGGTGTACCACAGGTCGATGGCCCGATCCAGCGCCGACTCCAGAGCCGCGCGATCCGTGTGGTAGAACACGTAGCCATTGCGCTGCTCCGGCAATTTGCGAGTGTCGTAATCGCGGTCGAAAACGGTATCCACCAGGCCGCCCACGCCCCTCACCACCGGAACCGTGCCGTACTTGAGGCCGATCATCTGGGTAAGGCCGCAGGGCTCGTAGTGGCTGGGCACCACAAGGATGTCTGCCCCCGCATAGATGAGGTGGGAAAGTTCTTCGTTGAAGCCCAGCTCGATGTGAACATCGGGGTTGTCGTTGAGGTAGCGTTTCTCATGGGCAAACCAGGCGCCGATCCCCGGCTCCGTGGCGGATCCCAGCAGCACGAATTGGGCATTTTTAAACAGGGAGCGGTAGATGGCATGATGCACCAGATGCACGCCTTTTTGCTCGTCCAGCCGCCCAATATAGGCCACAATGGGCTTATCAACATCTTGTAGCCATAGCTGATCCCGCAGTGCTTTTTTGTTTTTGGCCTTGTTTTCCAAAGTTTGCGCCGTGTAGTGAAAAGGAATAAAGCGATCGATCTCAGGGTTCCAAATATCGTAGTCGATGCCATTCAAGACGCCGCGAAACTTGTGCTGGTGCAAGTAAAGAGTGTGTCCCAGTCCATAGTTGTAATTACCAAATCGCGCTTCCAGGGCATGGGTGGGGGAAACGGTGGTCACGAAGTTGGAAAAGACGATCCCGCCCTTCATAAAGTTGAGGGCAAAGGGGTTAAAGTTATCTCGCAGGCGGTCGTAATGAAAGTAATAGGGCTCCCGGTTGAGGCCGGTGGCCCAGAGGATTTCCGGGCCGCCAAAGCCTTGGTGTTTAAAGTTGTGGATGGTGTAGCATACCCGCTGGTTTTCCATGCCGTGGTACTTGTAAATCTCAAAGAGCAGCACCGGCACCAATCCTGTCTGCCAATCGTGACAATGAATGATATCGGGGCGCTTATTGCTTTTGAGAAGAAACTCCAGAGCCGCCTTGCTGAAAAAAGCAAAGCGCATGTTGTCGTCCGGGCAGCCGTAGTAGCAGCCACGATTAAAAAAGTTGTCGCCGGAGTGGGGCTCAATAAAAAAGCAAAGGCGGCCATGTACCCAGCCGCAGTACACCGAGCAGTGAATAGCTCCCCCATACCAGGGCACCCAGAGGTCGCGATAGGCGTCGTGCAAGCCCCAGATCTGGTCGTAGCGCATGGTGTCGTACTTGGGCAAAACCAGCTCGACACAGTGGCCCCGCACTTCCAGCTCTCGGCTGAGGCCGTACACCACATCCCCCAGCCCCCCCGCCTTGATGACCGGGGCACATTCCGACGCAATCTGCACGATGTACATTTCGCGCTCTCCCGTAGCACCGCCTTACTTTTCTTCACAAAAGATAATCTCTTTTGGCTTCTACAGCCCATCCCCCGCCTCAGCGAAAAGGGATCCCTGTCCGGGGATCCCTTCCTTGCCTAACAGGTGGCTAGCTCAATCTCTGGCTGCGCTGCCTACGGGTTTGGCTGGCGGCTCAGGCATCTGCCTGGGATCGCTCAATACCACTGCTGGGCATAGAGGCGCTGCAGCAGATAGAACACGAACAGGGGCACATCGACGCGACGCTCGTCGATCATAAAAGACTCAATGGTGCTGGCCGGGGATCCTTCAATAGCGCAGCGGAAGAACTTGGGCCCATTGAGGGATCCCTCGGCAAAGAGGACGCTAAACTGCTTTTTGCCGCCGGCAAACGAGCCAATCAGCGTCTTGCCCTCCAGCCGCAGTTGCAGATCGGTGACGCCGCGTTTCTGAAAAGCGGCGATGGTTGCCGGGATCACATCTTCTGCAATGAGTTGCTCGAAAGGCTTCTCTTCCTTGGCTGGTTTTTTTGCTGCGGCTTTGGGCGAGGCTTGGGCAGTGTCAGTCTCCTTGGGAGCAGGGTTGGCGGCCTCAACCCGGGCCGGCTTTTCGACAGCGGTTTCCTGGGCGGGGGTAGGTTCTCCAGACATGGGCTGATACTCCGATAACAGGTCAACGATTGGCGTGCGGGCTGGCAGGCCCAGAGTCAGGGATGGAAGAGAGGCTAACCTTTGGGGATGTACTGGCCGACAATTTCTTCAGCAGGGATCTGGGGGAAGCCCATGCTGTAGTTGGGGGTACGCCCCTGCAGGTTGTAGGCAATTTCCCCTTGCTTGAGGAGAGAGCGAATGAAGTGTTCCAGGTCAGAGCCGATGCGCCGCAGGTTGTACTCAGTCAGATCCCGGCCCCTGTACTCTTCTACCAATTCCTCAAAACGAGCATAGACCTTCTGCAAGGCGGCATCGTTCCAGACCAGCTCGTTGTCGGGATCCACATCGAGGGTGAGCAGATCGTCGCGAGGCACAAAGTGGTTATCGGCGGTCACCTCGCCAGCAAAGATGTGAACGTGGCGGGTGGTGCATTTCAGCATGGCTGTCGCTCCGGTCGAGATCCTACGCCTTTGTTCAAGGTATCATTCCTGGCGCCGAGGTGGGATCCCTTGTCGTCCAGATCCCAGAAAGTTGCCCAGGCCAATCTCCCCACCCAACAATTCTGGGGAGAAGCGGGATCCCTCTGGCACAGAAGAAGCCTAAAAGTACGGCTGTCGGCTGCGTAGCCGGTGTTACTGGAAAAATTTAAAAAGCCGGACTACCTTCCCCAGGGAAACCTAAGCTTGTTTATGAGATAACCCATGGTTGTTCTAGGCAGACTGGATCAAATCAGCGATATTCTGCTTCATCCTACTGCAAATCACATCAAGGGGCAGGTCGTTCGGATCCCGTCCAAAGGGGTTCTCAATTTCAATGCCGATCTCCTCGACGCCAAACAGCATAAAGGCCAGCAGCCCGACAATGGGGCCGGTCATCCAGCCCAATCCCTCCACCATCTGAAAAGGCAAAGACAAACAATACAGCAGCAACAACTGCTTCAAATGTAAGGCGTAGGCCATGGGCGTTGGGGTCATGAGAATGCGCTCGCAGGCGCCCAGGACATCGACCATGTTATTGAGCCGCTCCACCATGATCGTTAGCTGATAGACTTCAACGCGGCCTTTTTGGTATTGGCGCTGTAGGTAGTCTCCAATCCAAAAGGCAATTTGCAAGGAGGGATGGTTGAGGTTTTTAAGACGTTGCAACTGCTCTGGGCTGAGGAGGGTCTGAAGCTCATCTGGCAAAAATTCTTGGCGCAGATGTTGCTTCATGGCGATGGCAAAAGCAGGCAGGAGATAGAGGATTTTGATTTTTTCTTCCCGATCGTCTGGCTGCTTCTCTTCAATGGCTACCCAAATCAAGCGGGCTAAGTTGCGCACGTTGCTCACCCCGCATCCCCAAGCTTTTCGCCCCTCCCAAAACCGCTCGTAGGCAGTGTTTGTCCGAAACACCAGCATCAAGCCAAAAACGATGTTGGGCACGAACGCCACCAACGAGGACAGCGCTATGGGCAACCCCAGCTTGTAGAGAACGGAAACCAGCACTCCCAGGAGACCACAGATGAGGGTGCGAGGCAGCACTGCCGGCACAACCGATCCGTGCAACTGCAGGGCCAAGCGAAACCAACGCAACCCATTTCCCGATAGATACTGGCGAATCCTGGTGTGGCGTCGGCAAGCCTGCCCCCTGATCCTACTACCGTCATGGCAACGGTTGTTGACCGAAACCTTGGCGGCGCAGGCCCCCCTCTTCCCCGCCGTATACGGGGGGATGAATCCCTTGACCTGACGGGGCAACTTCCAGGGTCTCAGGAGTCATTTCAAGCTAGTTTAAGAGGTTCTCTTTGCTCTCCTCAGGTTGAGAGGCAGGGATCCAGAAGTTGCTCTGCAGCAGAGGGGCGCCAGTGGGGGATTCGCTCCCGCCTGCCGGTTCGAGGGTAATCCAAAGGCGGGTCGGCTGCTGTGAATGGGTGGGCTGGCTGAGCCATTGCAGGGATCCCTCGGCGTTGACGGTGAAGGTGCCGGCGCTTTCCAGGCGCTGCCCAGCCGACTCCAGCCACAGTTGGTAGGTGGTTCCCGGGGGGGCAGGGGGCATTTCTGAAGCCAAGAGCAACACCTGCTTGGCGCGGGGCGACCAGAGAGCTTGTACCAACAGGGGGTTGCGGAAGCTGGGGTCGCGCAGAAGGGTTCGCCGTACCTGCGGTTGTCGTTGCCACTCCTGATAGAGCCGTTGAATGGCTACCGACTCCCCCTGCCAGCGCAGCCGCCAGTAGGCCGCTGTTATGGCCACTGCGTAGATCCCTAACCCTACTAAGCTGCCCCAGAGGAGGCGCCGCGGCCACCAAGGAGGTGCGACCCGGATGGAGGCAGGGGCGGGCAACCAGCTCCAGCGCCGCAAGCGTTCTTGGGCTTGAAAGGCCGTCAACTCGTAAAGCCACAGGGCCACCGAGCGATCCCGCTGCAGGTCAAAGGCCTCCGCATGTTTCCAGCAGAACTCAAACACCTGGCGCACCACCTCTTCGGCCTGGTGAGGCTGCTTGAGAGTGGACAGCGCGATCTCCAGCAGGCGCTTTTGGTAGCGATCCTTAAGTAAAAAGTGGCTGCGGCGATCCCGCAGTTGGATCTGGCGCATCAGCTCGAAATCGGTCGGCTCCGCCATAGCCCCCCATCTGCTGCGCCTGTCCAGCCCGGCTTTGGGTCAAGCGGTAGCGCCAGGCCGGTAGCTTTTTCAAAAATATACATCAGCCCTGGATCCAGCTCACCGGCAAGCCGACTTCATTTTGTTGCGGCTGGTGCAGATGCCGGCCGTGCAACTTGCGGTATCCGCTTTTACTCGCACCTATCTCCTACAAAACGAGGAGCCGACCCAAGACACCATTTTTTCAGTGCAGATGCCCTCAGGCGGCATCTTTCTCGACCACCTTCTCCGCTTCTACCTTCAGGGACTCCGTCCCGCTGACGCGATCGGCACCGGCGGTGGGCTCGTCATCGCTGCTGGGGTTGTTCATCTCTTGCTTGAAGCTGCGCAACGCTTTGCCGAAGGCGCTGCCCAACTCCGGCAGCTTCTTGGGGCCGAACACGACCACTGCAATTATCCCAATCACGGCCAGCTCTGGCAGGCCCATGCCGAAGATGCTCACGGCCAGGATAGGTTCGCTCGACAGCAGGATAGCCATAAGTCCCCAAAACCCCAAAAATAGAACAAGCCAACCAACCTCGCTGGCAAGGAGGGGAATTATCCCCTCCCAACTCTAGCAGGTTTTCCCGGGGGCAGAAAGGTTTGGCTGCTACTGCCATGGCTCTGGAATCCATGAGAACCTCCGGGGTACTCCCTCCACAGCGCAGCTTGGCGGGCTGGAGGATAGGCGGTGAGACGAAGGGGTTCAATGCCCCTGAGTCTCACAATCTGGGCGTTGCCTGCTGCTCGACATACTTCTTCAACTCCTCAACGGTGACCCCACCACAAGAGGCAACAAAATAGGTCCCTGTCCAAAATACAGGCTTGCTGTAGAACCGTGCCACCTCTGTGGCGAACTCTTTGCGAATCAACCGGCTGGAGACTGTTTTCAGGTTGTTCACCAGCTTCGAGACCTGAACATCCGGCGGAAAACTCACCAACAGATGCACATGATCCGCCTCACCGTTGAACTCCACCAAGGAACTGCGCCACTTTTGGCAGGTCGCTCGAAATATATCTTCCAGCCTCTGCAACATTGGAGCAGTTATCACCCGACGACGGTACTTTGTCACCAGCACCAAGTGGATTTGTAGGCTGTAAACAGAACGATGGCTTATGTTGTAGCTCATTGCGCTAAATGCTAGAACCGTCTCATGATTATCACCCACGAGTACCGGATCCTGCCCAGCGACGACCAAGCCGCTCTGATGACCGAGTGGCTGGAATTGTTGCGGCGGCAGTGGAACGACGCTCTGGGGCAGAGACTGGATTGGCTGACCGCAACCCGTTGCCCAATTGACCGCTGCAGTCTTGTCTCTTGTCCGTTGCCTGTGTCAGAAGCTCCGCTGGAGCCGAATTATTATCGGCAGGCGGGATCCCTCAAACAAATCAAGCAACTGTTCCCGGCCTACCGGGGCATTTACGCCGAGGTGCTGCAGCAAAACTTGATGCGGCTGGACAAGGCGTGGAAAGCGTGGCGGGAGCCGGATAGCACAGGCAAGCGGCGGGGGCGGCCTCGCTTCAAAAAAGCGGGGGAGTTGAGATCCTTCACATTCCCCCGCATCAATTGCCCCAAGGCGGGAGCGCATCTGGAAGGGGAGACTCTGCGGCTGAGCAAGATTGGCTCGATGCCTGTGGTGCTGCACCGCCCCTTGCCGGAGGGGTTTGTGCCCAAAACCTGCACAGTGGTGCGCAAGGCCGATGGGTGGTATGTCTGCATCAGCTTGGAAGACAAAAGCGTTCCTCTCCCAGAGCCTGTGCCGATCAAAAAGGCGGTGGGCATTGATGTGGGATTGGATAGGTTTCTCACCACCAGCGATGGGGAGGTGGTGCCTATCCCGCGGCACTACCGCCAAGCTCAAAAGCACTTGGCTCGACAGCAGCGGCAACTGAGCCGCAAAGTGAAGGGATCCGCCAACTGGAAGAGACAAGCCACGAAAGTTGCTTGTTTGCAGTTGCACGTTGCCCGACAACGCAAAGCGTTCCACTACCAAGTGGCGCACTGGCTGGTGGGGCAATACGACCTGTTGGTGGTGGAGGATCTCAACGTCCGAGGGCTGGCACGAACTCGGTTGGCTAAATCGATTTTGGATGCGGCTTGGGGACGATTTCTTGACATTCTGACAGCAGTGGCGGTCAAACGCGGCAAACAGGTGTTGAGAGTGGCTCCCCGTGGTACGTCCCAAAATTGTTGTGTTTGTGAGGAGCGTGTTCCCAAGGCCTTGTCGGAACGGGTGCATGATTGCCCCCGTTGCGGGTCGTGGGACAGAGACTTGAACGCTGCTATCGAGATTTTGAAGCGAGGACTCAGGGCGGTGGGACTGCCGCTCTCTGGCTGTGGAGGATCCTGGTTTACCAGTCCGTTGAAGCAGCAACTCCGGGAAGTGATTCTCGGAAGCTCCCGTCTACAGCCCGTCAGGGCTTAGCGGGAGAGGATGTCACGAGCTGCCAAAAGCGGCAGCCGACGACCGCTAGACTGAGATTGTTGCTTTGTTGAAGCTTGCCGATGGGCTTTCTCCTGTCTGCCGAACAAGTGCTTCAGTTCGTCACCAACCAGTGGCAGGATCCCTATGCTGTTTTGGGGCCGCAGCAGATAGAGCAGGGGGAGACGTCCTTCTGGCTGGTGCGGGCCCTGGTGCCCAATGCCAAACAGGTTTGGTTGGTAGAACGCGCCACTGGGCAGGCCTACCCCATGCAGCCGCTGCATCCAGAAACGTTGTTTGAGCTGTGCTTTGCGCCTGGCACGCCGGTTCCAGACTACTTTCTGCGGGCGCAGCGGGTCTGGGATCCGGAGGGCCAGCACTTGGAAGAGTGGGAGGATCCCTATCGCTTTCCCCTGGAGAAGGTCAACCACATCGGCGAGCTGGATCGCTACCTCTTCAACGAGGGCAACCACCACCGCATCTACGAGAAGTTGGGCGCTCATCCCATCAGCGTAGATGGGGTTCAGGGAGTCCACTTTGCCGTCTGGGCTCCCAACGCCCGCAATGTCAGTGTCATTGGCGACTTCAACCACTGGGATGGCCGCCAACACCAGATGAAGCGGCTGGGCGAAAGCGGCATCTGGGCGGTGTTCATCCCTGGTGTTGGGCCAGGAGCCGTCTACAAGTACGAGGTGAAAACTGCCTGGGGGGATATCTACGAAAAGTCAGATCCCTATGGCTTTCAGCAGGAGGTGCGACCCAAAACCGGCTCAATTGTAGCCGACCTCCACACCTATACCTGGCACGACCAGGAGTGGCTGGAAAAGCGGGCTGCCACCGACCCCCTGCGCTCGCCCATCTCGGTGTACGAGGTGCATTTGGGATCCTGGATGCACGCTTCCACGGAAGACCCCCCCGCTGATGGGCACCTGGTGCCGGTGGAGCAAAAGCCCAACACCCGCTTTCTTACCTACCGGGAGCTGGCGGACAAATTGATCCCCTATGTCAAGGAGCTGGGCTTTACCCACATCGAGCTCTTACCCGTGGCCGAGCACCCCTTCGACGGCTCCTGGGGCTACCAGGTTATTGGCTACTACGCGGTAACCTCCCGCTACGGCTCGCCCCAAGACTTCATGTACTTTGTCGATCGCGCCCACCAGGAAGGGATCGGCGTCATTGTCGATTGGGTGCCGGGGCATTTCCCCAAAGATGGGCATGGGCTGGCCTTTTTTGACGGTACCCACCTCTACGAATATGCCGACCCCCGCAAGGGCGAGCACAAGGGCTGGGGCACTTTGGTTTTCAACTACGGCCGCAACGAGGTGCGCAACTATCTAATAGCCAATGCCCTCTTTTGGTTTGACAAATACCACATCGACGGCCTTCGGGTGGATGCGGTGGCCTCAATGCTCTATCTGGACTACGACCGCAAAGAATGGATCCCCAACTGCTACGGCGGGCGAGAACACCTGGAGGCCATCGACTTTTTTCGCCAGCTCAACACCCTTATTTTCAAGTACTACCCTGGCGTTCTTTCCATTGCCGAGGAATCCACTGCCTGGCCAATGGTAACCTGGCCAACCCATGTGGGTGGTCTGGGCTTTAACCTCAAGTGGAACATGGGCTGGATGCACGACATGCTGAATTATTTTCGCATGGATCCCTGGTTCCGCCAGTTCCATCACAACCTAGTGACTTTCAGCCTCATGTATGCCTTCAGTGAAAATTACATGCTGGCTTTTTCCCACGATGAGGTAGTGCACGGCAAAAGCCACATGCTGGGCAAAATGCCAGGAGATCTGTGGCACAAGTTCGCCAGCTTGCGGGCTCTCTACGGCTACATGTTCACTCACCCTGGCAAGAAAACCCTGTTCATGAGCATGGAGTTTGGCCAGTGGAACGAGTGGAATGTTTGGGCAGATCTAGACTGGGAGCTGCTGCAGTATGAGCCCCACGCCAAGCTGCGCCACTACGTAGCCACTCTCAACCAGCTGCTGCGCTCGCAACCGGCTCTCTACACCCAAGACACCAAGCCAGAAGGCTTCCGCTGGATTGACTGCAGCGACCATCGGGGCATTATCTCCTTTATCCGATATGGGGAGGATCCCAGGGAGTGGCTAGTGGTAGTCTGTAACTTTACGCCGGTGGTTTGGCCGAATTACCGCATTGGCGTGCCGCAGCGAGGGTTTTACCGGGAACTGCTCAACAGCGACGCGGTAGAGTTCTGGGGCAGCGGGGTTGGCAACCTAGGGGGCAAGTGGACGGATGACTGGCCCTACCACAACCTGCCCTACTCGCTTGAGCTCTGCCTGCCCCCTCTTTCAACCTTGGTGCTGAAGTGGCAGCCGCCCCAGCTGGCGGAGGATTCAGGCGAAAACAAAGCTATGCTGGAGTGAGTACGGCCTTCCCGCCTCATTGCCATGCGAGATCTGCTGCGCGACATCCTTCGAGACTATTCTGGCTTTGTGGAACTGCGCTACCACAGCAAAGTCTTTCGCAGTGTCACGGCGGAAAAGGGGCGCATTGAGCGCACAGCGGTTCGACGGCGCTCAGGTGTGGGGGTGCGGGTGCTAGAAGCCGGCACCTGGGGCTTTGCCGCCACCGGGGATCTCTCACCCGCAGCCATTCGCAAGGCCATTTCCGAGGCCCAGCAAGCGGCCCGCGCCAGCGCCGACTGCCGCAGGCAGAAGCTGAAGGCTTTGCCCAGCGTATCCCTGGCCCAGGGGGAGTTCTGCGAGCCCGGCGTGGAGGAGGTGGTCAACAAACCCCTGGAGGCCAAGATCCAGTTGGCTCTGGAAGCAGAAGCCCAGGCGCGCAAGTCTTCCGCCCGCATCACCTCCGCCAGTTGCACTTACAACGAGATCTACGAGGAAAAAGCCATTGTTACTACGGATGGGGCGGATGTGGCCTTCCGGCTGGTGCGCCCTGAGCTGCGGATCCAGGCGGTGGCCGAGGCGGATGGCCAACTAAGCAGCGGTACTGAGTCCATTGGCGTGACGGGGGGGTGGAATTGCCTTTTTCGGGCGGATCCCTTGCAGATGGCGGAGAAGGCGGCTGCCACAGCCGTCGATCTCCTCTCTGCAGGCTATGCTGAGGGGGGATGGGCCACGGTCATCCTCTCCCCTTCCATCGTGGGACTGCTGGTGCATGAAGCCATTGGCCACACGGTCGAGGCCGATTTCGTCCTCGCGGGCTCGGTGGCGGCTGGCAAGCTAGGGCAGCGGGTGGCCAGCGAACTGGTTACTCTCAAGGACTCTGGCCGTTCTGAATTTATGCCGGGGGCAGGGGGAACGCTGCCCGTGGACGATGAAGGTGTTCCCACTCAAACCACTACCATCATCCAGAATGGCATCCTGGTGAGCTACCTGCACAACCGGGAGACTGCCGCCCACTTCGGTGTCGAGCCCACCGGCAATGCCCGCGCCTGGGAGTACGCCGACGAGCCACTCATCCGCATGCGCAACACCTATCTCGAGCCGGGATCCCAGACATTGGAGGAGATCATCGCCAGCACTCCCGACGGCTACTTCCTGGATGGGGCCAGAAACGGGCAAGCGGACTCCACGGGCGAGTTCATGTTTGGCGTGGAGCGGGCCTACCGCATTCGCAATGGCAAGCTGGCGGAGCTATTGCGGGGAGTCACCATCACTGGCAATGCCTTTGAGGTGTTGCAGTCGGTGGATGCTGTGTCGCGAGATTTCCTTTGGGATCTCGGATCCGGCCACTGTGGCAAGGGCCAGCCAGCCAAGGTGGATGCCGGCGGGCCCTACATTCGCTGCCGCGCCATTGTGGGTGGCCGCCAGCCTGCTTAGCCCTCACCCCCAGCCCCTCTCCCAAAGGGAGAGGGGAGTTAGGGAGCAACTCTTAGAACCAGGCGGTCGGCTTCCCACTGCTGGAAGAGGCGGAGGACGTGGCCGGCTCTCTCGCGATGGTCGGCCAAGATCTCGGCGCCGGAACGAGCTTGCTTGGCCAATGGCAGCAGCAGCTCCACCACCTGGTAGCGGCTAGAAGCGATCATCTTGCCCGGGATGCGGGCGATGGGCCAGAAGATGTCCATCTTTTGGGTCACGATCTGGGCCGGATCCACTTTGCCCAGCAGATCCGAAAAGGGGATGGTTTGATCCCAGTAGCGCACTTTGCCGTGCTGGACAAAGAGGGGGTTGAGCTGCCAACGGGAGCTTTGGAAAAACTCAGGGGTAAAAGGATCCCAACTGGCCACCTTTTTGCCCTGATGGCAGCACCAAAAGAGATTTTGCGTGTGGTAAAGAGGCTCCAGATACTCGATAACTCGTAGCTGGTCGAGGCGAGAAAGGGCCTCGTAGCGGCGATGGAACTCGGTGTGAGTAGCAGCAATTAAAGGCTTGGCGTTCCAGTAGTCCAAGTAGGGGGCTACATCGATAAACTCCAAGCCCGCCTGGGCCAGAAGGTCGGGGATTGCGCCGATGTCAAAAGGAATGTCGTTGGCGTGGAAGAAGTTGTCGACGATGTTCTCGTCTGCTAGGTAGTATTCCTCATGGGCCTTGGCGTGCTTGGCCAAAAGGGAGTTGGGATGAGCTGCCTTCAGCAGTTGCCGCACAAATTCGATCTTTTCCCGGGTGGCCGGTGGAGTAATCCCCAGCAGCTCCAAAGCACGGCGAATGCGGTAGACATGCCAACGGCCTGAGCGGTTGTAGAGCATCAGGGCCATTACCCCGTCGGGAGCCAGGCGCGAGGCCAAGTTCTTTAGGGCCTTGACGGGATCGGCGGTGTGGTGGATTACCCCGTAGGAGCTGATCATGTCGAAGCTTCCCTCCGGCCAGGTGGAGGGATCCATGAGATCGCCGTAGTGCACCGAGCAGTTGCGCAGGCCGTGGTACTTGATCCGCTTCTGGGCAATCTCTAGGGCCGGGCGACTGAGGTCGATCCCGACCACGGCGCCATAGCCGGGGTTGCTGGCGGCAATGCCGTGCACCTCCCAGCCGGTGCCACACCCGGCCACCAAAAACCTGGCGCCCGTCGGCTCTTGTAAGGTGCGGGTGCGGGCATATTGGGCCAACGTATAGCTGCCCAGGCTGGAGAAGCCCTCAAAGGGTTGGTCGTAAGGCACAGGCGGGTAGGGAAACGCCTCGTACTGGGCCTGCACTGCCTGGGTGATCTCCGCTTCGCTTGCCAAAGGCACGTCCTCCCACCTCTTCCCCCCTATCCTAAGAGTCTTTGTAGATTCTTAGACCGGTTTTGGCCGTCAAGTCGGCCCGTGTCGGTCGGCAGCAGGGCAGGGCTAGGCCGCCGTCAAACTGTGGGCAGCTCGCCGGTAGGCCTCCTCCAGCGTCTCTGCCAAGGTGGGGTGAACATGCACCAGGCGGGCCAGCTCTTGCACCGTGGCGCGGCGGGCGATGGCCTGGGCTGCCTCGTGGATGAGATCGGCGGCATGCGGCCCAAAAATGTGGGATCCCAGCAAGAGGCCCGTCTCTTTATCAAAGACCAGCTTCACCATGCCCTCAGTCTCGCCAGCAGCAATGGCCTTGGAGTTGCCGCCAAAGTAGGTGCGCACCGTGCCTACGCTATAGCCCTCGGCTTTGGCCTGCGGCTCGGTTAGCCCCACAAAGCCCATCTCCGGATGGGTGAACACCGCCGCCGGGATGCTCAGGTAATCCATGTAGGCAGGGCGGCCACAGATGTTTTCCACCGCCACCCGCCCCTGCGCTGCCGCCGCGTGGGCCAGCATCATCTTGCCCGTCACATCCCCAATGGCCCACAGGTGGGGCAATTCGGTGGCCATGCGGCTATCCACCGGCACAAAGCCGCGCTTGTCCGTAACAACCCCCAGCTCCGCCAGGCCCAGCCCTTCTGAGACCGGGATCCGCCCAGCGGCCACCAGGCAGCCATCCACCTGCAGCGTCTCCCCGTTGGAGAGGTGGATCGTCACCGGCTGGCCGGGGATCACCTGCTTGGCCAGCACGCCCACATAGGTCTGGATCTGGCGGGGTTTAATCAGCACCCGCTGGGCCAGGCGGGCAATGTCGGGGTCAAAGGCCGGCATCAGGGTCTCCAGCGCCTCGATGAGAATAACTTGGGATCCCAGCGCCGTGTAGACGTCGGCAAATTCCTGGCCGATGTAGCCGCTGCCGATGATGGCCAGCCGCTCCGGGATCCACTCCAACCGCACCGCCTCGTCGCTGGTAAACACGGTGCGGCCATCCACCTGGATCCCCGGCGGCACAAAGGGTCGAGAACCCGTGGCCAGGATCACATCCCGCGCCGTGTAGGTCTGGGATCCCTTCTCTTCCTGGACTTCGACCGTTTGTGGCCCCGCCAGCCCGCCCCGCCCCCGCAGGATTGTTACCCCCAGCTTCTCTAGGGAGCGGGTCATGTCGGTGCGGATCTTCTCCACCACCTGGGCAGCGTGGGCAGCAATGGCTCCTCGGTCGGCCTGGACGGATCCCACTTGGATGCCCAGCTCAGGGGTGTGTTGCAGTTCCCGCAGGCGTCCGGAGGCGGCCAGGAGAGCTTTGGAGGGGATGCAGCCGCGGTTGATACAGGTGCCGCCCATTTCCGCACCTTCGACGATGGCGGTTTTGAGGCCGGATTCGACGGCATGCAGCGCCGCGCCATGGCCGCCGACGCCAGCACCGATGATGATCAAGTCAAAATCAAAGCTCATGGCGAGACTTGGATAACCGGTGCCTCATTTTCTCATCTTGTTGGCCTTCCCAGGAACCTGGCTGAGAGCATCCAAACCATGAGGTAGCATAGGGTCGCTTGCCCAGTTGACAAGAGGCTGGCGGGGTGGGAACGGGGGATGCGCATGGAACTGCAGGCGTTCATTTTTGATGTGGATGGCACGCTGGCGGATACGGAGCGGGATGGGCACCGCGTGGCTTTCAACGCCGCCTTTGCCGAGGCAGGGTTGGACTGGCACTGGTCGGTGGAGCTCTACGGCCAGCTCCTGGCCATCACCGGCGGCAAAGAGCGCATTCGCCACTTCGTCCAGACCTGCCAGCCGCCCCTGCCTGCCGGCGAAGACCTGACCAGTCTAATAGCCCGGCTGCACCAGGCCAAGACCCGCCACTACACAGCTCTGTTGGCCCAAGGAGGGATCCCTTTGCGCCCCGGCGTCAAGCGCCTCTTACAGGAAGCCAGAGCCGCCGGGATCCGCCTGGCCATCGCCACCACCACCACGCCCGAAAACGTGACGGCCCTTCTGGAGCACACCCTGCCAGAAAGCCTGAGCTGGTTTGAGGTGATCGCTGCCGGCGATATTGTCCCCGCCAAAAAGCCAGCCCCCGACATCTACTGCTACACGCTGGAACAGATGGGGCTGCGCCCCCAGGAGTGCCTGGCCTTTGAGGACTCGGAGAACGGGCTGCGCTCGGCCCAGCAGGCGGGCGTCCCAGCCGTGGTGACAGTAAACAACTATACGCGGGAGCAAGACTTTTCGGGAGCGGCTTTGGTGTTGGATCACCTAGGGGAGCCTGGGCTGCCGTTTCAGGTGTTGGCGGGAAGGGCGGGATCCCACAGCCACTTTACTCTGGAGCTGGCTCGCCAAGTCCACGCTCAAGCCCTCGCCGGACAAGAAAAGTGACCCGAGAGCCCAATCTGCAACAGCGCCTCCGGGAGCACCTGCAGCAAGTAGCTCAGCCCCGCGATCCCGACTGGTCGCCTTTGGGCCACCGGCAGGTGGAGCAGTATGTCCAAAAACAGCTTTCCGAGTGCGGCCCGGTGGAGCCCTTCCCCTTTGAGGCCAATGGCTGCCAGCACCGCAACTGGATCTTGAAATTGCCGGGATCCCAGCCTGGCCGCAGGCCCATTTTAATCGGGGCCCACTTCGACGCCGCGCCTGCTACCCCCGGCGCCGACGACAACGCCAGCGGCGTGGCGGTGTTGCTGGAGTTGGCCCGCCATTTTGCCGCCGAGCCCGCCCCTTCCCCCCTGTGGCTAGTGGCCTTCGACCTAGAAGAGCGGGGCCTGCTAGGGAGCAAAGCCTACGCCCGCTTTCTCAGACAACAGCGCCAACCCCTGCGGCTGATGCTCTCTCTGGAGATGCTGGGCTACCGGGATCCCACGCCCGGATCCCAGCGCTACCCCGCCGGCCTGGAGCGGCTCTACCCCGACCGGGGAGATTACATCGGTCTCATTGGCAACTGGCCCGCCCTGGGGGATCTGCTTAGGCTGCAGCGCGGTTTTCAGCAGGTGGGGATCCCGTGTTGCTGGCTGCCAGCCGGCCAGCGGGGTTTGTTCCTGCCGGTTACCCGCCTCAGCGACCACTCCCCCTTTTGGGATGCGGGCTACCCTGCGGCTATGGTGACCGACACCGCCTTTTTGCGCAACCCCCACTACCACAAGCTGAGCGACACCCTCGAGACCCTAGATCTTGCCTTTTTGAGTGGGGTCTGCCGCGGCTTGAGGCAGGGTCTTGGATCCCTCTAGGCCGTGAGATCCCTCGATTCCCAACTCCCCTCTCCCTCTGGGAGAGGGGCTGGGGGTGAGGGTGCCTCTGGGAGAGGGGCTGGGGGTGAAGGCCAGCGGCGCGGGGCGCTTGGGCAGGCCTCCTCAGTACGGAGATCGCTCCAGGAGTTTCGCGATCCCTCGACTCCCGCTTGGGCGACAGAGGGAGATAATAGGCGGCATAGGCAAAGAGGGGAAAAGTTTGCCAAAAAACCTCCCTTAGCCTTTTGGGTCAAAACTTTCACAGGAGCCTTTTTCATGAATACCTTCGCCCAAGCCCCCAAAAAGTGCGTCTCTGCCGTTTTCAAAGAAGAAGCCAAAGTCCAAGAGTGCATCCAGCGCCTGCTCAACCGCGGTATCCCCAACGACCGCATCTCCATCATTGGCCGCAACTTTCAAACGGAAGCCAAAATTAGTGGCTTTATCACTCGCAAAGATGTGGTTCTCGATGGCTTGACCAGCGGCGCCATCTACGGATCCCTGTTTGGATCGCTGCTGGGGCTCCTCACGGGGGTAGGGGTGCTGTTTATTCCCTTTTTGGGGGCGGTGGTGGCCGCCGGGCCACTAGGAGCGGCGCTGCTGGGGGCAACCGGTGGCGCTCTCTACGGGGCGCTGGGAGCGGGGCTGGGATCCGCCCTCATTGCCCTGGGCATGCCACAGGAGAAGGCCGCCATCTACCAGACGCGGGTGCAGGCGGGCGAATTCCTGTTGGTGGTGCAGGTGCCGGAGGAAAAAGCGGGCGAAATCTACTTGCTGCTGCAAAGTGCCGGCGGCGAAGAGGTGGCCACTGCCGACTTGAACTTGCCCAGCGAGCCAGAGGGATCCCTGACTCCCGAAACCATCTCCCCCGAGATCCGCGCCGATCTCTCAGAAGAAGCCCAGCAAACCTTTGTGGAAGCCTACAACCAGGCCAAGGCAGAGGGCAGCCCGGTCACCCAGGCGCTGCTCAAGGCTTGGGAAAAGGTCAAACAAGTTTTCACAAGAGACGACAAGGGGATTTTCTCCAGGCGCAAACCCTAGGGGAGTGCTCTCAGGGGCAAGGACAGAGCTAAGTGTTTCTCCCTCGCTCTGGGTTTTCCGATTGCACCTCTAGCCTGAAGGTATCCTAAAAGCCTTAACCTGATTTCGTAGGGGTGAGCTTATGGCTGCGAGCGATTTCAAGGACTACTACCAGATCCTGGGCGTCAGCCGAGATGCCTCTTTAGAGGAGATCAAGCGCGCCTATCGCAAGCTGGCTCGCCAGTATCACCCCGACGTCAACCCCGGCAACAAGGCGGCCGAGGAGCGCTTCAAGCAGATCAACGAAGCCTACGAGGTGCTCTCGGATCCCGACAAGCGGCGGCGCTACGACCAGTTTGGCCAGTACTGGCAACGGGTGGGCAGCGGCGCGGCGGCGGGGCCGGGCATGGAGGGATTTGCCCAGTACGCCAGCTTCGAGGACTTCATCAACGAGCTGCTGGGCCGCATGGGATCCCGCCGCGGCGGCTTCCAGGGCTTCACCACGGGGTTTGGGCCGTTTGTCTCGGTGGATCTGCCAGGGCAAGACGTAGAAGCCACGCTGGGCCTCACCTGGGCAGAGGCCTTCCACGGCACCCAAAAGCGGCTGAGCGTGGATGGCGAAACCCTCACCATCCGCATTCCTCCCGGCGCCAAACCGGGCAGCCGCATCCGCGTCAAGGGTAAAGGCCAATATAGCCCCTTTGGCGGGCCGAGGGGGGATCTCTACCTCACCCTGGAGCTGCCCCCGCACCCCTTCTTCCGCTTCGACGGCGACAACCTGCTCTGCGAGCTGCCCATCACCCCTGACGAGGCGGTTTTGGGCGGCACAGCGGAAGTCCCCACCCCCACCGGTCGGGTGCAACTGAAGATCCCCGCCGGCGTCGATAGCGGCCAGACCCTGCGGCTGCGCGGCCAGGGCTGGCGGGATCCCCAAGGGCAGCGGGGCGACCTGCTGGTGCGGCTGAAGGTTGTCACGCCCAAATCCCTCTCCCCCACTGAGCGGGATCTCTACGAGAAGCTGCGGCAAAATCGGAGCTGGGATCCCCGCGCCTACTTGCAGGAGGTGAGGCTATGAGCTTGGCCATTGTGCGGGTAGAAGAACGGCTCTACACCTTTGAGCAGGCCAGTGAAGTAGCCGGGATCCCGACCCACCTGCTGGAGTGGCTGCTGTTGCAGGGGCTGGTGGAAGCGCAAAGCAGCTACCTCACCCCCCAACAACTGCGGCGCCTGCTGCAGATGATCCGCCTGCATCGGGACTTGGGCCTCAACTGGGTTGGGGCGGCCATGGTTTTGGATATGGCCCAGGAAATTGCCCGCCTCAGGGCGCAGCTACACTACTACCGCGGAGGCTAAGCAGCCCAAGCCTCCATCTCCCTTAAATCCCGCAAGTCAGGAGAACTTCTCTATGGAACAAGTCGTCCGACGTAGCCAAGTGGTGGGCCTGCTGGCCCTGGATAGCAGCACTGCCACGGCCCTGGGCACTGTCGAAGAAATCTGGGTCGATGGACAAGGGCGGGTCTGCTACTTCACCAGCCAGCAGGGCTACACCCCCCTGGAGCAAATCTCTCTCATCGGGCCGGACGCGCTGCTGACCTACTCCACCGTCTTCGCCACTCCGGCAACGCCGCTTAGCTCCCTCTACCGGCGAACCGTGCGTATTGGGGATCAGCCGGTGGGCTGGATCGAGGATTTTCTCTTCGATTGGGAAACCGGAACGATTGCCGCCTACATCCTGGGGGGCAGCATCGCCGAGCCCTGGGGAGGGCGCGCCGTCCTGTTGCCGGAGGATGTAGAGGCCATCGACGTAGATGCCGTGGTGGTCAAGGAAGATGCGCCGCAGCGCCTCAAATCAGAAACTGAGGGCCTAAAGAACTTTTGGAGCGAAAAGTCTCGCCAAGTCAAGCAGCTCATCCAGCGCATGGGGGATCGCCTCAAATCCCTGGTCGGCCCCCAGGATCCGCCGGAGGTGGTGCGCGTCAAGGTCAAGCAAGTGCGGGACGAGCTGGCCAAAGGGGGCAAGTTCGACCTCTCCCTGCTCGATGAGGCGGCAGAGTTTTTGCAGCAAAAATGGACAACCTGGCAGCAGCGCCTTAGCCGCGCCGCCCAGCGCATGCAAGCTGCCCTCCAGGCCGCCTGGGAAAAGCTGACCGAATGATGCTCCAACTCCCCTCTCCCAAAGGGAGAGGGGATGGGGGTGAGGGAATAGCCCTAGCTGACAGAGGGCAGGTTTTTCCGCTAGGATTAAAAATCGCTGTCAATGCTCGGATCAGGTTGCAAGACCCCTAGGGGCACCTGTACGGCAAGGAAAAGGCATGACCTACGCAATTGTGGAAACCAGTGGCAAGCAGCTTTGGGTAGAGCCAGGGCGCTTTTACGACGTCGATCGCCTGCCCGGCACAGAGGAAAACAGCCCCTTGGCCCTGTCCCAGGTGTTGTTAATCAACCACGAGGGACAGGTGACGCTAGGGCATCCGTATGTTCCCGAGGCAGTGGTCAGGGCACGGGTCTTGCAGCACCGCCGCGGCAACAAAATCATCGTCTACAAGATGAGGCCGAAGAAGGGAACCCGCAAAAAGAGAGGACACCGGCAGCCGCTCACCCGCGTGCTGATCGAGTCCATCGAACTCAACGGCACAACCCTGGCCACGGCCCAGTCTGCTCCGCCATCCACTTCTGAGGCGACCACTGACACCACAGGGATCCCAGCGGCGGAGGAATAGATCCTAAACTCCAGGATCCCAACTTATCTTTGGCGACGACACAGTTGCAGAGGAGGCGTTATGGCTCACAAGAAAGGAACCGGCAGTACCCGCAACGGTCGCGACTCCAATGCCAAGCGGCTGGGGGTGAAGTGCTTTGGCGGCGAGCTGGTGCACCCTGGCTACATTTTGGTGAGACAGCGGGGCACCAAGTTTCATCCAGGGGTGAACGTGCGCCGCGGCGGCGACGACACCTTGTTTGCGGTGGCCACCGGCATTGTTACCTTTGAGCGCTACGGCAAGTGGCGGAAAAAGGTGAGCGTCTACCCGGTTGAGGCGGCTGCCCAATAGGCAGTGAGCTTCCCGTTCTGGCTGGGCAACTGGGCAAGACAGCTCAACTGGTTCCATTCCTCAGCCTGCAGCTGGGCAAAGGGGGGATCCTGGCTTGGCCCAATCCCAATCCTGTGTGGAGCGCCTGTGAGATCCAGGGCTGTGCAGGTGTACTTGTTTCGGGGAGTGGGGTTGCTCCACCTTATCGCTGGGGTGGCGTACCTCTACTGGCGCATCAGCGAGGGGCTGACCGGTCTGGGATCCCTTCTGTTTTGGGGGGCAGAGCTGTACGTTTGGCTGGCGGCGGTGGGCTTTATCCTCAGCCGCTATCCCCAGGTGCCGCAGGAGGGGGTGCCCGCGCCCGAGGTGCTGCGGCGGGCGTTTTTTCAACTGCCGCGGGTGGACGTGCTGGTGCTGCGCCAGCGGGATTCCGTGGAAGCGACCCGGCAGACGGTGCTCTCGGCCCTGCGCCTGGATTACCCCTGGGAGCGGCTGTTTGTCCATATTGTGGATCGGGTGGAAGATGCGGAGATGGCTAAAGTGGCGCGGGCCATCCCCTGCGAGTACTGGTCTTGCCCAAGCCCCACGACCGATCCCCTAGCCTACATGCTGGGATCCGGCCAGCTCCAGGGAGAATATCTGCTCCTGCTGCATCCCGGCCATTTTGTCGAGCCGGATTTTTTGTGGCAGACGTTGCCCCTGTTTTACGACTTTCCGGAGCGGGCCCCGATTGCCAATGCCACCGGCTTTGTGCAGGCAACGCTGCGCACCCTGGGCCAGCCCAGGGCGGTTCACCCGCTGCAGCAGCTTTTGGCGGTGGGATCCCAGGGCTACCAGGCGGCGCCGCTGCTGGGATCTGGCTGTCTCATTCGGCGGGCAGCTTTGGAGGGGATCCCGCAAATCGACATTCGCCGCCCTGTGCAGTTGGGGTGTCAGATGCACTGCCGCGGCTGGCAGTCCCACCTAGTGCGCCCAGCCCAGGTCACTGGCATTTTGTTGCCGTTGCGCAACCGCCGCGTCGCTCTGCTGGCGGTGTTTTCTGCCCTGCGGGAAAACCCCTTCTGGAGCAAGCCCACCACGCAGCAGCAGCGCTTTCAGTACCTGTGGCTGGCCCTCTGGGCTGCGGGCGGGGTGGCGGAGCTGGCCTATTTAGCGGTGCCCATCCTCTTTCTCTGCACAGGCTGGATGCCGGTGCCGGCCTTTGATAGAGTCTTCTTTGCCTGGTTTCTTCCCTACGCCCTGCTGGGGCGCCTCACCTGGCTGTTGGCTTTTCCCCCGTCGCTGTGGGGAGCGGCGTGGCAGTCGGAGCGGCAGACGGGCAGCCAGTTTTTCCAGTCCATCCAGGCGCTGGTGCAGGCGGTGCGGGGGGTGCCCCCCTACCCCGAACAGCCGTCCCAGCTTGCCCTCGGCCCGCAGGCGCTGGCTATTGTGCTGACGTTGTTGGCCATGGGGGTGGGATCCCTGCGCTTTGCCGGCAACTGGGATCCAACCTGGCCAGAGCTGCTGTTTGGCCTAGTCTGGGCCTTCTACAACCTGATGGTTCTAACGGTGCGCCCGGACGATCACGATTTTGCCGGCTTTGCCTTGCGTAGCCACAACCCGGCAGCGGAAGAAACAACAGATGCGCTCTCCAACTCCTAGGGCTGCCAAGCCAGGCACACGGCAAAGCCAAATCCCCCTATTATTCCGCTGTTGCATGGAGAGCATAGAGAAAATGGCCGGCTGCCCCGGCGGAAGTGGTCAACAGCTATGCTGGAAGAAGGATAGGATAGCTAGATCGGCAGAGGTTGCCCCTGCCTTTCCGGGAGGTGTACGGAGGGGGAGGGGCGATCCCTGGCCGAGCCGCCCTTGTGGTTTGCAGGATTGAGCGTGGTCTTCTAGCTTAAAAACAACACATCTGTGGAGTCAGAAAGACCCCCCCTTCGACTGTTTCCCCTGGGCACGGATCCCCGCCGGCAGGGCTGTGCCTACTGGCTGGAGATGGGATCCCACCGCTTGCTCCTCGATTGCGGTTTGCCTGCTTCCTCCCTCTTCAAGGCCCTGCCAGGGATCCCGGATGCGGTGATCTGCAGCCATGCTCACTTTGACCACCTGCAGGGGCTGCCCGCCTTTTATCGTCGCTACCCGCAGGTGCCTATCTATGCCACTCCCCTGACCGCCCACTTGGCGGGCGGCCTGTGGGAGCGGGGCGTTTGGCCGGGCTACGACCGGGAAATTCGCTTTCCTCCCTTTCGGGCACTGCCCTTTGGCCAGGCACGAGAGATCCTGCCCCATCTGATGCTCACCTTTTTCACAGCCGGGCACCTGCCGGGAGCAGCGGCAACCCTGCTGCAAAATACCCAGACCACTCCGGCCCAAACCTGCGTCTACACCGGCGACTGTTCCCTGGCCTCAACCCGCTTTGCCCCCGGCTTGGATCTCACCGCTTTGCGCCATTGGCAGCCGGACGTGCTGCTCATCGAAGCCTCGCTGGGATCCACTCGCCATCCGCCCCGTCGCCATCTGGAAAACCGCCTGGTGGAGCGCCTGCTTGGCGCCTTGGCTGCAGGCCAGACGGTGCTGTTCCCGCTGCCAGTGCTAGGGTTGGGCCAGGAGTTGATTTTCCTCCTCAAAGCTCACCACCGCTTTACCCAAGCTTCCCAGGAGCTGACGGTGTGGGTGGCGCCAGGCCTAGCTGCAGGCTGCAACCTCTACGAACGCTTGCTCCCCTACCTGCCGGAGCCGGTGCGCAATTTCGCCACCTATCAGCCCTTGTTCTGGGAAGACCGCCTGCAGCCGCGGGTGCAGCCCCTCACGGAGGCGGATCCCCTGCCCCAGGGCCTGTTGCTGTGCGATGCCGATGCCGGGCCTGAAGCCTGGGATCCCATCTGGTCGCGCTTGCTGGCCCAGCCGCAGCGCTCCTGTCTGCTGGTGCGGCTGCCGGAAGTGGAGCTGGCCACCCCCTTTGACCAATGGCCAGCGCCGCTGCGCTCCCGCATCGGAGTGGAGTGGCTGGCCTGGCACAGCCACAACGACGTTGGGCATCTGACCCAGATCGTCCACACCTTTCGCCCCCAACATGTGGTCTTGGTGCACGCCAGCCCCCAGCAGGCGCAGGATCTGGCGGATCTGCCGGAGCTGTGCAACCGTTACCATGTCCACTGCCCCCAACCCGGCCATTGGTTGGAGCTGCCTGACGGCCGCCTGCAAACCCAAGTCAAGCCGTCAGAATTTCCCAGGGATCCCGCCTTGCGCTACGAGGGGGAGGTGGAAGAGATCTGGCAGGAACAGGGCTCGCCCCGCGCCTTGGCCGGCGTACAGGTACGGCTGCCCCCTCAGATTGCCCAGGATCCCCGCTGGGCCGCCTGGGCTGAGACTGGCTTGGTGGAGGCCCGCTGGCAGGGATCCGAACTGGTGTTGCGCGGCCTTTCGCCGCGGGAGCTGATCCGCCCGGCAGGGGCCGCCCCCGCACCAGCAGGAATCGTGCCGCGTCCAAAACAGCCTTCTGCCTCCACCGATAACGGTGGCAGAAAGTGCCAGAACTGCCGCTTTGCCCGCCAGATCTTAACCTCACAAGCCCAAGCCTTTCGCTGCGACCAAGAGCGCTCCCCCCTCTACCGCCTCCGGGTGGATCCGCAAGGAAGCTGTCCCTACCATCAGCCGCTGGAAATCCGCTCTTCCGGTTAGTCAGCCCCCGAAGCCCCAGCAGCCCAAAGGCTAGAATGGGGCCAGTCGCGGTACCCACCATGCTTGAGCAACAACCCTGGGCAGATCGTCGCCAGGGGCTGGTCGGATCCCTGGAGCGCCCTACCACACCCCACCTGCCCGTGGTGCAAATGGTCGGGGTGAACAAAGTCTACCCACTGCCGGAAGGCAGCTTTCAGGCCCTCTACGATATCGACTTGGCGATCGAGGCAGGGGAGTATTGCGCCATCATGGGGCCCTCTGGCTCCGGCAAGTCCACCCTGATGAACCTCATGGGCTGCCTGGATCGGCCCAGCTCAGGGCGCTACTGGCTGGACGGCGTGGAAGTCTCTACTCTGACGGATCGGGAGCTGGCCCGGATTCGCAACCAAAAGATTGGCTTTGTCTTCCAGCAGTTTCACCTCCTGCCCCTCTTGACGGCTCTGGAGAACGTGATGCTGCCCCTGGCCTACGCCGGGATCCCGGAGCCAGAGCAACGCCGGCGGGCCAAGCAAGCTTTAGAACAAGTGGGCTTGGGGAGCAAGCTGCACCAGCGCCCGGCTCAACTCTCCGGCGGCCAGCAGCAGCGGGTGGCCATCGCCCGTGCCATCGTCAACCGGCCACAACTGTTGTTGGCTGACGAGCCTACAGGAGCCCTGGACAGCCGCACCGGCCAGGAAGTGCTCAACCTCTTTGCCGAGCTGCACCGCCAGGGCATTACCCTTGTCGTGGTTACCCATGACCTGGAAGTGGCCCAGGCCGCCCAGCGCATCATCCGCGTTGCCGATGGGCATTTGCTGGTCTAGGCTGCGATCCAACGGGGGCCTATCGGGAACGAGCCGGCTTGCGCTAGCCTAAACGCAACTGAGCGCTCGGCCAGTGAGGATCGGCCCATGAAATTGATCGAAGATATCATCCGATTTTTGGAGACCCGCCTAGAGGAATTCCTCAAAGCCCACCCAGAGATCGAGTTGCAAGCCCTCGACGAGCAGTTGCGCCAGCAGGAAGAAGAAACTCGACGGCTGCGGCAGGAAAGCTTGGCCCAGAAGCAAGCCCTGAGCGAAGCTCTCGCCAAGCTGGGCGAGGAGATCAAGACCTGGCACTTTCGCATCGAAAAAGCCGAGCGGGCCAACCGCCCCGACCTGGCCGAAGGGGCGCGTCGACGGGAAGCCGAGCTTTTGGAGAAAGGAAGCCGGTTGTTCAACCAAGGGAAGGCTCTGGAGGAGAAAATCCAGCAACTGGAAGCTCTGCTGCCGCAAATTGCCCGGCGCCGCCAAGAGGTGAAAACCAAGCTGCAAGAAGTCAAGGCCGCCCAAGCCAAAACTGCCGCCGAGCCGGCTTGGGGCTTCAGCCCCTGGGGAAAACCGTTTGAGGAAGATAAGTTGGAGGAGGAATTTCGCCGGCTGGAGATGCGGCTAGAGGTAGAGAAGGAATTGCATGACATGAAGAAAAAGGTGGGGGAACAGCAGCGGCGGTAGCAGCCTGGCCTGTGTCTAAAAAAACTCTGTTAACCTCGAATCCAGTTGCAACAGCCGAACCAAAATCAAGCTGGGTGGAACCTACGATTTGCGCTCTCGGTCTCAAGAGCCGGAGCGAAATCGTTTCGGCAACTTTCTCGGCCACCGAACGAGAAGGAAAGCCCCTCTTCTCCACCAAGAGTGGTACGCTATTGGGCATGAATGAGCTCTATCTAAATCACCCTACATTTGGTTTGCTCTACGGCCTGTGTCGGGTTAACGAAGGTGAGGCCATCTTCACCACCCTTTATGCCCAACGGCTGTTTTTTCGGGTCTACTTCAAGCCCCCCGCTGACGACGACCCCTCTGCTGTGGAAGAATTGGTCTTTGATCCGATTAGCCGCAACGAAGCCCGCCAAGTTCTCGAAGAGCAGATGCGCTTGCTGCGCCGCGCCAATCGCAAAGACGAGCTGGAACATCTGCAGTTGGTTTACAAACGCACCTTCTCTTGACCTAAAATTGCGACAAAAAGCGCAGGTCGCTGCTGTAGAACAGGCGGATATCTTGAATGCCATGTAAGAGCATGGCCACCCGCTCAACGCCGATCCCTGCCGCAAAGCCGGTGTAGCGCTCCGGGTCATAGCCGACCGCCTGAAATACATTGGGATCCACCATGCCGCAGCCAAAAATTTCCAGCCACTTGGAGCCAAAACGCACATCCATCTCGGCAGAAGGCTCCGTGAACGGAAAATAGCTGGGCCGGAAGCGGGTTTCTCGCTGGCCCAACAGGCGAGTGACAAACTCCTTGAGGGTGCCCTTCAGGTCGCAAAAGGTGAGGTTCTGGCCCACCGCCAAGATTTCCATTTGGTGAAACACAGCCGAGTGGGTGGCATCGACACTGTCGCGGCGCATCACTCGCCCGGCATGCACAATGCGCAGGGGCGGCTGGTGTTGCTCCATATAACGCACCTGCACCGAAGAGGTTTGGGTGCGCATCAGATAGCCCTTTTCCAAATAGAGGGTATCCTGCATGTCCCGCGCCGGGTGGTCGGCGGGGGTGTTGAGGGCCTCGAAGTTGTAGTACTCTGTCTCGATCTCCGGGCCGTGGACCACCGTGTAGCCCATCCCCACAAAGATATCGAGCATGCGGTCGATGGTGGCCTGCAAAGGGTGAATCCGCCCTAGAGGCCGGCGCGGCCCCGGCATAGTGACGTCCAGCCGCTCCGCCTCCAGGCGAGCCTGGAGCTGAGCTTCGGCCAGGGCCCGTTTGCGCTCATCCAGCCTAGATTGCAGGGCCTCTTTGAAGGTGTTGGCCAAAGCGCCAATGGCAGGCCGTTCTTCCGGGGGCAGCTTCCCCATGCCCCCCAAGATCTTGGAGAGCTTCCCCTTCTTGCCCAGATAGTCGATGCGGATCTGCTCCAAGGCGTCCAGATCGGCGGCCTGCGCCACCTGGGCAAGCGCCTCACCTTGGAGGGTGAGAAGCTGTTGGCGAAGCGTGTCTCGTTCGTCTTGCATGGGGAAAGTTCATTCGCACATTCGCGTCAGCGTTGCCGAGCAGCCGGCAGACAAGGATCCCTATTGGACATGTAGCGGGCCGCAGTTGCTTTCTCCCAAAGTATCATCTTTCACCGACGGCGCCGAGATTGGCAAGGGATTCTCTTCCCACCTACTGCAGCAGCTCCGCCTGCCAATCGACAACCTTGCGAAAGCGAAAAGGGCCGGCCACAGCTCCCCACACCTGGCGGTGGGTAACCGGATCCATGCCGCGATCGTGGCTGCAAAACTCGTTCTCGCTCAGGTGCAAGGTGGTCTGCAAATAGGTGGTTTGACCGTTGCGCACCACGCAACAGCGGCAACCCGGCTCCGTCACGCCGACAAAAAGGGATCCCTGCCTCTTCACCTGCACATCACACCCCGGCAGGTAGGCCAGATCGGCAGCGCTCAGTTGGCTGAGTTGCTCCGCCCTCCCCCGAGCACACCCCCGCCACCGCTGCGGCTGCAGAGGACGGTAGTTGCGGATCACGATCCCGTCCCCCACTTGAGTGAGTTCCACCACTGCCTGACGATAGGGCTCCTCCAAATGGCCGCTGTAAGCCTGCTCCACATAAAAGCCGATTCCCCCCAGCACAGCAGTTGGCAAGGGGCGATAGGCCACCCGGATCGAGGCAAAAAAAGGTGGGTTCTCCCAGGCTTGCTCTTGGTTGCTGAAGTCTCCCGCCAGCCAACGTGCCATCTGCAACAGCTCAGGGGAAGAGGTGGACTCCAACCAGTTCGACATAACCACGCATCCAGAAATACCGTAGGGACTTATACCGAAAATCCCAGGCGGTCGATGAAAACCTGCTCAGATTTTCCCCTAACCTCTGCTCTGCCGAGGAGGTTCCACAAATGTTAAATTATGTATCCTTTATGAGAAGGTTTGCGTGGATACTGAAGCGGGCTTGCCTCTTGGCCGAAAGCCACAATCACGGTTTATATTTTTCTTCATGTCGTAAAGCTGTGTAAAGTAACATTTTTTTCTGTAAAAACTAAGGCCCTGAAGGATGGAGAGAAGAGGGCGGGATTGCCCGTCTGGATGAGGATCCAAGACTTTTTGCGGCAAGTAAAGTCCCTTTACATTTTTTGATTCAATCGCTCCCTGTCCTCGCGATAGAAAAAGACTGGAAACAAGGCGAGCCAGATTTTCCTCATCTGTCCAGTTCAGGTTGTCGGCAGTGGAGGATCTTTCTTTAAGAAGCGGGATCCGTTGACATGTGTCGGCAAGCGGCTTCGCCTGCGAGGCCGTTTGACTGGAGGTGGGTCGAGGATTAGCTTGCCCATCTTGTTTCTACGGGCTTTGATCCCGTGGGCAGGTCTGTTGGGACAAGGAGCTGTGCCAACGGTGCCGGTCGGCATCAGGGATCGGGGCATTGCTGCATTCCTGGCTGGCGGGAGCTTCCACTTCCGCGGCAGGGAGTGACGATTCATAACCTCTTTTGCTTTCGCTAGGAGATTTAAAGCCATGAACGATGTATTTGGCAAAGTTGTTGCGCAAGCTGATTCCAAAGGCGCTTTCTTGGGAGAAAACGAGTTTGCGGCTCTGCAGCAGGTGATTGCCGAGGGGAACAAGCGCTTGGACGCCGTGAACCGCCTCACCAGCAACGCTTCTAAAATTGTGACCGATGCCATCCGTCAGTTGTTTGCCGAGGAGCCCAATTTGAACGCTCCCGGCGGCCCTGCTTATCCCAGCCGCAACGTGGCCGCCTGTATGCGGGATATGGATATCATCCTCCGCTACATCACCTATGCGGTGGCAGCCGCTGACCCCAGCGTGCTGGACGAGCGCTGCTTGAACGGCTTGCGGGAAACCTATCAGGCGCTGGGCACCCCTGGCAGCTCTGTGGCCAACGGCATTCAAAAAATGAAAAAAGCTGCGGTGGCGGTGGTGAGCGATCCCAACGGCATCACCCGGGGTGATTGCAGCGCTTTGATCGCCGAAATCGAGTCCTACTTCGATCGCGCCGCTGCTGCCGTGGTCTGATAGGGCCGGAATCTCCATCGCTTTGCCTGGAACAGTCGGATCCTAGGGTGAAGGCCGCCGTGGAGTTCAACTCGGGTTGGCCTGGGATCCCTGAGAAGACAACCTTTTTTGCAGTCATTTTGCAGTTAAGCCGCTTTTGCAGTGTTGGATTTTTGCGTTGAGCTTAAGTAAAGGAGCGTTTTGAATCATGCAAACCCCTATTGTCGATGCCATTGCTACCGCGGATAGCCAGGGGCGCTATCTGAGCAACAGCGAGTTGCAGGCCATCAACGGCCGTTTTCAGCGGGCTGCCGCCAGCATGGAAGCTGCCCGTGTCCTGAGCAGCCGTGCCGAAGAGCTGGTGCGCGGCGCCACCGAGGCCGTCTATGCCAAGTTCCCCTATACCACTCAGCCTGGGGGACAATGCCACACCCAAGCGGGCAAAGACAAGTGCGCCCGCGACGTGCGCCACTACCTGCGCTACATCACCTACTGCTTGGTAGCCGGTGGCACCGGCCCGTTGGACGAGTATCAGTTGGCCGGGATCCGCGAGATCAACGCCGCTTTTGAACTCTCCCCCAGTTGGTTTATCGAAGCGCTACGCTACATCAAAGCCAACCATGGCCTGACGGGGCAAGCGGCCACCGAAGCCAACACCTACATCGACTACGCCATCAACGCGCTCAGCTAGGTTCTGCAGCTTGGGATCCCCCAAAAAGGTGGCCAGCCCGGCGCTTGAGGGGGATAGCGAAGAAAGGTTGTCGAGGGCAACGGTGGCGAGAAAGGGATCCCTTTGGCCGGTTGGGTCTGAGGATCTCTCCCCCAGAGGGAAAAGCGCCGCTGTTGCTCTCGCTTCAACCCCATATTTGTGCTGCTGAGGGTTGTTGAGTTGAGAGGTGAACCCAAGCAGCCTTTTCAAGCTTTTTTCAAAGTTAATCCAGCCAGTTTCATCATGAGGAATTAACATGAGTGGAATCACAGCGGCAAGCCGAATGGGGATCCGGGGCATTACAGAGACGACTCCCTTAGAATTGCGCCCTAATGCCAGCCAGGATCAGCTCAATGCGATCCTGCGGGCCATCTATCGCCAGGTGCTGGGCAACGATCACCTGTTTGGCGCAGACAGGAAGGAGCTGGCCAGTGCGGAATCGCTGCTACGGCGGGGCAGCCTGACGGTGCGGGAGTTTGTGCGCTTAATCGCCAAGTCCGAAGCCTACAAGAGGCGGTTTTTGTACCCTAACTCCCAGACCCGCGCCATCGAGCTCAACTTCAAGCACCTGCTGGGGCGAGCTCCCACCAGCCCTAAGGATATTGCCCGACACCTGGACATCTACCACGCTGGGGGCCACAGCGCGGAGATCGATTCCTACATCGACAGCCCAGAATACCTGGAAGCCTTTGGCGACAACATCGTCCCCTATCCGCGCGGGTTTGAATATCGCAAGGCCCATACCACCCGCGACTTCACCAACCTTTTTGCCCTCTACGGGGGCTACGCCAACAACGACCGTTCCCAGGGGCGCAGGCCGCGCTTGATGGTACCCCTCGCCACCGGCTTTACCCCGGCCATCCGCCGCATCGGGGTGCGGGGGCTGCTGCCCCCCAGCCCCATTACCAAACACTTGGGGCCGCCAACGGGCCAGTCCGATCGCATGTTCTGCATTGAGGTGACGCGGCTGCTTAACCCGCCCTCGGCCCTGGCCACCTCCAGCCGGGTGCGCAAATCCAACCAGCAGATCTTTGTCTCTGCCGATCAGCTCTCGGCGACGATGCAGCGGCTGCTCAAGTCGGGCGCCAAGATCGTCAGCGTCCGCAGCGCTTGAGGCCTCTGCAGGCGCTCTGGCCTGTTGATGCTATGACCACGGCTGTTCCTTCAGATCTCCCTCCGGCCGCCGACCTCACCCCCGCTGGCCAGATCGCCAAGCTGCGCCATGGGGATCCGGGGGAACGTTACTACGCGGCTTGGTGGCTGGGGCGCATGCGCATCCCCGAAGGGATCCCGGCCCTGATCGAAGCCTTGGCCGATGAGACAGATCGCACCACGCAGGGGGGATATCCGCTGCGGCGCAACGCCGCCCGTGCCCTGGGCAAGGTGGCCTCCCCTGCTGGGATCCCGGCTCTGAAAGAGGCTTTACGCTGCTCCGATGGCCAAGTGGTGGCAGCAGCAGCCCAGGCGCTGGTGGAGATCGCCCTAGCCAATAATCTGGATCGGGATCCCAGGCAAGCCGAAGAGCTGGGAGTGGCGTTGCTCGAAGGGCTGCGCTGGGTGGAGCAGGGTCTGCAGACAGAAGCGCCTGCCGCCTTGGAGGCTTTGATCGAGGCGCTTGGACAGTTGCAGGTGGCTGCCGCCCTGGGGCAGATCCGCCCTTACCTAGAGCACCCCTCAATTCGCCTCCAATGCGCGGCAGCGCGGGCCTGTTACCGGCTGACAGGGGATCCCAGTTTTGTCCAACCGCTACTGTCGGTGTTGAGCCACCCCAACATCCATCTGCGGCGGGCTGCCCTGCTGGATCTGGGGGCCAGCGGCTATCTGCCGGCGGCCCAAGCCATGGCAGCGGCAGCGGTGGAGGCCAATATCAAGCTGCTCGCCCTCAAGCAGTTGGTGGAGCTGAACCTCAGACGGGGAAAAGAGGCCGGCACCGACCTGCACCAGGTGCTACGGCTAATCGACGAGCTGCTCTAATTCTCTGGATAGGGAGACGACCTCGACCCAAAGTTGACACCCAACTGCTTATTTTGTTAATTTCGATACAGAATAAAATTGGGTTTTACCCTCTGAGCTGCGCCGAGGAAGCCGAAGCTGTTGTCTAACGGCTCTCAACAAGCTGGCTCAGGGGCGTCGCTTTCTTCCTCAGCTCTTTAAAGATCGCCGCAGTCTATTTGGGGGAGTCTTCCTATGCAACTGACCTACCGGGGCATTGCCCACGACTTTGTCCCTTCTGCCCCCGCAACCTGCCAGCGGCAGGAGGTGCCAACGCGCTACCGGGGCCTGGCGTGGAGCTGGCCAGCCCAATCGGCGGTTGTGTCGCTGCCACAGTTTTCTGCCTTGAGGTATCGAGGCCTTGTCCTCAATCCGGCGGCGAAGGCAGCGAGCAGGGTGCCGGCGGCTATTTCCCCGCGCAAGGACTTTATAACCTTGGTCGAAGAAACCCATCGGCAAAACCTGCTGCGGCGACTACAAGAGCGCATTCGCGCTGCCCAGGCCCGCGGCGACGAGCATCTGTTGCGGCAACTGGAGCAGGAGCGACAACTGCTGGCCTGAGCTCTGCCTTGCCCTCCCTCCAGAGGTCGGGAGAATCCGGGATAATGGTGCTGCCCTATGCCGAAGCGAGGGGGGTAGCGGCTGTGAGCCTGTGGGTGAATCCTGGGAAGATTAGGGCATCCCGACAGTTGCCCATTGCCAAGGCGGCGGTGGGGAGCTAGGGGTATGAAAGAGTCTGCCCCGCGAATCCCATCCGCCGCGTCTTCTCCACCCCGTTCCTTGCTCTCGGTAGCAGGGCTGGTGGCAGGGGCCACGCTGCTCAGCAAGGGCATGGGGTTTATCCGTCAGGCCCTAATCGCGGCAGTCTACGGCTCGGGGACAGAGTACAGCGCCTTTAGCATAGCCTATGTCCTGCCTGGCTTTTTGTTGATCTTGCTGGGCGGGATCAACGGCCCCTTTCACAGCGCCATCGTCAGCGTGCTCAAAAAGCAGCAGCCGGGAAGAGAGGATCCGGCCCGTTGGCTAGAGTCCATTTCTACCTTGGTGGGCTGCCTGCTCTTAGCGGTGACGTTGGGCCTCTGGTGGGGAGCCGACTGGGTGGTGCGCCTGAGCGCACCAGGGGCCAGCCCCGAAGTGCATGCTCTTGCCGCCGAGCAGTTGCGGATCATGGCGCCGCTGGCCTTGCTCTCGGGCTGGATTGGCATTGGCTTTGGGGCGCTGAATGCGGCCGAGCACTACCTCTTGCCCGCCCTTAGCCCGTTGATCTCCAGCTTGTCAGTCATTGGGATCCTGCTCGCGTTGGGATGGACGGGGATCCCGACGTTGCTGGCCTGGGGGGTGCTCATCGGGGCCATCGCCCAGTGGTTGGCGCAGGTGCCGCTGCAGCAGCGGCTGGGGCTGGGGCGGCTGCGGCTGCGCTTTGAGTGGGGATCCCCGCCGGTGCGGGCGGTGGGCCTGCTGCTGTTGCCGGCGGTGATCTCCTCCGGCATGATCCACATCAATGTCTATGTGGATCTCTTTTTTGCCTCCTTCGTGCCCGGGGATCGCACCATCGGCAACTTGGGCTATGCCCAGCTTTTGGTGCAAACCCCCCTGGGGATCCTCTCCAACATGGTGCTGGTGCCCCTGATGCCTCTCTACGCCCAGCTGGCGGGGGATGGATCCCGCTGGCCGGAGCTGCGCCAGCGTATCCGCCAAGGGCTGATGGTGACGGCCATCCTCACCCTGCCCCTGGCGATGGTGCTGGTGGCCCTGGCCGAACCTATCGTTCAAGTAGCCTACCAGCGCGGTCGCTTTACGCCGGAGGTGACCCAGGAGGTGGCGGCCCTGCTGATGGCTTATGGGCTGGGGATGACCTGTTACCTGCTGCGGGATGTGCTGGTGCGTATCTTCTACGCCCTGGAGGATGGGGCTACGCCCCTGCACATCAGCGGCCTGGCCATCGGCCTCAACGCCCTGCTGGACTTCCTGTTTTTGCCAACCTTTGGAGCACCGGGCATTGCCTTGGCCACGGCAGGCGTTAACCTGATGGCTCTGATTGGGCTGGGGATCCGCCTCCACCAGCGCTTGCCGGAGATCCCCTGGCAGGAGATGGGGCAGGCCCTGCTGCCGTTGCTGGGGATCACCGCCTTGGCCGGGGGCCTCAGCCATTGGCTGTGGACGCAACTGCGCTCCCACGAGATTCTCGGCTCTTCTCTAATCACCGCCGCCCTCTGGGCCGGTCTGGCCGCCGGCATCGGTCTCAGCTTGTTTGCGGCAGGGGCCCTGTATCTGCGGATCCCGGAAGTGAACTGGCTGGCAGCCCAGATCCAGACGCGCCTGAGCAAGATTGCCAGCCAGCGATCTCCATCCAGATCCTAGGCAGGCCCGACTAGCTGATGGCTTCGAGGTAGTCTCGCACTCGGTTGCGCCGCTTCGGCTGCCGCAGCTTTTGCAGGGCTTTGGCCTCGATTTGCCGTACCCGCTCCCGCGACAGATCCAAGGCGCGGCCAATTTCCGCCAGCGAGTAGGTGCGCCCATCCCCCAACCCAAAGCGCATGCGGATCACATCCCGCTCGCGGCTGGTGAGATCTGCCAGCAACTGCTGTAGATCGCGATGCAGGGCCTCCCGCATCATCGTCTCTTCGGGGGAGATGTCGTCGGTTTCCAGCAGATCCCCCAGCTCAGTGTCCTTGTCTTTGCCCACCTTGGTTTCCAGAGAAACCGAGCGCGGCACCCGCACCAGCAGCTCCCTGACCTGGGGCACCGTCATCTCCAGCTCGGAAGCAATATCCTCAATGGTGGGGGTACGGCCTTTCTCCTGGGAAAGCTTGCGCTGGGCTTTTTTGATCTTGTTCAGCTTCTCGGTGATGTGAACGGGCAAGCGGATAGTGCGGCTCTGGGTGGCGATGGCGCGGGTGATGCCCTGCCGGATCCACCAGTAGGCGTAGGTGCTGAAGCGATAGCCCTTCTTGGGATCGAACTTCTCCACCGCTCGCTCCAGGCCCAGCGTGCCCTCTTGGATCAAGTCCAGCAGCTCCAGGCCGCGATTTTGATATTTTTTCGCCACCGACACCACCAGGCGCAGGTTAGCTTTGATCATGTGCTCTTTGGCGCGCTTGCCAATTCGCTGGATCTGCTGTAGCTTCTCGGGGGTGAGGTTGGCCCATTCGGGGTACTGGTTGGCCCTAGCTGCCCACTCGGCCAGAGTTGGCTCCCGTCCCAACTCTTTCTGCAGGCGCAGGCGCACATCCAAAAGCTTCATGTAGTCTTGGACTCTTTGGGCCAGAGCCACCTCCTCATCGCGACCCAGGAGGGGAACACGACCGATCTCCTGCAAATAAAGGCGCACCAGATCGGTGGAGCGGCGAGCTGGCTCCTCTTCTGCAAACTCGCTCTCGGCCAGATCTACCTCTGCTTCCTCAGCGGGATCGAGGAGATCGCCATCCAACAAAATGTCGTTGAGCTCAGGTTCGTAGTTAGACATGTAAGGTATTGCTGAAACAGCGACAGAGGCAGGCAAACCAAAAGGGCAGGACTGGGAGGAAATCTCTAAGGCTGGTGTCTCCCTGGAGCGGTTGCTTTGCGCCGTCATCGCTCGAGTGGGGCAGGCACCCTCCTCCTCAACCCTCGCTGCAGAGCTCTGCCCTCTTAAAGGAGGCTACCCTGGAAAGGGAGAGAGACAAGAGTCAGTAAAGCAGAAGCCTCTTATCATAACTTAATTATTATTATAGTTGCACTTCCCAGCCGAGAGGCACGAGATCCGGCGTAGCCTCCCCTCCTCTTGAACTGCCACTGAGGTTGCTGAAAAGCGCACTGCCCTCCGAGGGGTTTTTTGCCCATGCGAGCTACAAAGCGATAGAGGTGGCAACTCGGTTTTTCTTTGGAGGAGGGGGCGGCCAGCTCCTCTGAGAAGTCTAAACTGGTCAGCAGGCGTGTAAACTAGCATTCCATGAACTGCTTTCTTGCCAAGTCTCCTTCTTTCTGGTCAGGAGAGAAAGCCCCGATCGCAGTTGCGCTGCCCATCAACTTTGGCTCTCTATCCGAGGCACGTGCGGCAGTAGCCGCCTCTTCTTCCTTGCAAGGGGAGACAATTTCAACGCTACTGCTTACGGTCTTGCTGGCCATCGGCCTGTTCTTTTTTCTGCGAGCCTCTGGCAAAGACCGCGTCGAAGCTCGTCTCTATTTTAGCAGTCGCAACCTGGAAGAAATGGGATCCCTTCTCCGAAAGCACCTGGAGGGGCGCGCCTATCGCTTGCAATCTGCTGACCCGGAGGGGATCGCCACCTTTGTGGGTCAGGCGCGGGCCAGTGTGGGGTTGGCTGTTTTTTTGACGGGGCTGGCGGGGGCAGGGCTGGCCTGTTTGGCCCTGGTGCTGCAGATGCTGCAGCCGGCTTGGGGAGCCTGGCCTTGGACGCTGCTGCTGGCCTCTCCTTGGGCGGGCTGGTACTACTGGCGGCGCAGCCACCGCCCGCAGCAGATCCGCCTGAAGCTGCAAGAGGCCGCTCCGCCCCCCGGATCCCACCTCTGGGTGGAGGGGCAGCGGGAGGAGCTGGAGGTGCTGGCCGCCACCTTGGGGCTGGAAGAACGGGATCCGGAGCGAGGATAGACCTAGAGCTCCTCGGGGTAGAGGGAGGTCGGGATCAGGGATAGTTGATCCCCAGCCTTGGCATCGCAGTCGGGTATCCCGCGGGAATTGGATTCTTGCTTGAACCGTTTCTTGGGGTTGTTTGAAGAAGGGCGGCTTTTCCCCTGGCTGCGCAGGCCGAGGCCGATGCGGCTGTGTTGTTCCACCAGGGCCAGCACCTGTTTGGCCCGCTCGATCACCGGCTGGGGCAGGCCGGCCATGCGCCCCACCTCGATGCCGTAGGAGCGGTCGGCTCCGCCAGGTTGCACCTGGTGCAAAAAGATGATGCGATCCCGGAGCTCTTTGACCACCACCTGGAAGTTGGCCACGTTGGGCAGCAGGGTTTCCAGTTGGTTGAGCTCGTGGTAGTGGGTGGCAAAGATCGTGCGGGCGCGCACCTGGGTGGCCAGGTACTCGGCTACGGCCCAGGCGATAGAAAGGCCGTCGAAGGTGGCGGTGCCGCGGCCAATCTCGTCCAGAAGCACCAGGGAGCGCTCGCCGGCGTGGTTGAGGATGTTGGCCGTCTCGTTCATCTCCACCATGAAGGTGGACTGTCCCGTGGCCAGGTCATCGACGGCGCCGATGCGGGTAAACACGCGGTCGCACAGGCCCAGCTCCGCCCGCCGCGCCGGGACAAAGCTGCCCATCTGGGCCAGGATCTGGATCAGCCCAATCTGCCGCAAGTAGGTGGACTTGCCGGACATGTTGGGGCCGGTGAGGACGATGAGATCCGGGCCGTGGGGGGATCCCAGGCGCACCGAGTTGGGGACAAATAGGCCCTGGGGCAACGATTTCTCCACCACGGGGTGGCGCCCCTCTTCGATGATCAGGCGGCGATCGGCGGTGATCACGGGACGGGTGTAGCCCTGCTGCACGGCCACCTCGGCCAGGCCAAAGAGAGCATCGACAGCAGCCAGGGTCTGGGCCACCTGGCGGATGGCGGCAGCTTGGGATCCCGCCTCCTGGCGCAGTTGTACAAACAGCTCGTACTCCCGCTGGTTGATCTCGGTTTGGGCGGTGAGGATGCGGGCCTCTTTTTCTTTGAGCTCAGGGGTGATGAAGCGCTCTTCGTTGGTTAGCGTCTGCTTGCGGATGTACTCCTTGGGCACCTGCTGGGCCTTGGCGCGGCTGATGCTGAGGTAATAGCCAAAGGCCTTGTTGAAGCCCACTTTGAGGGTGGGGATGCCGGTGCGCTCGCGCTCGGTTTTCTCCAACTGGGCAATCCAGTGGCGGTCTTGCTCCACCTGCTGCCGCAGCCTGTCCAGCTCGGCATCTACCCCAGGCCGGATCAACCCCCCTTCGGTGAGCACAGGGGGCGGCGAGGGCAGGAGGGTGTGCTCGATGCGGTGGCCCAGGTCAACCAGAGCGGGATCCACCTGTTGTAGGCTCTGCAGGAGGGGGGTTTGGGCTTCGGCCACCAGCTCGGCCAACTGGGGCAGTTTGCCCAAAGAGGATCCCAGGGCCACCAGCTCGCGCGGGTTGGCGGTGCCGGAGGCGACGCGGTTGGCCAGCCGCTCCAGGTCGTAGAGAGAGTCCAGCAGGGATCCCAGGCGGGTGCGCAGGGAGGGGCTTTCCAAGAGCTCCTGGATGGTGTCTTGGCGGAGGCGGATTTGCTCTGGATCTCGCAAAGGCTGCAACAGCCAGCGGCGTAGGGTGCGTCCCCCCATGGCGGTGCGGCTGCGATCCAGCACCCAGAGCAGGGATCCGACAAAGGCCCCCTCGCGGATGGTCTGGGTCAGCTCCAGGTTGCGACGGGTTTGGGTGTCCAATATCAGGTAGTCGGTGAGCTGGTAGGTGCGAGGCGGGCGCAGGAGCGGATGGCCCCCCTGAGGGGAAGGCTGCACCAGGTTTTTTTGAGTTTCTTCCAGGTAGTGGAGCAATCCTCCCGCCGCCCGAATGGCCAGGGGCAGCCCCTCGCAGCCCAAGCCCTCCAAGGAGCGCAGGCCGTAGGTCTGCAGCAGGTTTTCCCGCGCCGTGGCCAGCTCAAAGGGTTCGGCTGGCCGCAGGGTATAGGTGTACTGGCCGGGCAGGCCCAGGGGGGCTTGGGGATCCCCGGGCCGCATCAGGCCCAGGCCCAGCCCCTCTTCGGTGGGCAGCAGGATCTCCGCCGGCTGCAGCCGCGCCAGCTCCTGTTCTAGCTGCTCTTGCCCCTCGCCCTGGCAGACCCAGAACTCGCCGGTGGAAATGTCGGCATAGGCCAGGCCCCAGACCGTTTGCTTGGAGCCTCTCAGGCGGACAATGGCCGCCAGGTAGTTATTTTGCCGCGCCTGCAGCAGCTCCTCTTCGATGACGGTGCCGGGTGTGATCACCCGCGTCACTTCCCGCCGCACCAGGCCTTTGGCTTGATCCGCCGGCTCCATCTGGTCGCAGACGGCCAGGGCGTAGCCTTTGGCCACCAACTGGGCGGCATAGCGGTCGAAGGCGTGGTAAGGGATCCCGCACATGGGCACCCGGCCAATGGCCCCTGCCTCTCGCCCGGTGAGCACCAGCTCCAGCTCCCGCGACACCAGTTGCGCGTCCTGGAAAAACATCTCGTAGAAATCCCCCAGGCGGTAGAGCAGAATGGCGTGCGGGTATTGCCGCTTCAGCTCCACGTAGTGCTGCATCATGGGGGTGAGCAGGGCGGGATCCACCTGCAGGGCATCCCAAGTGGTCTCAGCAGAAGAAGCCATGGCACCAATGCTTGCAAGAGGGGGCCAAATTCAGGGTCCATCCAACCCAAGCTAACCGGCTTGGGCCATTCTATTTGATTTGAGATCTTCCCCCCTCTCCCTCCGGAAGAGAGGAGATTACCAAGCGGCGCCATAAAGCCCCGCCCTTTAGGTCAGGGATATAAGGCGCAGATTGTTTTATCTGATAAGACCCAGAATAAAATAGATTCATGTTAGTCAGGGAAGCCAAACTCCTCAACGGGACGCCAAAGCAGTATCAAGCTTTGGACGAAGCCATCCGCACCGCACAGTTTGTGCGCAACAAATGCCTGCGCCATTGGATGGACAATCGGGGGGTAGGGAAGAAGCATCTGTATGCTTTCTGCAAAGACTTGGCGAAGGAGTTCCCATTTGCGAATAAGCTCAACTCTGCTGCTCGGCAGGCGAGTGCGGAGCGAGCATGGCTATCGATTTCCAACTTCTACAGACGGTGCAAGCAGGGCGAAAAGAAGAAAGGCTATCCCCAGTTCAAGAAGCATTGCCGGTCTGTGGAATACAAGCAATCGGGCTGGAAGTTATCTGATGATGGCCTGTCTATCACCTTCACGGACGGGTTTGGAGCAGGGACCTTTGCGCTGTACTGCAATGGAGAAGCAAGACAGGATATCCTGAGCTCCAAAATCAACCGTGTGCGGGTGATCCGAAGAGCAGATGGGTACTATGCCCAGTTCTGTCTGGATGTAGACCGCAAGGAGCAAGGACAATACACAGGCAATGTTATCGGTATTGATCTTGGGCTCAAGCATTTCTACACCGACCAGAACGGCAATACCGTGAATTGCCCGAAGTTTTTGCGCCGCAGCGAGAAGCGGCTAAAAAGGCATCAACGCAAGTTGAGCAGGATGTTCGCAAAAGGGAGAAAACCGCAATCAAACAACTACCACAAACAGAAGAACCGAGTAGGTAGGATTGACCTCAAAGTCCAGCGCCAGCGTAGAGACTGGGCGATTAAGCTAGCCCGGTGCGTAGTGATGTCTAACGACATCGTGGTGTATGAGGACTTGCCGGTGAAGAACTTGGTCAAAAATCGTCATCTTGCCAAATCGATCCAAGATGCTAGCTGGTCGCTATTCACTCACTGGCTAGACTACTACGGCAAGGTGTGGGGCAAGGCAATCGTAGCAGTGCCGCCTCAATACACCACGCAGGATTGTAGTGGTTGTGGGCATAGAGTGGTTAAGACTCTGTCTACGCGAACTCATATTTGCCCCAAGTGTCTGCTTGTGCTGGATAGGGATCAGAATGCAGCTCTGAATATCCTGAAGAAGGGGCTAAGCCTTTTGGGGCTCAGCATCTTTAAGTTAAGCGTCTTAGGGTTGAAATGGCAAAACGGTACCTTAGGGCATAAGGGAACCGCTGCCCCCCGCCCCCCTGTGTCCCCCCGTATACGGGGGGATGTAGGGGGGCCTGGGGGTCGGGAACGCTTGGGGAGAGATGCACCGCTGCTGTAGAGGGGCAACCCGATACGGTAAGTGCGCCCGTAGAACCAAGAACAAGAATCCCCTGCCTTTAGGTAGGGGAGTATGTCAAGGACTTCCCATTCCACGGCTGCTGGGAATGACCCTACCCGGGGCAGTCGGATCCCTGGCAGGTTAGGCCTGAGTAGGTTGGGTGTTGCCCGATCTCACGCCAAAGGGTTGGCACTCAAGGGGGGGACGCGGGCAGAAGCTTATTAGAACTGACTTGCAATAACCCAGAAAGCCTGTTATTCTGGCAGCTACGTCTTTATTGAATCTAAGTCTCAACAAGCTGGAAAGCTTGGCGGGGTTGGGCTCGCTGCTCTGGCGAGCCGGTCGGAGCTGTCTTGCGGATCTCCCCCTCTCAAAAGTCCTGAGGTTTGCGATGCTGGCCAATCAAGGGCGTCTGTCATCAGGAGTTGACTCGGAGACACGCTGGGGGCAGGCCAGGCGGATCCTCTCCCCGGTCGGCTTGGCGGTTTTGCTACTGAGTGTCATCCTCTTGCTGCTTTGGATCTCGATTGCCTTGGGATCCGTTCCCATGACTTTTGCGGAGCTGTGGCAGGCCCTGTGGGGGCAAGGGGATCCAGTCCGGCAGACCATTGTCTGGCAGTTGCGGCTGCCGCGGGCACTTTTGGCCCAGTTGCTGGGGGCGGCCTTGGGGATGGCGGGGGCCCTGCTGCAGGGGATGTTGGGCAATGGGCTGGCGGATCCCTACCTGCTGGGCATCTCGGCGGGGGCGGGCCTGGCGGCGGTGGGGCTGCTCACCTGGGGGGAGTGGACGGCTTGGGTGCCCTTGGCGGCTTGGGTGGGCGGGGTGCTGACCACGGTGTTGGTGTATGGCCTGGCGCGCACCCGCTCCGGGCTGGCGGTGGAGCGGCTGATCTTGGCGGGGGTGGCCGTCAGCGCGCTCTTTGGGGCCATTAGCTCCACCTTATTGTTGATGGCCGATGAGCGGGTGCAGGTGGCCCTGACGTGGTTGATCGGCAGCCTGAGCGGGCGGGGCTGGCCGGAGGTGCGGGTGGCCGGGGTGTACATCCTGGTCGGGCTGGGGCTGGGCTGGGCGCAGGCGCGGGCTTTGAACCTGCTGGGCCTGGGAGAAGAGATGGCGGTGAGCTTGGGGATCCCGTTGGCGCGGACGCGGGTGGCCATCGGCCTGGTGGCAGCTTTGTTGGCGGCGGCAGCCGTCAGCGTGGGGGGGTTGATCGGCTTTGTGGGGTTGGTGGTGCCCCACATGGTGCGCCAGGGGGTGGGATCGGATCACCGCTGGCTGTTGCCCCTTTCGGCCCTCGGGGGGGCAGCTCTGTTGAGCGGCGCCGATCTCCTCACCCGGCTGGGGGCTGTGGAGCTGCCGGTGGGGATCGTCACGGCGTTGATGGGGGCGCCGTTTTTCGGCTGGCTGCTGCGGCAGCAGGGGGCAGAGCGATGAGGGAGGGCCGGCCAATTTTGCAGGCCGAGGGGCTGAGCGGGGGCTATGGCTCGCGGCAGGTGATCCATCAGGTGAGCTTCAGCCTGCAGGCGGGGGAATGGCTGAGCATTGTCGGCCCCAATGGCTCCGGCAAATCGACGTTGCTGCGGCTGCTGAGCCGAGTGTTGATCCCGCAGGCGGGGCGTGTGTACCTGAACGGTTGGGATCTGCACACCCAGCTCAGCCCGCAACAGGTGGCCCGGCAGTTGGCCCTTTTGCCCCAGCAGCCGCGGATCCCGGCAGGGCTGACGGTGTGGCAATTGGTGAGCTTGGGGCGTTCTCCTCACCAGCCCTGGTGGGTGTGGCAGTTGCCGCGGGCAGATCGGCAGCGGGTGGAATGGGCGCTGGCGCAGACGGGACTGGGATCCCTGGCCCTGAGGCGGGTGGAGACGCTCTCCGGCGGCGAGCGGCAGCGGGCTTTCCTGGCGCTGGCCCTGGTGCAGGAGCCGCAGGTGCTGCTGTTGGACGAGCCCACCACGTTTTTGGATCTGCGCCACCAACTGGAGCTGCTGGAGCTGTTGCGACGGCTGCAGCAGGAGCAAGGGCTGACGGTGATTACCGTGCTGCACGACCTGAACCTGGCCATTCGCTACAGCCGGCGGGTGGCCCTGCTGGGATCCGGCCAGTTGCAGGCCCTGGGATCCCCGCAGGCGGTCTTGACCCCCAGCAGGGTGCAGGAGGTGTTTGGCCTGGAGGTGGAGTGGATGCCAACGCCGGTGGGGCCGCAGCTTTGCCCCCTGCGCAGCGCAGACCCAGCAAGGCCCCTCTGGCTGGGAGGAAAGGGTGTTGAGGCGAAGGTTTGACTTGGTTTTTTGTGGGTTTTTGGGAGAGTGAAACGTTATGCGAGTAACCGGTTGGGGCTGGAAGGCGGTGAGCTTGGGGCTGGGCCTGGGGCTGAGTTGGGGATCCCTGGCCCAGGCGCAACCCGCGGCTCGGATCCCTGAGACTCCTTTGCTGGCCCAGGCCACCCCTCGGGGAGCCACCACCATCCAGGAGCAGATTCGCGAGCTAGAAGCCCAGATCGAAGCTGCCCGCCGGCGGGGGGATCAGGCGGAGGTGGAGCGGCTGCAAGCGGATCTGCAAGTGCTGCGGCAGGGCACCCCCGTCTTCAACCTGCAGCAGGTTACGGTCACCGGCACCCGCACCGAGCGCACCCTGGCCGACTCCCCGGCCACCATCACCGTCATCGACCGGGAGCGGCTGCGGCAGGAGCTTATCCAGAACATCCAGGATCTGGTGCGCTACGAGCCGGGGGTGAGCGTGCGGCGAAATGTCCGCTATGGCCTGCAGGACTTCAACATCCGCGGCCTCGACGCCAACCGGGTGCTGATCCAGGTGGACGGGATCCGGCAGCCGGAGCGGTTTTCCTTCGGCCCCTTCAACATCGGGCGGGACACCTTTGAGCTGGAGACCCTGAAGACGGTGGAGATCATCCGCGGCCCCGCTTCCACCCTCTACGGCAGCGATGCCTTGGGGGGCGTGGTAACCTACACTACTCTAGACCCGGCGGATCTGCTGGGGGAACGGGACAGCCATGTGGGCCTCTCCAGCCAGTACGACAGCAAAAACCAAGGCTTTGTCAACACCCTCAGCTTGGCGGGCCGGCAGGGGAACTTGGAAGCCCTGCTCATCTACACCCGCCGCGACGCCAGGGAGCCGGATATCAAAGCGGATCCCAGCTTTAAAGATCGACAAACGGTGGATGGGGACAACGTTTTGGCCAAGCTGGTTTACCGCTTCAGCCCCTTGGAAAGCCTCACCCTGACCGGCGAGTACTTCAACAGCCGCACCACCACCACGTTCTCGCGGCGCAACCTGGATCCCGGCATCAGCTTATTTAGGGAAACCATCGACACCGAGCGCAGCCGCCTCAGTTTGGAGTATCGCTACGCCAACCCTGAGAATCCCGCTTTTGAGTTGGCCACCGCCCAGATTTACTACCAGCCCGCCCGCACCCGCGAGCCCAGCGTGGAAGAGCGCACCATCACCGTGCAGGGCCGACCCGTACCTGTGCGGCGAGATACCTTCAACGAGCTGGTCAGCAACATTTTAGGAGCCAGCCTGCAGGCCCAAAGCCGCTTCCAAACCGGGGATCTCTCCCACCGCCTGGTGTATGGCATGGAGATTTCCACCACCCGCAACGAACGACCCCGCAACCGTTTTCAGACCAACCTGCAAACCGGAGCGGTAACCCAAAACATTCCCCCAGACACCTTTCCCACCAAAGATTTTCCCGACTCGGACACCGTCCGTTTTGGGCTGTATGTGCAGGATGAGATCGATTTCGGCGGCGGCAACTTGACGTTGATCCCCGGCATCCGCTACGACACCTACAACCTCACCCCCAGTCCCGATGAAGCTTTCCTCAAAAGTGGGTCAGAAGCGGCCAGCCTCTTTGCCGATGCCGTTTCCCCCAAGCTGGGCCTGGTGTGGAGGATAAACCCCAACCTTACCTTTACGGCCCAGTACAACACCGGCTTTCGGGCCCCCCAATACAACGAGATCAACAGCGGCTTCACCAACTTGGTCAGCCCCTTCTTTCGCTATCGCACCCTCTCCAACCCCGACTTGCGCCCGGAAACCAGCCAGGGTTTTGAAGTGGGTTTGCGAGGGATCTACCTGCAGGCCAGCTTCAGTTTGGCCGCCTACTACAACACCTACAACGACTTTATCGAGGCGTTCCGGCGGGTGGGATCTGAGCCCTCGCCCCCCGGCCCCCCCGGCAGCCCGCCGCCCCCGCCGGTCATCCTCTTCCAGAGCCAAAACGTCAGCCGCGCCCGCATCTACGGCGTGGAAGCGACAGGGCAATATTTCTTCAGCCCCGACCTAACCGGCTGGAGCCTAAACGGCAGCTTTGCCTGGGCGGTGGGGGACAATCTTACAGAAAACAAGCCCCTGCTTTCGATTGAGCCGCTGACGGCGGTGCTGGGGCTGCACTACGACGATCCCAGCCAGGTGTGGGGGGCGAGGCTGGTGGCCACGCTGGTGGCGGATCCGCGGGATCCGCAGCGGGAGGTGGTGCAAACTAACCCCAACGCTCCCCCGCAGATTCCCTTTGTGCCCAGCGGCTATACGGTGGTGGATCTGCTGGGCTACTACAACCTGGACGACAACTGGCAGCTCAATTTCGGGGTGTTCAACCTCTTCGACGAGAAGTATTTTCTCTACTCCGAGACCCGCACCCTCTTTGTCGGCCCTGAGGTGGAGCGGCGGGCCCAGCCGGGGCGCCATGTGGCCCTCAGCTTCTCCAGCCGCTTCTAGGACTCCCCGCCAGCCGTGCCCATCGAGATAGCCCCGAGCCATGCTCGCCGAACCCCCCACTCACACCAACCGGGGATCCGCTTCTTCGGGGAGGGGATCCCACCCTCGGCTTTTGTGGCGCCTGCAGATGGGGTATTGGCAGCAGGCAGGCATGGCCTACGGGGTGGGTCTGGCCTGGCTGGAGCTGGGGCTGTGGGCAATGGGGCGGCGCCAAAGATCTGGAGGACTGCGTTGGATCGGCTGGGGGGAGAAGCTACTTAGGGAGGCGCTGCTGGCGGGCTATTGCTCCCTTGCCCTCTCAGTTGCCTGCGCCTCGCTGGAGGATCTCCCTGAGTTGCCTGGGCAAAGTCGGGAGCCCCGCCCGCTGCGCTGGGAGACTTTGCTCTCGCTGCTTCTGCATCTGCTGGGGCTGCTGGGATGGGTTGGGTGGGGATTTCGACCTCTGCTGGAGCCCGAAGTGCGGATCCCGGTCACGCTGTGGCTGGAGGATCCGCTGCCGCCGCAGCTTGCGGCAGAGGCAGATTCGGCCTTGCCCAAGCCGGCAGGGGAGCCGAGCGACCCGGCCCCGGAATCACCTCCCGCGGATAACCCACCCCCACCGGCTCCTGCGCCTCAGGAGAGAGTAGAGACCACGGCCGTTCCCAAGTCTGAGCTGGCTTTGCAAACGCCGCCCCCCACCCCTACGCCTGTTCCCACAGCAAAGCCGGAGCCGACCCCTCCACCCACGCCGATGGCCGCACCAACCCCTCCTCCGCCCTCCCCAACACCGACGGTCACCCCCTCACCACAGCAGCCCCCTCCAACTCCGGTGGCTACCCCCACGGCTGCACCTGTGGCCGACAGGCCGCCCCCCGTGGCTGCTACGAGCGCTCCCATTCCCCGCTTCACCCCCCTCATCCAAGGGATCCGTTCGGGTGGCGGGGGCACTGCTTCCCCCGGCGGGAGCGAGGGATCTGGATCCAGCGCTCCTGGGACGGGTGGCCTCGGTGGATCCCAAGCGCAGGGTTCTGCGCCGACAGCGGCAGAAGGGGCCGGGGAGGCATCCTCCCCCACCTCCTCGCCCGCAGCAGTGGCTGCCAGGCCGGACATCCTGGCCCGCCCCATCCCGGGGCGCAACCCGCCGCCGCAGTACCCTCCCCAAGCCCGCCGCCTCAACCAGCAGGGGCAAGTGCTGTTGCGGGTCAAGGTGGATGCCCAAGGGCAGGTGCAGCAGGTGGAAATTGTCTCTTCCAGCGGCTTCCCGGCCCTGGACAGGGCCGCACAAGAGGCGGTGCAACGCTGGCAATTTAGCCCCGCCTTGAGGAACAACACCCCGATTGAGTCGTGGGTAACGGTGCCGATTCAGTTCACCCTCAATTGACTGTTTTGGAACTGTTTTGGAGATCGTCCATGCCGTCTTGTCTTTCTCGCCGTCAACTCCTTGTCTTGGGCCTGGCCAGCCTGGGGGTTTGGGGAATGGGTCGCTTGGCCCGCGCCCAAAGCCAGATCCCGCCAGCTCCGGTTCGGCGAGTGGCCAGCCTCACCACCTTGACAGCCGATATTCTCTATCGCCTGGCTCCGGACAAGCTGGTGGGGATCCCGTCCGGGCGCTTGTTGGAGGCGGATCCCCGCTTTCAGGGCATAACTCGGCTGGGGCTGGGCAACCAACCTAACCTGGAGCAAATCGTGGCCCTGCAACCGGACTGGGTGGTGGGGGCCAGTGGCTTTCACACGGCTTTGGCAGAACGATTGCAGGCATTGGGGATCCCCACCTATCTCACGCAGGTGGACAGTTGGGCTGCCCTGGAAGCAACCATCGCCACTCTGGCTGCTGCCTTGGGGGCGGATCCGGATCCCTTGCTGCGGGAGTACGGATCGCTTTTGCCCCAGGAACTGCCCCGCGTTCGACCCAAAACCTTGCTCTTGGTGGGCACCCAGCCGATTCTCTCTCCGAACCGGCAAAGCTGGGCCGGGGATCTGCTGGAGCGCTTTGGCGCCGATAACCTGACGGCTGCCCTGCAAAGCCAAGGGCAATTTCGCGGCTATGTCACCCTTGCGGCAGAGCGCATCCTGGAAGCCAACCCCGAGGTTTTGTTGGTGGTCAACCCGGAGGCGGCGGATCCCTTGGCCTTTTTCCGTTCCCGCCCCTTTTGGAATCAACTGCAAGCTGTTCAAACCCAGAGGGTCTATGGATTTGACTACTACGGCTTGGTCAACCCCGGCACCCTGGAGAAGATTAGAGCGGCCTGCGAGCAGTTGGCCCGGATTTTTTCGGAGGGCTGACCCAAGGGAACGCGGGAGATAGCCTTCCTGTTTGAAATATCTTGAAATATCTTTCTAGTCCAAGCTGTAGCAGGTGAGGCGCTGCACCTGGTCGGGGGTGAGGCCCAGCTCTTGGGCAATCTGGGCGGCCACCCGATCCGGATCCAGCTCCGGAAATTCAAATTCCAGCTTGCGCAAATGGGGATTGGTGGTCGTCACCTCCACCTTGGTGTAGCCGCGGCGGCGGCGGATCTCCGCTTGGATGGAGAGAATATCCAGAGTTAGAATGGCCTCCTGCTGGCTGCGAATGGCCAAAGGCTGGACCTGCGGGCGGGGACGGCTCAGCACTTGGCCGGTCACCCATTCTCCGCCCACCCCAAACAGGATCCCGGCCAGGGGCAAGGCCAGCCAGAAGTCGGCCCCCAGGCTGGGCTCACGTGACTGAAGAAGCTTGAACGGGTTGGCCATGGTTTGAGGGATCCGGGAGATGGCTTTTCTCCGCCATCCTAGCCTGGCAGAGTGGGATCGGTGGGTAGCAAGCGGGACATGCGAATTTTGTTGGTGGAAGACGACCTGGAGCAGTTGGAGCCTTTGCAGGCTGCTCTGGCCAAGTGCGGCCATGTGGTGGACTGCGCCAGCGAAGGGGAGACGGCTGCCTGGCTGATGGAGGAGAAAGCCTATGATCTCCTCATCTTGGATTGGATGCTGCCGGGGATCAGCGGGATCCAACTCTGTCAGCAGTACCGCCGCTCGGGGGGATGCGCACCGGTGCTGATGTTAACCGCCAAGGATGCCACGTCGGACATCGTACAGGGGTTGGATGCGGGGGCAGACGACTACCTGGTCAAGCCGGTGGATCTGATAGAGCTGCTGGCGCGGGTGCGGGCGTTGGGGCGCCGTTCCCCCCAATGGCAAGGCGACAGCCTCAGCCTCGGATCCCTGCAGTTGCACCTGGCCAGCCTCACCCTGGAGCGGCAGGGGCGGCAAGTGCAGCTTTCGGGCAAAGAGTTTCAGTTGATGGAGTACCTGATGCGCCACCCCCACCAGGTGCTCAGTGGGGGCCAGATCGAGCAGGCGGTGTGGGAGTGGGGCTGTGAGCCGGAAAGCAATGCCGTGGCGGCGCTGGTGCGGCGGTTGCGGTTACGGTTAAAGGAGGTGGAGGCCCAGGATTGGCTGGAGTCGGTGTACGGCCAGGGGTACCGGCTGCGCATCCCCTCCCCGGAAGCAGACCCATAGAAGCAGTTCCCTAGAGGTGGCATGGAGGCCAAAAGAGCCGGGCCAAAGCATTCTCTCCCGCGGCTGGGCTGGGACTGGGTTTCTCTGAGGCCAACTTTTCAGCAGCACCTGAGCCAGAAGGCCGCGACAAAAGAGGCGGAATTGTTTCAGCACAGCCGCCGTCGCTTGGCCCGCAGCTTTGCCGGGGTCATGGGGGGGATCCTGCTGGTGTTTGCCGCCGTCTTCTACCGCTTGGAAGTGGAGCATGCCTCTAACCCCCAAAACCCTGAACTTTGCTGAATTTACTGAGCTTTAGGCGGTTTGGCAAAAGTCATTGAGAGGGATATAGTAGACCAAGTTTCCCCCTGATCCTTGAGTCCACCGCAACGGTTGCCGGGAAGTGAAGGGGGAAAGCGCTCGGGGGGTATTCCTCAGGGCTTTGCGGGATACCGCCTTCCTGCTCAGAGATAAGCAGGATGCGATCGCTTCTTTCCTGAACCATGTTCAGGAGAGTTCAGCGTGAATGTATCAGAACCAGTTGCAGGCTTTTGACGAGGAGCTGCAGGTTCAGGCCGGGATCATGGCGGCAGCCATTAAGTACGAGCTGCGCCAGGGGCAGTGGCGGTTGGTGTTGAACGAGGTGCCCTTTTTGGGGGGGAAAACCCAACCCCTCGACCATCACTTGGCCTATGTGCGCTGGTTCGATCCTGCTCCCGGCACCGGAAGGGAAAGCTTGGGATCCCTGCGCCAATACACGGGATCCCCTCCCCCTCTGAAGTGGTTTGCCTTAGATAGCCCTCCCCACCACCTGTCTTTGGGGTTTGAGACGGTAGCGGCGGAAGAGGGCAGGCTGCTGCGCCAGCTCACCCTACCGGTGCAACAGGGGGATCAGATCCTGGGCTACTTGCAACTGGCGGTGCCGCTGGAGCCGCTGCAACTGAGCTTGGGCCGTCTGCGCTGGGGGTTGGGGATCGGGATCCCGCTGACGCTGGCGTTGATCGGCGGGGCCGGCTGGATCTTGGGGGGGCTGGCGATGCAGCCGATTCGCCGCTCCTACGAGCAGTTGCAGCGCTTTACCGCCGATGCTTCCCACGAGTTGCGCGCCCCCCTGGCCGCCCTGATGAGCAATGCTCAAATGGCTCTGCTGGCCCCGGAACAAGCTCAACCTCGCCTGGAAAAGGTGGTGAGCGGTGCCCGCCGCCTCAGCGTGCTGATCGATACCTTGCTGTAGTTGGCCCGCCAGCAGGGATCCCTGCCTTTGGAGGATCTGCCCCTGGTGGACTTGCGGAAGCTGGTGCAGGAGCTGGGCGAACAATACCGGCCCCAAGCGGAGTCCCTGGGGCTGCGCTGGCAATGCGACCTGCCGGGGCCTGCCGGGAAATGGCTGGTGCGGGGGGAGGCGGCCCTGCTGCGGCAGGCGGTGGAAAACCTGCTGCGCAATGCCCTGCAGTACACCCCCGCCGGCGGCACGGTGCAGGTGAGCCTGGAAAGCCGGCCTCCCTGGGTTAGCATCCACGTGAAGGATACAGGCATCGGCATCCCTCCTGAGCACCTGCCCCACCTGTGCGAGCGGTTTTACCGGGTGGACACGGCCCGCGCCCGCCATACGGGGGGATTTGGGCTGGGCCTGGCCTTGGCCCACCAGATCGTTACCGCCCATCGGGGATCCCTGCGAGTGGCCAGCCAAGTGGGAGAGGGATCGATATTTACGGTAGAGCTGCCCTTGTCATCTTCACGTCATTTTCTTTCGCCATTCTCAAGATAAGCCGCAAGGGAAAGCCCCCAGAACTCCGCCCAAAGAGCGCGAACGGGCCAACCCCAAACCGGCTTGTCCTGTCGATTGGAGTTTGTAACCATGACGATGCGTGCTTCCTTCACCCGTACCCTCGGCTGTTCCCTACCGATTTTGGTGCTCCTCACCCCCCTGGTGCTGGGATCCCCGGCGCAAGCCCAGCGGGGCCGGCCCTCGGCTCCTGGAACTGCAGCCCCCGTGCCAATGCAGCCGAGTTGGCAGAGCCCGCGGGAGCTGGAGCGAGTCAACCACGACCTGGCCAAAGCGCAGCGGGACCTGGCGGAAGCCAGCTTCTTCGCCCAGCGGGGATCCTCTCCGGCAGCGGCCCGTCTTCTGGAGCTGAGCCGCCAGAGCTTTGCCAAGGCCCAGAAGGCTCTGCAAGGGGGGAATGTCTTTGCCGCCCGCGAGCAGGCCAAGGCGGCGGAAAACCTGGCCAAAGCCGCCAAAGCTCTGTACGAAGCGGAGCTAGGCTTTGGGGGCCCTCCTGGCCGTTCCTTCTTCGAAGCCCCCCTCCGCGCCCAAGAGTCCCTCAGCCGGTTGCAAGCGGAGATGACCTTCGCCAACATCACCTCCGGCCCTGTAGCCGAGCTGCAGCAGCAAGCCCAACAGTTGTTGGGCAGGGTCAATGCCGATCCCGCTAGCTACACCTTCGCCGACTACAGCCGCAGCAAAGCCGCCTTCCACTCGGCCCGCGCCGCCTTGCACCTGTTGGCGGCTGAGCGCCTGAGCGGTCTGGGATCCCTGAGCAGCTTCTGAGTGGGTCTGCTGACCCCGAGGCAGTTGCGTTAGAGTAAAAGCCCCCGCCGCGGGGGCTGTTCTTCTGCCCAGAAATCCAGAGCCAAGAGCGCACGGCTGTCGAGTGTACCTGCGTTTTCTGCACCTGTGGCACTTTCGCAACTACCGGGATCAAAAGATCTCCTTCGAGGCGCCCAAGACCATCCTGGTGGGGGAGAACGCCCAGGGCAAGACCAACCTCTTGGAGGCGGTGGAGCTCTTGGCCACCCTGCGCTCGCGGCGGGCCGGTCGGGATCGGGAGTTGGTGCAGCAGGGGGCAGAGAAGGCCCGGATCGCCGCCACGGTGGAGCGGCTGGGGGTGGCCCACGAGCTGGCGATGGAGCTGCGCAGCCAAGGGGGGCGATCCCTAAGGGTTAACGGCCAGGGGCTACGGCGACAATCGGACTTTTTGGGGCAGGTGAGTGCCGTGGTGTTCTCCAGCCTGGATTTGGAGCTGGTGCGGGGAGCTCCAGAAGCGCGGCGCACCTGGCTGGACGGGGTGTTGCTTCAACTGGAGCCGGCTTACCTGGGCCTGGTGGAGCAGTATCGTCAGATCCTCAAGCAGCGCAATGCCCTCTTGAAGCAGGATCCCTTGGCTGCGGGCGACAAAGTACCTCAGATGGCCTTTTGGGACGCGCAACTGGCCACCCTTGGCAGCCGCATCCTGCGCCGCCGCGCCCGGCTGTTGCAGCGGCTAGAACCCCTGGCCGCCCGCTGGCACCAGGCCATCAGCGGCGGACGGGAGACCCTCAGCCTCACCTACCGCCCGCAGGTGCCCCTGCCGGATCCCCAGGCCGATCCCAAGGTGGTTCAAGCCCAATTTTTGGCCGCGATCCGCGCCAAGGCTGCTGCCGAACAGGCCCTGGGCACCTCTCTGGTTGGCCCCCACCGAGACGAGGTGGAGCTGGGCATCGACGGAGTTGCCGCCCGCGCCTATGGATCCCAGGGGCAGCAGCGCACCTTGGTCTTGGCCCTCAAATTGGCGGAGCTGGAACTGATCGAGCAGGTGAAGGGGGATCCGCCCCTGCTGCTGCTGGACGACGTGCTGGCAGAGCTGGATCTGCACCGCCAAAACCAGCTCTTGGAGGCGATTCAAGAACGGGTGCAGACTTTGGTTACCACCACCCACCTGGGATCCTTCGACGCCGCTTGGCTCCAAGGGGCGCAAATCCTGCAAGTGCACCAGGGGCAGATTGCTCCCTCCCCCGCCTCGCTCCCCTTGGCTTAAAGCAGGCCAATCCCATACCATACTCCCCTCTCCCTCTGGGAGAGGGGCCGGGGGTGAGGGCTCAGGGCCGCCCGCGATCCAGGCTGCGATACTGGATGGCCTCGGCGAGGTGGGTGGGGGCGATGGCCTCGGCACCCTCCAGGTCGGCGATGGTGCGGGCCACCTTGAGGATGCGGTCGCTCCCCCGCGCAGACAGGCCCAGCTTTTGGATGGCGCTCTCCAAGAGTTTGCGACAGGGCTCGGACAGGGCACACCACTGCCGCAGGTGGCGGGGTTGCATCTGGGCGTTGCAGTGGATCCCTGGCTCGTTTTGGAAGCGCTGCCGTTGGCGCTGCCGCGCCTGTTCCACCCGCTGCCGCACCGCTTGGGAAGATTCGCCGCCCTGGAGGCGGACAATTTCTTCTGGCTTGAGGCGGTTGACCCGCACCTGCAAGTCGATGCGATCCAACAGCGGCCCGGAGAGCTTGGACCAGTAGCGCTCCCGCTGCTGCGGCGTACAGGTGCAGGGCTGAACGGGATCTCCATAGAAACCGCAGGGGCAAGGGTTGGTGGAGGCCACCAGGGTGGTTTGGGCGGGAAACTCCAGAGAAACGCGGGCGCGGGAGATGGTGACCTTGCCATCTTCCAAAGGCTGGCGCAGCACCTCCAACACCTCCCGCCGGAATTCCGTCAGTTCATCCAGGTACAGGACACCGTGGTGAGCAAGGGAGATCTCGCCAGGCTTGGGGTAGGGGCCACCACCCACCAGCGCCACCGCCGAAGCCGAGTGGTGGGGAGCCCGAAAGGGCCGCTGCGTAATCAGGGGAGTCTGGCGCCCCAGGTGGAGATTTTGCCGCAACAGGCCGGCTGCCGAGTAGATGCGGGTAATTTCCAACATCTCTTCCCACTGCAGCCGCGGCAAAATGCCGGGCAGACGACGCGCGAGCATGGTCTTGCCCGCTCCCGGGCTGCCCACCAGCAACAGGTTGTGGCCGCCGGCCGCCGCGATCTCCAGGGCCCGTCGGGCGTGCTCTTGCCCCTTGACATCGGCCAAATCCAGCAGGGGTTCCGTTTCGGTGGGCAGCATCTGCTCCCGCTGGATCCGCACCGGCTCAACTCCCTGGGGGTTTTGCAGCCAGCTCACCACTGCCGCCAAAGAGGGCAGCCCATACACCTGGATCCCTTGCACCAGCGCCCCTTCCGGGCCGTTTTCTCGGGGCACCACCAGGCGGCGGATCCCCATCTCGGCGGCGCTGGCGGCGATGGGCAAAACTCCCGCCACAGGACGCAGGGTGCCATCCAGGGCCAATTCCCCCAGCAGCAGGGTGTTGGCCAGCGCTTCCCGCTCAACTACTCCTGCGGCTGCCAGGATGCCGATGGCAATGGGCAGATCGAAGCTGGGGCCCTCTTTGCGCAGATCGGCGGGGGCCAAGTTGACGATGATCCGCCGCTGGGGCAGGGCAAAGCCGGAGTTCTTGATGGCCGCCCGTACCCGCTCTTTGGCCTCCTGAACGGCTGTATCGGGCAGCCCCACCAGGGTAATCTGGGGCAAGCCACCGCCCACATCCACCTCTACCGTGACCCCCACGGCCTTGAGTCCCACCAGGGCAGCAGCAGTGACCTGAGCAAACACTCCAGTTGCCTCCCCGAGGAAAGTCTTTAGCTTAATCCTGGCAGAAGTTTTGGCCTCTGCCCTGGCCAGGGATCCCTGCGCTCTGGCTGCAGGGGCTTGGGGAGAATGTCACAATCGTTTCAGGCTTTCCCTGCCCCTCAAAAGGGGGCACTCCCCTCAGCCGACAAGGCAATGGAGGGAGGGCCCTCATCGCTAGGAGGCTATCCCAGTGGTCTTTCCTACTTCCGACCCTCCCTTTGACCATTTTTCTGGCCCCGGGGAAGAGCCCATCCCAGCGTGGGATGAGCTGGAAGAGCAGGTACAGCAGTTTGCCCGCTGCTACCGAGGGCAAGTGGCCCAGCTCAGCCCACCAGAGCTGGGAAAGGCGCTGCAAGTCTTGTTGCAGCTAACACAAGCCCTGGCAGCTCACCTTGCAGAGGGCAGGGAAGGGATCCCGGCTACCCCTGTTCAGGCCCCAAGCTGGCGGGATCTGGAACGGGCTATCTCCCTGCAAAGCCACTTGCTCTTTTTCCCCCTGGAGCTGCAGTCCCTGTTGGCTGTCTCTCCCGACGAGCCTGCCGCCGAGTTGCCGCCCGAGCCAGAGGAGCGGCGCTTGGATCTTTTGGCTGCTGCCTGTGCCGATCCAGGGCTGCGCCCCTTTCGCCAGTTTCTGTGTGGCCTCCTCCAGCAGCGAGGTCACCAGCAGGCGGAGCCTCTGGAACGTCTACTCCACCAGCAGCGCCTGGCCGGACGCTTGGCCTGGCGGCAGTTGTGGCAAGTCACCCTTAGCTCCCCCGCTCTCCCCCAACAGCAGTCGACTGAAACCCTTGCCCACCTGCAGAGCCTGCAAACCCACCCCAGCGCTGAGATCCGCTGGGCGGCCTACCAGCGGTTGGGCCAACACCTAGAAGCCCATGCAGAGCTAGGGGGATTTATTCTCAGCGTCCTCATCCGCGACCACCTCTGGGAAGCCCAGTGGCGGGGCTACGATTCTGCCGCCGAGCTTTACCTGGCTCGCCATGGCCTCGGCCAGCCCTTTTGGGAGCAGCTGCTGGACGGGATCCGCGATCGCTTCGACCTGTTCCAGCGCTACTACCGCCTAAAAAGCCGCGCCCTGGGCCGTTCCATCCGTACCTGCGACCTCTATGCGCCCTGGGGGGATCCGGCTCCTCCCCTCACCGCCGCCGAGGCTACCTCCCTGGTCTGGGCGGCCCTGCAAGAGTTCTGCCCCGACTGTGCAGCCCAGGCCAAACCCTGGTTACCGGAAATCCGCTCCAACTTGGAAGCACCCGCCGGCAAGCCAGAGACGCCATCGTTAGGGGGTGAACCCCTCGCCTTGCTGCTGCAAGCCCTTGAAGCCCTCAGCCGGCGGCTCCGGCCTGAGGGGCCTCGGGTTTGGCTGGATCTGGAGGAGCTGCAAGGAACTATCCAGCCCTCCTGGGAAATTCGGGTGCACACCGCGTTTTTACAGCAGATGCTGCTCGACTACCTGCTGGAGGGGGCGCGGGGCACGCCGGCGCCACCTCGTCTCCGCGATCGGGGAAGCGGGCCGGAGGCCTTGCGCTCCGGCAGCCTTACCTTGGCCCAGGCCCTGTTGATTCACCACCTGGAGGCGCAGTTGCAAGCCGTGTTCTACCAGAGCTTGATTGCGCGGCTGGAGCTGCTCCTCTACCGGTCGGAGATCTCGCAAGGCGACACCGCTCCACTGGCCCCATCCGAGGCTGGCCCTACCTACTGGGTCGGCGAAGAGTGGCTGAAGCTGAGCCAGGAGCTGTGCGGCGATGCGGTGGAGCTGTTGCCGGAAGAGCAGTTCCGCTGGGTGGGGATGCCGGAGCTGTTTCTGCGCCCCTTCAGCGCCCCTCAGGTCAGCCTGGCCAGCCTGGTTGCCCTGGCCTGTTACCGCCAGTATCATCTGTCTCCGCGGACCTTTTTGCCCAGCTACCTGAATTGGCTGGCCAGCCCGCCCGGATCCCTAAGCTGGGCAGAATCGGCCCAGCTGCTCCAGGTGGAGCTAAGCGACCCAGAGGCAGTGTTGCAGGGGTTGGAGGAACTGGAGCATTGGATCGAGGTGCTGGAAGAGCTGCTGGAAGAGGATCAAAACTAGGGGACTGCGGCCAGCTGACCTTTGGCGTAGCGAGAAGGAGACAGCCGCGCCATCAACTGCCACGGCCGCAAGCGCGGCTCCGTCACTGAGGTGCTGGTCTTGTCAAAATAGCTGGCCCTGGCTACTCAATCACCACATTCTTGGGCGCGCCGTTCACCTCGGGGCGCCCCTGGTTGAAATTGGCCAAAAAGGTATCCGGATCCTTGAGGCTGAAGACCAGCTTTTTGCAGGGTACTTGCAGCCCCAGCGGCCCCAGCAGAGGGATGAAGAGGGTCTTTTCCTGCAGCAGCGGAATGGCAACCACCCCCTGGGTGCTGGTTACCGCGCCCACCAACCCCTGGAAATCGGTGCGCACACCCAGGCCGTAGAACCAGGGCCAGGAGAAGCGCTCCCCTCGTCCCAACTCGCTTAGAGAAAAGGTTTCGTTGAACAAGTTGCCCACCCGCACCATTAACTTGTCCTGCAGCAGATCGACGTATGCCGACTCGCTGCCCACCCCAAACAGAGCCAGCGGCAAACTTGCCAGGGGATTGGAGTCGATGGCCATGTAGTAGCGCATGGGAAATCTCCGAGTCACAAACAGAAAGACCAGGTAAGCCGCGGCTCCCAGCCCTGCTAATTATAAAAAATCTTCCCCGCTGCCGAACGGACAAAAAGGCATTCCATCTGCCCTTAAGCTAAGTGGGTATGATGGGTTGCGTTCTTTCGGCAAGCCACTGGCCAGCGAGGAAAACAGGATGGATTTGCGCGCCTTCATCCGCTTGGTGCCCGATTTTCCCAAACCCGGGATCCTCTTTCGCGACATAACCCCCCTGCTGCGGGATCCAGCAGGCTTTCGGGCGGCAATTGAACAGTTGGCTGCCGGTACTGCCACTATGGGATCCCTGGACTATGTGGTGGGCATTGAGTCGCGGGGGTTTATTCTGGGGGCTGCTTTGGCTCAGCATTTGGGGTTGGGATTTGTCCCGGTTCGCAAACCCGGCAAGTTGCCACCGCCGGTGCTTAGCCAAAGCTATAGTCTAGAGTACGGCCAAGACCAGCTGCAACTCCATGCCCACGCCCTGCGCCCCGGCGACCGGGTGGTGATCGTGGATGATGTCATCGCCACCGGGGGCACTGCTGCCGCCACCGCTCAGTTGGTGGCCCAGAGCGGCGCTGAGGTGGGAGGGTTTGCCTTTCTAATTGAGCTGGCTTTCTTGTCGGGCCGCAAGCTCCTGCCCCCTGAGATCCCCACCCATGTGGTGATGGTGGACGAATCCAACTAGGGGATCCACACCTCACCGCAGGCGCAGCGGCTGGCGGACGGCCACCTCTGTTGCTTTGGCTTTGGGCAGGGGTTGGGTCAAGTGGCTGAGCTGAGCCTGGGCCTGCAGCTGCTCCTCAATCCAGTCGGCCAGCTCCCGCATGTAGAGGGCCACATGGAGGGCGTGGTCGCGCCGCACTGGCTCCACCCCCTTTTCGGCGAGGCGGGCCAGGATAACCGGATCGCTGAGCTCTTCCAGGGCAGCAAAGTCCTCTGGCCGGTCAAACCCCAGCTCTGCCATCTTCTCAAACACATACCCCAGCCGCAGGCCCGTGGCCTGGCACCGGGCTTGCCAGGGATCCCTCAGGACAAAGGCAGCGGTGCGATAGGCTGTTTGGGCAATGGTGCGCCAAGTGCCGCGGTGGATGTGTAGGCTAAGCTGCTGCTGATTCCAGCCCAGGGCTTCTCGCACCAGCAGGCCGCAATTGCAGCGGGTACTATCCCGCCAGCAGTACTCGCGATCCCAAAAGCCCCAGTGCTGGGCCTGCAAGCGATCGGCGGTGCGGCGCAAAAGGGCCGCCAGCTCCGGTGTAGGACGCATCATCAAGGCGGCAGAGGAGATCCCTTCCAGTCTAGGCAGGCGGGCGGCTGGGAACAACCCAGGCTTAATCCTTTTTTGAATTAACTGAATCTGTTGCTTGAACCTGGGTATCTTCAGCAGCCAAAGACCGTTGCCGCTGACGGTGGCGTTGCCAGGCCCCCCAGCTTACTCCCGCCAACACCAGCGAGGCCCCGCCCAGATAGGTACTCCCTGCCGGCAGGCCGGCCAGGGCCAAGGCCAGGGATCCCCCCCAGAGGGTCATGGCGTAGATCAAGAGTACTGAATGCCGCTGCGACAGGCCGGCTTTGAGCAGGCGATGGTGCAAGTGGCCCTTGTCGGGATGAAAGGGGGACTTGCCTCTAGCCAGCCGCTTGAGGATCACGGCAGACATATCCAAAATCGGCACGGCCAGGATAAAAAACGGCAGGGCCACCGCCAGCGTGGTTACCCCCTTGGCCACCCCAATGACCCCGATCCCGGCCAGGGTAAAGCCCAGAAAGTAGGCTCCCCCATCTCCCATGAAGATCTGGGCCGGGTTGAAGTTGTAGCGCAAAAAGCCCAGGCAGGCCCCGGCCAAGGCTGCCGCCAGCATGGCCGCCGCCGGCCGATCCAGGAGCAGCGTTACCATCAGCATCACGACTGCTGCGATCCCCGACACGCCTGCCGCCAAGCCATCCAGGCCGTCCATGAAGTTGATGGCGTTGGCCATCCCCACCAGCCACAGCAGGGTAACCAGCAGGCTCAGCCATACCGGAAAGGGCCAGATGCCGATCCCCGGTAGGTTAATGAACTCGATGCGCACCCCCACTCCCCAGGCGGCGGCAGCCACCCCAAACTGCATCGCCAGGCGGGAAAAGGGCGACAACTGGAACAGATCGTCGGCCAGGCCGATCAAAAAAAACAAAACGCCGCCAATGGTTACCCCCCAGATCTCGTACTCCTGCTCGGTGCGCAAGCCGGCGAAGGCTCCGGCTCCCCAGAGCAAGAGTAGTGCCACCAGGTTGCCAAAAAAGATAGAGACCCCCCCTAGGCGCACCATCGGCTGCCGGTGGATCTTGCGCTCATCGGGAAAATCCAACTGGCCGCTGCGGATCCCGACCGCCTTCACCACCGGGGTTGCCCAGAGAACCACACAGGCAGCAGCCAAAAAGGCAACCAAGTAAGGCATGGCAAGCCGTAGCGAGGAGGGGGGTTATCCCAAGTGGGGGTAGAGCGGAAAACGGCGGCAGAGCTCGGCCACTCGCCGGCGACAGGCTTCGAGCACACCCGGATCCCCTGGCTGGAACAGGCAGTCAGCGATAATTTCCCCAATTTCCTCAAATTCTGCCGGCCCCAGGCCGCGGGTGGTCAAGGCCGGGGATCCCAGGCGCAGGCCGCTGGCCACAGAGGGCGGCTGCGGGTCAAAGGGGATGGTGTTTTTGTTGGCAGTAATGTGGATCTCTTCCATCAGGCGATCCGCCCGCTTGCCTGTCATCACTGGATCAGCAGCCCCGTTTTTCTCCAGCACTGCCGAGACCGAGCGCAGATCCAGCAACACCAGGTGGTTGTCGGTGCCCCCTGAAACCAGCCGGATGCCCCGCCGCTGCAGCGTTGCCGCCAGCGCCTGGGCATTGGCAATGACCTGGGCTGAGTACTGGGCAAAGCTGGGCTGCAGGGCTTCTCCAAAGGCCACCGCCTTGCCGGCAATGACATGCTCCAAAGGCCCCCCTTGGCTGCCGGGGAACACCGCCTTGTCCAGCTTTTTGCCCAATTCCGGGTCGCGGGTGAGGATCAGCCCGCCGCGTGGCCCCCGCAGCGTCTTGTGGGTGGTGGTGGTGACCACATCGCAGATAGGTACCGGGTTGGGGTGGTGGCCGGTGGCCACCAGGCCGGCAATGTGGGCGATATCGGCCATTAGATAGGCCCCCACCTCGTCGGCAATGGCGCGGAAAGCGGCAAAGTCAATGATCCGCGGATAGGCCGAGTAGCCGCAGATAATGAGCTTAGGCCGGTGCTGCCGGGCCAGATCCCGCACCTGGTCGAAGTCAATCCGCTCCGTCTGGGGATCCACACCATAGTGCACCACGCGGAACCACTTGCCGGAGACGTTCACTGGCGAGCCGTGGGTGAGGTGGCCGCCGTGGGCCAGATCCATGCCCATGATCGTGTCTCCCGGCTGCAGCAGGGCCAGGAAAACGGCAAAATTGGCCTGGGCGCCGGAGTGGGGCTGCACGTTGGCGTGGGCCGCTCCAAAGAGTTGCTTGGCGCGGTCGATGGCCAGTTGTTCGATCTCGTCGATAAACTCGCAGCCGCCGTAGTAGCGCTTGCCGGGCAGCCCCTCTGCATACTTGTTGGTCAGCACCGAGCCCTGGGCGGCCAGGACAGCCGGCGAGGTGAAGTTCTCGCTGGCAATCATCTCCAGGTGATCCCGCTGCCGGTTGAGCTCCTGCTGGATGAGGCGGTAGACGACGGGATCCGTTTCCGCCAAAATGGCCAGGTTGTCCCGGGGAGTGGTCAAGCTTTGCGGAGCGGCTACCATGGTGACGCCAAGAGCGAACGTTGCAAAGAACAAAGATCCAGAATTGCCCCGCTGTCGCGACAGCGTTGCGGAGCAACATCGTAACACGATTGGGGCCGGGCTGGGGGATCCCGCAGCGGCCAAACCCAGAGCCAAAGGCCGCTTTGTAAAGAATATTTTTAGGCCCCAGGTCTGGTCACCAGCCGGGGTAAAGTGAGGAGCAGGTTCACAGCACTGGGTTTTAGGGAGTTGGCTATGACCGACGCGCAAGTTTTCACCATCCTGGCCATTGCCCTGGTGCCGGCCGTGATGGCCGCGCTCCTGGGATCCGCCTTGGCCCGCAGCTAGTTTCCATCTGGAATAAGGTTGCTCTGGATCCCTGGGCCTGTCCTACAGAGCAGGCCCTTTTGAGTTGAGGCGCAGAGGCCGCGCCTGGGGCTCTTTGCCATTGGCTAAAGTTGGATTAGAGAGACTACCGGCAGCCGACCCAGAAGCAACTTGAGCCAGGTGGATCTACAGCGGCTTCAGCGCGCCCTTTCTCTAGAGGCGGAGTTGGGATTTACCGACCTGCGGGGGCGAGAGCAGACCTTCTCCCAGTTTTTGCAGAGCGTGTTTGGCCAGGATCCCCCTGCGGGTTGGACGCTGGATGGAGAGGAGCGACGGCGGTGGAAAGAACTGGGATCCCGCTATCGCCTCTACCCCCAGTTGGAGCTGGCGGAGCGGCAGCACCTGGTGGCGGAAACCCGCCGCTGGCTGGATCGGCTGCGTCGTCAGCAAGAGCAAGCCCAATCTGGCCCACCCAGCCCTGCTTTGCCCCCGCCCAAGGGCCTCAGCTTGGAGCAGCCGCTGCAATTTCTCAAGGGCATTGGCCCCAAGTCGGCGGAGAAGCTGGCACAACTGGGCCTGCACACTGTGCGCGATGCCCTCTACTACTTCCCACGGGATCACCTGGACTATTCCCGCCGGGTGCTCATCCGCCAGGCCAAGGTGGGGGAGACGGTCACCCTGGTGGGGACGGTGAAAAGCTGCAGTTGCTTTACCAGCCCCAAAAACCCCTTGCTGACCATCTTGAACCTCAAGATTGCCGACAAAAGTGGCATAGTCACCCTCAGCCGCTTCTACAGCGGGCGGCAATTTGCCCAGCGCAGTTGGCAGGCGGCCCTGGAGCGGCAGTACCCCAAGGGGGCAGTGGTGGCGGCCAGCGGCCTGGTGAAAAAGGGCCGCTTGGGCTTGACGCTGGACAACCCGCAACTGGAGGTGCTGGGGGGAGAGGGCGAGGATCCGGAGAGATTGGGCAAGATTCTACCCGTTTACCCCCTTTCAGAAGGGATCCCCGCCGATCTGGTGCGCAAGGCCGTCCAGCTCGCCCTGCCGGCAGCTGCCTTGGTGGAGGATCCCTTGCCGGAGCCCCTGAAGCGGCAGTTGCAGCTGTTGGACTTGCCCCTTGCCCTGCAGCAGATCCACTTTCCCAAGACGCAAGAGCTGCTGGCCCAGGCCCGGCGGCGGCTGGTGTTCGATGAGTTCTTCTACCTGCAACTTAGCCTCTTGCAGCGGCGGCAGCGCTACCGCGCCCAAGCTCAGGCTGTACCTCGCTACCAGCCGGCCAGAGGGGAGCTCTTGGATCGCTTCTACCAGATCCTGCCCTTCCAGCTTACTGCGGGCCAGCAGCGGGCCATCGATGAGATCCTGGCGGATCTGCGGGATCCCTTGCCCATGAACCGCCTGCTGCAGGGGGATGTGGGATCCGGCAAAACTGTGGTGGCGGTGGCGGCCTTGCTGGCGGCGATTCAATCCGGCTGGCAGGCGGCCCTCATGGCCCCCACCGAGGTCTTGGCCGAGCAGCACTACCGCAAGCTGGTGGAGTGGCTGAGCCAACTGCAAGTGCCCGTTGAACTCTTGACCGGCTCCACCCCCCCCGCCAAGCGGCGCGAGATCCTGCGGCAGTTGCAGACCGGGGAGCTGCCCCTAGTTGTTGGTACCCATGCCCTCATCCAGCCGGCGGTGCAGTTTCGCAACCTGGGCTTGGTGGTTATCGACGAGCAGCACCGCTTTGGCGTCGAACAGCGGGCTGCCCTGCAACAGAAAGGGGATCACCCCGATGTCCTGACCATGACGGCCACCCCCATCCCCCGCACCCTTACCCTGGCCCTGCACGGGGATCTGGATGTTACCCAAATTGACGAGCTGCCCCCGGGGCGCAAGCCGGTGCATACGGTGGTAGCTCGACCCGGGGATCGCCTGCAGGTGGTGCGGCTGATGGAGCGGGAAATTGCCCAGGGACGGCAGGCCTACGTGGTGCTGCCCCTGATTGAGGAGTCGGAGAAGCTGGATCTCAAGTCAGCCATTGAAGAGCACCAGCGCCTGCAGGAGAAGGTCTTCCCCCAGTTCCGGGTGGGCCTGCTGCACGGGCGCCTAACTAGCAGCGAGAAAGAGGCTGTCATCGAAGCCTTTCGCCGGCGGGAGCTGGATATCCTCGTCTCCACCACAGTGGTGGAAGTAGGGGTGGATGTGCCCAACGCCTCGGTGATGCTGGTGGAGCATGCCGAGCGCTTTGGCCTCTCCCAGCTCCACCAACTGCGGGGGCGGGTGGGGCGGGGATCCGACCAGGCCTACTGCATTCTAATGACGGGATCCCAAAGCGAAGAGGCCCTGCGTCGGCTAAAAGTCCTGGAGCAGTCCCACGATGGCTTTTTCATTGCCGAGATGGACCTGCGCTTCCGCGGCCCTGGGGAGGTGATGGGCACCCGCCAGTCGGGGCTGCCCGACTTTGCCCTGGCCAGCCTCATGGACGACCAAGAGGTGCTGCAGTTGGCCCGCCAGGCGGCCGAGCAGCTCATTGCCCAAGACCCGGAGCTGCAGCAGTGGCCCCGCCTGCGCCGCATACTGGAAGAACGCCAGGCCCGCCTGTTGGGGCCGGCTTTGTTGACGTGACATACTCCCGTCCCTCACCCTAAAGCGCTCCGCGCCGCTGACGCGAACGGGTAGAGGGCGGGCTTCTCGGTGACTCCTGCTACCGCATAGGACGTTTTCCGAGCTTTAAGAACAGGATGCCCCACCGCTCTGGATTTGATTACCCTTGCCGAGTTGTGGTCCCGTGACAGCCTTAGCCCACAGTAGGGGCAATCGTGCCACCTTTCGTGGAGTTTTTTGGGAACCACCTGACCACACCCGGAACACTCTTGACTTGTGCCGTTTGGATTCACTGCAATCGTTAACAGCCCAGCTCTTTCAGCCTTGACCTTAAGGATTTGCAGGAATTGTCCCCACCCGGCATCATAAATAGACTTGGCTAGTCTGGTTCTAGCCAGACCCCCAATAGTAAGCGCCTCATGAGCAATGTGCTTCCCCCTACTTAACAACTCCTTTGCCGTCTTGTAGTGAAAATCTTTGCGCTGGTTGGCTACCTTCTGGTGCGCTTTGGACAACCTCTTTACCGCTTTCTTGTAGCGGTTTGACCCTTTCTTTTTCCGGGATACGGCCCTTTGCAACCGCCTCAGCTTCTTCTCCGTCCGGCGATACAGCCTGTTAAGGGCTCAAGGGGTACAATAGCAGCACTTAGCAAACCAACTTCGGAAGGAGGATGGATTGATCAGTAGTAAAGAAGTCTTCACTATCTGCTCCATGCTATATTTCCCAATTCTGCAAAGCTGCCGAATAAAATGCTTCAACACCGACCACATCATCTCAATGGGATTCAACTCCGGCGCATACACAGGCAGGTATAGGATTCGTGCTCCTGTCCCCCTAATCAATTCCTCAACTTCCCGACTCTTGTGGATATTTAAGTTGTCCATAATCACAACCTTCCTCGCATCTAGCTTCGGACATAGCTCGCTTCTCAAAAACTCCAAAAAATCTCCTTTCTTCATCCCACCCTTGATGACACGACAGCCAACTACACCTCTCAAGGAAATAGCTCCAATAACCGTATACTTTTCACCCTTGTATCTTTGACGGTAATGATAAGCCCGTTGACCACGTAAACTCCGAGATACTCCCCGCTCCATTCCCTCCCAGACTCCCGTCTGGTCGATGGCAATCAAATCCTCGGCTGGAATATTCCTGACTTCTTGACTATAAGCTAGTCGTTCCCTTTGCACCTCCTCTTCTTTGACTTTTGCACTGCAGTAGGTCTTTTTTTAGAGTCATTCCTTGCTTTTTCAAGAAATTATGTATCGTGACGATGCTTACATTGATTCCTAAGCGCTCGCGCAACAGTTCTTGATACTGCCACAGGTAGAAGTCTGGGTGTTCTGTAATAATTGCCATCACTTCCTGCCGATGTTGTTCCAAAATGCCCACTCGCTTGGTGCCTGCTTTCTTAGGGGCTAAATCTTGAGTTTGTTGGTACTGACGCACCCAGCGGTGTACTGTTCTTTTGGTCACCATGAAGCGTTTAGCTACCTGGCGGATGGAGGTGTTACCTGCCTGGTAGGCTGCTACAACTCTTTGCCGCAAATCCAAAGAATGAGTCGGCATTCCTTTCTCTCCTTCCTCTTGAATACCTGTACCCTATTTTAAATTAAAAGGCTGTACTTTTCGTCGGGGAAAGAGAATCGGCTCATCAGGGCACTGTCAATCGGCAGCGAGCTTGCTATTATACATTGACCTCACTGAATCCATTTTTTGTGCTCTTGGATACAGAGATCCCATCTGTCCCGGTAACGGGAGGGATCGCCTGGCGGAGCTGCGCTCGGCAAACCTGGCTTACTGCCTCTTGGCTTAGTTGCCGGCCAGATCTTTGCGGAAGCTCTGTAAGAGTGTTAAGAATGATTACACTAGTCTGTCATCCTCTCAGTTTTCCCACTTGTCCTTCTCAGCGCTGTGAAACGACTATGCTAGATCCCATTCCCCCTCCTGTCCTTGAAGAATACCTGTTGGAAGCGGGCATCATTGACCGCTCGCAGCTGAGCTTGGCCAAAAAGCTGCAGCATCGCCAGCAGGGGCCGCTGCTGATGATCCTTTTGGAGCTGAGTTTCATCGATCTCGAGCAGCTCAGGCGCCTTCTGGATTTGGGCCGCACCTACGACCATGCTCCAAACGCTGGATAGCCTTGAGCCCGATTGGCAACAGCATCTGGCCCGCTGGTCTGCGGCTGGGCAGGGATCCCTGCTGCTGAAAAGTTGCGGGAAGAAGGATCCGGCGGAGCTGCGTCGTTTTTTACAGCAGGTCTGCGCCCCTGTCCAAGCGTTGACCTTGCTCACAGAAGACTTGCAGATAGTGGGCGGCCCCCTGACGCTGCAAAGCTGGGATCCGCAGGCCACAGGCTCTTTTGCCCATCTTTATCTGGAGCGCTCTGCGTCTGCACAGCACCTCAGCCGCTTGGCGGCAATTGTGGCTCAGTTGCGCGCCCCCGACGGCTGTCCTTGGGATCGCGCCCAAACGCCTGAGTCGCTCACTCCCTATATCCTCGAAGAAGCCTACGAGACGGTGGCGGCCATTCGGGCCGGGGATCCGGCAGCGATTGCCGAAGAGCTGGGGGATCTGTTGCTGCAGGTGGTGTTGCAATCCCAGATCTTTGCCGAGCGAAACCACTTCGACCTGGAAACTGTAGCCGCGCGGATTGCCGATAAGCTGATCCGCCGTCACCCCTATGTATTTGGGGAGGCTCCGCAGTCAGATAGTTCCAGCCTTTCTGAGTTGCACCGCTCCTGGGAAGACATCAAGCAGAAGGAACAGCCGCAGCAAACCCTCGGCCAGAAACTGCTCCACTACGCCGAAAGTTTGCCCCCCCTGATGGCCGCCCTGAAGATCTCCCAAAAGGTGGTGGGAGCAGGATTTGAGTGGCCGACGGTGGAGGGGATCTGGGCCAAGGTGCGCGAGGAAGAGGCCGAACTGCGCCGAGAGCTGGAACGGGATCCCCCTGACCCGGCGCGACAAGAAGCCGAGTTGGGGGATCTGCTGTTTGCTCTGGTCAATTTGGGCCGTTGGTATGGGCTGGATGCCGCACAGGCCTTGACCCAAACCAACCTGCGCTTTGCCCGCCGCTTTTTGCGCCTGGAAGAGCTGGCGCGGCAACCAGCAGAAGCGGCATTGCCTAGCAGCGGCCAAGCCTCCCCTCTCCAAAGACTCACCCTCGCGGAGTTAGAGGCCCTCTGGCAACAGGCAAAGCAGGAGCACCCCTAATCCCTTCATCTAGAAACCGCAGGAGACCCGCCCTGTACCCCCCTATATCCCCCCGCCCAGCCCCCCTCAATCCCCTCCGTATACGGGGGGAGTGGGGGGCAGGGGCAGGGGGCTGGAAGGGGGGCGGTCGGAGCCGGGTAGTTTACTTATGTCTGAACCGGGAGACCTGCCCGCGGGATCCCTCAGCGATTGTTAGGCAAATTCTGGATGGGAACGACCAGCTCTTGCACAGGCAGAGCCAGCGGTTGGGCGGTGTCGCCGATCAAGGAGCTGGATGGCACAGGAGGAGAAGAGGCTGGAACCTCGCCGACGGGGCGCAGTTGCCAGCGGATGATCTGCTCGCCGCGGTAAAAGGTCACCAGCAACTGATCCCCTTGCGGTTGGATCTGCCAGGTGCCGTCGCCGCTGGTAACCGAAATCTGCCCGCCGGAAAAGGGCGCATCCAACGCCGGCCCCGACTGCGTCCAAATGCGTCCGCCACCGGTTTCCAGAACTAGTTGCACCGTGGCCCCTTGCCCCTGACCGCTCAAGATCTGGCCAGTGCCACTCCAAACTTGGGTCTCTGTCTGAGCCACGGCGGGCTGCCCAAGCTGTAGAGCCATGAGCAACAGCCCTGCCCAGCTCCCCTGAGCTCGTAGTGCCCTCCTCCAACCAGGAGAGAGGAAAGAATAGCGAGAGAAAAAGGCCATTGCACTCACGTCAGTACCACACGCCGCGATAGAACTGAAACACAGCAGAGCGGGAGGAAGCTCGAGGAAGCAATTTTTTACACTGTCCCTCTCACAGTCTATCGAAACCGTCGGGATCCCTTCGCGTTCTCTTGGGCTTGGGTTGAGCTGGCTGCCGGGATCCTCAGTTGTCCTGATCCCAATTTAGGCAATCCCCGCCCCCCCAGACAGGCTGCAACCTGAGCCTCTGGCTGCGGGGATCCCTAGCAACCGCTTCGCCAATGCGCAGAGCCAAGTCCGAAACCATAACTCAAAGATGGCAATGTTGTTATTTCGATTTAGACTGAGGCACTGCGCCCGCCCCGTTTCCTCTTTTGAGGGAGTCGTGGGGGCTTTTCCTTTCTAGGATCGATGTCTCCTCTCAATTGAGATGAGATTAAGAATTGCTGCGATCCAGAGTTGCAGGGGAGTCTGCTGACGGCTCTTCAACGCAGAGAAAGGAAGCGCTCCAGGGCTGCCACCATCGCCGGTGGCCAACGACGGACGGTTTTCACCCACTCCAGGTCGGCATAGCGGGGATCCAGCCCTTGCACAGCCACCCATTGGCTTTCTGCTTCTCCCTGCCGGCCTTGCACCCAAAGAACAGCGCTGAGGGCAGCCCGCATATCCGGGAACTTCGGGTACTTGCGCACCAAAGCCCGCATCAGGCGCAAGGCAGCTTCCGTTTCTCCCACCTGATAAAGGCAGAGGGCGTAGTTGGCCTGGGCAAAGGCGTAGTCAGGAGCCAGCTCCGTGGCGCGACGGTAATCGGCCAGGGCCTGCTGCCACTCTCCCAGCGCTGCCTCGGCATTGCCCCGGTTGTTGTAGGCTGCCGCATCGTTGGGATCCAACTGCAACACCCGCTCGTAATCGGCAATGGCCTCCTGCCAGCGCCCTAGCCCCTCCAAAGCCGTCCCCCGATTTAGATAGGGATCTGGTGCGTTGGGAGCCAGGCGAATGGCCTCAGCATAGTCCTCCAAAGCCTCCTGCAAGCGGTTCTGGCTGACGCGGGCGTTGCCTCGGTTGCTCCACAGGGCCGGGTTGTCGGGCTGGCGCTGCAACAATTGGCTCCAAAAGGCCTCTGCCCGGGCAAAATCTCCCCGGTTGGTGGCAGCAAAGGCTTCCTCAAACAGCCGGTCAATCTCAGGATCGATCTTGGCACTCGCCGCCGCTGCCCCATTCGCTGACTCAGATCCAAGGGGGATCCCAAGCCAAAGCAGCACCAACAGCAGGGCAGCTAAAAGAGGGGATACTCTTGCCTTCATCGCCATTGCCAGTTGGCTCACTAGGTAGATGCTCCCCCATCTTAAGCCGCCGCCCCAGGCTTAGTTGTTCATCTCCCGTTCCAGCTTGGCCAGCGCGATCTGGCTTTCCAGGCGAGAAATGCCTTCGCGGAGGGTTGCCGCCTGCGCTTCAACTTCATCCAAAGATTTGCGAACCGCCTCTGCAGCACTCATGTGTTGGTTCCGCTGCACCAAAGCCTGGCGCGCCAGCTCGTCCTGGTCATGTTGGCTGGCCTTTTGGGCTCTGACAAACCAATCCTCGGCCTTTTGCAGCAGTTGATCGTACTGCCGTTCCAGTTGCTTGCGGCTGGCCAGCGTTGTGGCCAGGCTGCGCTGCAGTTGTTTGAGATCCCGCTCCATCTGGCGGATGCTCACCCTCTGCCGGCTGGGCTTTCTCCACAGCAGCTTGCTCAAGCCCACCATCACCACCGCGGTGGCAATGCCCACGCCCGCAGCCGCTGCCGGGTTTTCCCGCAGGAAGGAGCCGTCCAAAACGTTGGATCCCGCAAAGGCTGAGGTTTGCGCGGCTGTCTCCCGAAACTCCCAGGGCATCACCGGATTGCGTTGCTGCCAAAAACCTCGTCGCGCCGCCTGGGCCAATTCTTGAGCTTCCAAGTAGCGCTCCCGGTTGGCCCCGTACAAAAAGCGCTCATAAACCACCGCCTGCCCCTGGCGCAACATCTCCAAATTCACCAAACCCTCGGCGTTGTACACCTGGGCAATGTGCAGCCCTTCTGGCGTGACGTAGAGAGTATCCACCTGCACCAGGGATCCCGGCGGCAGCAGGCTTTGCAAAGCTTCCTGCGAGAGCCGCCCCCAGCGCCCTTGCGTCAGCTCTGGGGCATCCACATAGGCAAGACGAAAACGGGTTGGCCTGCCGTTCAAGTCTGCCCAAAAGGTGTCCCCATCCACCACCGACCGTACTCGCGCTGTCCCAGAAGATTGGGCCGCTGCAGGGAGGACAAACCAACTGCCCGAAAGGACAGCCGCCATCATCAGGAGAGAAGTTCTTGAGGCCATGGGGATCACTCCTATTGTGCAGAACAACAAAAGTTAAGAAATAATAAGAAATGGGGAAGCTGCGGGAACTTACCGAAAGCCTGGAGCGTCTTCACGAACCGGAAGCAAGAACGATAGCCGCCCCTTCTTCGAGGAGAGGCAGCGGGAGCAACACTTCGCTTGCGCCAGAGAGAGCAGATTCTCTGACGCAGGGATCGGTCCTGTGAAGAAGACGGCTTCCAGGATGACAATTTGGGTTAGAGTTTAGCTCACCTCTTGGGGCAACGTCACAACCCTAGAGCGCAATCTTTGCCCAGTTAGGGGATTGGAATTACAGGCGCAAGCGGTAGGGCTCTTCCTCGGGAAAATCGGGCAGAGGAGGTGGGAGAATCTCGATCTCGCCGGTGGGCAGCGTCCGCAGCACCGTCCCCAATTGGGTCAGTTGTTCCAGAACAAACTGGCGGGTATCCCGGTCGCTGGTGGCATTGAACACGCTCAGCCAGACATCAAAGCGGGAACGGCGGCTGAGGGGGCTGCGGGCGATGTTGTCCCCCAGTTGGCGAAAGTCGTCGCCGGGCAGGCCCACCTGTTCCCGCCAGGCGGCAGCTTGGTAGTAGTCGCGGCGGCCCGCTTCCGCATCCCCCAAAAACATGAAGTTGATCAAGGCGCGATCCACGTAGAGCCGCCAGGCGTCGGGATTGTTTTGGGGGTTAAACTGCTGCAGGCCGCGATCCAAAATCTCGACAGCTTTTTCCGGCTGGCCGGCCCGATAGGCCAACACCAAGCTAGACAGCCGGTAGCCCAAGAAAAAGTTGGGATCCAGTCGCAGCATGTGGTCGAAGTACTCGTAGGCGAGGCCGTAGCCGGTTTGGGCACGAGCAGGGGCGTCGCCGTAGTACTGGATCAGCTCCAGCCACAGCCAGGAGGCGCCCAGGTTGCGGTAGCCCAGCCAGCCCAGGGTGGTGGCCAGGGCGATGTTGCGGTTTTTGCGGGCCTCGGCATTTTCCAGGGCCTCTAGGTTGATCCGCTCCAGCATCGGCACCTGCAGCCGCACCACCAGGATCCCGCACAGCAGCGCCCCGCCCACGGCGGCCAGGGTGCCTGCCAGGGAGAAACGGGAGCGGCGACGGGGCAAAGCAGCAGCAGTCATAGCCAGTTCTGAGCGGATCCCTCAACGGCTACACTCAATCATAAATTCATCCTGCCTTTGCATCGACCGCTCTCTCGCTCTCTGTTGAGCTTTTCCTCTGCGTATGACCAGATCCGCCCTCTCGGCTGCAGACCGGGCCCTCAGCCTCTACGAGGCTCTGCCCTACCCCAACGTGCCCCTCTCGCAGTCGGCCCGCAATGCCCTGGGGGAGATGTTCAAGATGAGCTATACCACCGCCCAGTACCTACGCACCCACGCCCTCGTCCCGTCCGAGGGCAAGGTGATGCTCAACGCCGGCTGTGGCTCCGGCTGGGAGACGCTGATGATGGCGGAGGCCAATCCGGGCGCCCAGATCGTGGCCTGTGATCTGTCGCCGGCTTCGGTCAAGCTCACCGAGGAACGCCTGCGGCACCACGGCTTCACCGATGTCCAGTGCTACGTCCTCAACGTGCTGGAGCTGGATCGCCTGGGGATCCAGTTCGATTTCATCAGCCTGAACGATGTTTTGTATTTGTTGGCGGATCCCACTGAGGGCTTGCGGGCGATGAAAAAAGTCCTCAAGCCCGAGGGCATCATTCGCGCCAATCTCCACAGCCGCCGCCAACGCCAGGTGTTTCTCCGCCTGCAGGCAGCTTTGCAAAAGGTGGGGCAATTCGACGTCCCGCCGGCGGTGGGGGCGCAACATGTGCGGGAGTTCATGGGATCCCTGCAGGAAGAGGTGGCCAAGGCGGTGCTGTGGAACCCGGCCAGCTATACCGAAGATGCCGCCATCATGAACAACTATCTGCTCTCCAACGACAAGGGATTCACGATCCCCGAGGTGTTTGGCATGTTGCAGCAGGCGGGGTTGGGCTTTTTAAGCCTGGTGGATATGCCCGACTGGTCGCTGGAGTCTCTCTTTAAGCAAGTGCCGGAGTTTGTGCGGCAACGGCTGGAAACCCTCAGCGTCATGGAGCGGCTGCACCTCTACGAGCTGATCCGGCCTGCCCATCGCCTCATCGACTTTTGGGCCGAGCACGCCGGCTCTTCCCTGGTGCTACCTTGGACGGATGCAGATTGGTTGGCGGGATCCGTGCAATTCAACCCCCTGCTGATGGACAACGCTCGCTTCCACCAGGAGTACAACAAGGCCCTGCAAGAGAACTGCACCTACGAAATGCAGTGGACAGGGGCCACCCACGGGCGGATCCGCATCCCTGCCGAGAAGGTGAAATGGCTGGCCCCGCTGCTGCAGGGGCCAACTCCGGTGGCAAAGCTGATTCAGCGGGTCGTCGAGTTGGGATCCCTGACGGAAGAACAGGCAACTGACGAGGTGCTGACCTTCCTGACGGCGTTGGAAGACTTTCTATTCGTCATGCTGCAGTAGAGCCGTTTTCCCGTTCCCGACCAATCCCAACTCCCCTCTCCCTCTGGGAGAGGGGTTGGGGGTGAGGGCAGTGGCGCGGAGTGCCTGGGAAGTGTCTTAATCTGGTTTGAGAGCATGACTCTAGTCAATGATATGCTGGACTATACTGAAAATAATGTACAATATGTTCAGTATAGCTGCTTGGTATGGCTAGGTATGTAAAACCGAGAGAAGCGGCGGATTATTTTGGGGTGTGTCTCCACACCTTGAGGCGATGGGAACAGAAGGGCTGGATCAATGCAACACGTACACCATCCGGTAGGGCGAGAAGGTATGACCTCGACAGCTACATTGGCCTCCGGCCCGCTGACGCGAACAGAGCGCCCAAGAAGGACAAACGAGTCGTTTTGTACGCCCGAGTCAGCAGTCGAGGGCAGAAACCAGACTTGGAGAGACAGATTGCAAGACTGGTTGACCTCTATCCTGGAGCCGAAGTGGTCGGAGAGGTTGGCGGCGGTCTCAACTTCAAAAGACCAAAGTTCCTTGCCTTATTGGAACGAGTCCGTGCGGGAGATGTCGGAACAATTGTGGTCGCTCACCGGGATCGACTCTGCCGGTTTGGATTTGAGTTCGTTGAGTGGTACTGCCGTCAATACGGATGCGAAATCTTGGTTCTCGATGACGATCACCTTTCTCCCCAACAGGAACTGGTTGAGGATATCCTCACCATCCTGCACTGCTTCAGCAGTCGGCTCTACGGACTCAGAAAATATCGGGCTGCAATCGAGAAAGATACGGATTTATCCGGAGCCAGCGCTGGCTAAAGTTTGGAAGCGGTGGCAAGCGGCGTGCCGGTACTGCTACAACCAAGCGATTGCCTATCAGCGTCAGCATGGTGCCCCAAAAACGGCCAGAAAGCTGCGGGACATCATCCTGCGCTCCGACCTGCCCGGGTGGGTGAAGGACGTCCCTTGCCACATCAAGCAGAACGCGGTCGTCGAGGCGTGGCTGGCGTTTCGCCGAAGCAAAGACGCGAGGTTTCGCAGTGTGCGGGACAGGTCGCATACGCTGCAATTCAACGCCGGCAACTTTCGCAATGGGACGTGGTATCCGAAACTCACCCGAGGCTTGACGTTCCGTGCATCCGAGGAGATGCCCAGAGAATGGGCACGTGGAACTGAGCTAATGCGGGTGAAAGACAGATGGTATGCCATCTTCCCTGAGCCCGTGAACGAGCAGTGTTCGTTAGCAAAGGGGGTGATCGCACTTGATCCTGGAGTAAGAAGCTTCCTTACAGGGTTTGATGGGGCGGGCTTTGTAGATATCGCCAAGGGAGACTTTGGCAGGATCGTTCGGCTGTGCTACCACCTAGACGATCTGCAGTCTAGGCTGAGTAAAGCACCGAGACCCAAGCGTAGGCGAATGCGGCAAGCGGCGTTTCGTCTGCGGGAGAGAATCAGGAACTTGGTGGACGAGTGCCATCGTAAGGTAGCAGCGTTCTTGACGGATAACTACCGATTGATATTCCTCCCCACTTTCGAGTCAGCCAAGATGGTTGCCAAGGCAGGGAGGAAGTTTGGTAGCAAGACAGCAAGGGCGATGCTCACCTGGGCGCACTACCGGTTCAAGCAGCTCCTGAAGTTTCAAGCCAAGAAGAAAAACGTGGTTGTCGTGGAAGTATCGGAAGCGTACACCAGCAAAACCTGTACCAAGTGCGGGCACATCCACACCAAGTTGGGTGGCGCAAAGGTGTTTAGATGCCCAAAGTGCAACCATAGGCTACCACGAGATTGGCAAGGCGCTCTGGGTGTTATGCTCAGGGCTTTGCGGGATACCGCCTTTCTGTTTGGACTCCGTCCGAGTAGCGCGGTCGCGTCAGCATCGCGTAGTGACAACGGAAACGGACAGAATGCTATCGCTTCACCGCTGAGCAGTAATGCTCAGCAGTGTTCAGCGTAAATGTATCAGGTCGAAAACTGTACGACTCGGATGTCTGCCTGGCCGGCACGTCGCTTCTATGCAGCTCTGCAGCGAGGGCTGACCCAGCCCCTGGATCGCTGGGTGGCCGGGATCACCCTCTGCAACTTGGCGGTTGGGGTGATCTTATTTTTGCTGGGCAACCACACGGCCCCCTATGTGCGGGACTTTAACTGGCAACAGCAGCGGGTGGGATCCCAGGAACTGCAGATGGTGCTGACCTTCAACCGCCCTATGGATGCGGACAGCGTTGCGGCCAACCTGGAGATCCAGCCGCCTCTGCCGGGCCGGATGCGCAAGCTGGGCCGCCGCTTTTTTTGGACGCTGACAGAGCCGGCCCCCTACGGCCAGACCTACCGGGTGCGCCTGCAGGCAGCCGTGGATGAGCGGGGCCAGCCCATGGCGCGGCCTTTTGAGGGCGAGTTTCGCACGCCGGATCGGCAGTTGTTGGGGATCGGCACGGAAGCAGACCAACGGGGGCGGCTGTTGCTCTTTAACCTGGAGACGGGATCCACCACTTTGCTGACGCCGGCGGGGCTGAAGGTTACCCAGATGCAGCCCAGCGCCGATGGCCGCTTCGTCTACTACTTTGCCACCGCCAGCACCATCCAGCAGCAGGATCTCTACCGCCTGGATCTGGAGGATCTGTCTTCCCGGTTGCTGCTGGACCACCAGGGCTACCAAAACCTGCGCTTCCAGGTCTCGCCGACGGGGGAGCTGGTGGTAGCGGAGCGGATCCCCCTGCAACGGGATCCCCTGGCTCCCGTCCAGACGGAACTGTGGATCCAGAAAAGGAGCCGGGATCCCTTTGAGCGGCTGGATCTGGATACGGCTTTGGGGGGAGACTTTTTCATCAGCCCTGATGAGAGCAGCCTGCTCATCTCCCAGGGGCAGGGGGTGGGGATTGTGCCCTTGCAGCCGCGGGCGGCAGCGGAGAGCTTTTTGGCCCAGTTCGGCCAAACCTTGGCCATCCGTCCCGATGGGGCTTTCGGGGCTTTGCTGCGCTTCAATCCCGACTACACCCGCAGCCTCTTTATCGTCAGCAATACCGGCACCAGCGAGGAGATTTGGGTTACCGAGGGATCCGTAACCAAAGGAGCTTTTTCGCCGAGGGCACCCGTCTTTTACGGCTTGGTCAGCGAGGCCGAGTTTGTTGGTGAGGGCGCGTTGGCATCTCTGGCCTACACCGAGTCCCCCCGCTTGCTGGCAGTGGTGTTCGGCAGCGGCGGCGCGGCCCCGGCGGGCAAGACCGTAGAGGTGGGGCGGGCCGACTATCCCTTTGAGCTGGACTTCAGCCTTTCCCCTGACGGCCGCCTGTTGGCCTACACGCTTTTGGAGCCCTTGCAAGAGGAGATCCCGGATCCCTGGGCCCCCTTTAGCCGCACTGGGCAAGCGATCCGCAGCGGGCAAGTGTGGCTGGTGGACTTGCAAGATGGGCTGCCGATCCCCAACAGCCGTCGCCGCCTGCCGCTGAGCAGCAGCGCACTGGCCTGGATCCCTTAGTCAGGAGGAGTTCTAGGCAAGCAAGGCCTAAAACCCAGGCCAGATGCAGAGCAACTCCCCTCTCCCCCTAGCGAGCCGAGGTTCTCAGTTTGGTTAGGATAATCACTCCCACCAGCGCCAGGGTTACCGTGTTGGCAAGCAGGATGACCGCATCTTGGCGCAACAGGCCGTACAGATCCCACATCAGGATCCCTGCCCCAAACAGCAGCAGGTAGCTCCAAGAAAAATCGTCCGCCTTTTGGCTATGCCAAGTTTTCCAGGCTTGCGGGAAGAAACTGGCAGTGGTCAGAGCAGCAGCCGATAGGCCCACCCAAAAGGTGAGGTTCATAAGTGTAGCTCCGGCTCGACAAAGCCCTGCAGCGGCTGGGCCGCTTCCGCCTCGCTCAAGCCCTTGGCCTGCAGCAACACCCCAAAGCTCCCCAACCCCAGCGGATCCAGCAGAGCGTGAAGGGCATGTCGCCGTTGCAACACCTGGCCCAGATCCCCCCCCTCGTCGCCAACTTGGCCGAGGGCGGCCAGCCTTTCCGCCAATCCCAGGTTCACCAAAAAGCAGCTCTGCTGGGTGAAGCCCAGGCACTTGAGCCCCAGAGACTCCCCCACCTGCTGCAAGGTGGTAAAGTCCACGTGGGCAGTGAGATCTTGGGATCCCACCCAGACATAGGGATCCGCGTAGGTGCCGTGTTGGCGGTAGGCCAGGAGCGTGCCCTGGAAGCGCTGGGGGCTGTAGTAGCGCTGGGCGGTGTGGCCGTAGTCAAGGGTGAGCACGTAGCCCCGCCGCAGCTTGCGGGCCAGAAGCTGGAGCCACTCTAGGGCCTTGAGGTTGACCTCCGTTTGGTAGCCGGAGGGATAGGTGGCAATCGGGATCCCCAGGCGGGCAAAGTACGCTTCCAGCGCGGGCGTAGAGAGATCCCCTAACACTTCTCGGAAGCCCTCCCCCTCCGCCCAATCCACGTAGATTTCTCGCAAGGCCCCCGCCTGCACCTGCACCCGATGGACTGGGAAGGCGTCCACCAGCTCGTTGGAAAAAAAACAGCCGGTTACCGAACCATCTGGGATCTCGTCCCACTCTAGCCAGCGCACCTTCTCGCCATAGCCGGCCAAGCGCTCCTGCTGTAGCCGCCGCAAAAAAGCAGAGCGCTCGAGGATCCCGTACTCCAGGGCTTGCCAGAAGTCGGGCCAATTGGAGCACACATAGGCCAGCCAATCTTCGGCCAGGCGCCCGCTGCCCGCCCCCATCTCAATCACCGCAAAATGGGGAGGGGATCCCAAAATGTGCCAGAACTGGAAGATCTGCTCAGCCAACAGTTGGGCAAAATCCGCCGCCAAGTGAGGGGAGGTGCGATAGTCCCAGCCGAGGGGGAGATGCTCCCGCTCGTAGTAACCCAGACCTGGCTCGTAGAGGGCCCACTCCATGAACTGGGCAAAGGTCACGGGTCCTCGGGCGCGAATGCGGCTGCCGATCAGCTCTGGCAACCTCCGGTCGGCCTGCGAGGGCGACAAGGGCAAATCCGGATTGCCCAAGCCTAAGTCTTGCCTAGAAGGGCTTACCAATGGGGATAGACTCACTTGTTCAAGGGACGACGCCAATTTTGGCGAAACTGGCGGTTGGTCAAGAGCAGCAGTGGCCAGAGGGCCGACACCGCCCACTTTCCAGAGCCTGAGTAGATGCGATCCGCCTTGCGGGCTGAGTACCAAACTCCCCCTGCGTAGATTGCCAAGAGCAAAAAAGGCCACATTTCTCTCACGTCCTGCGAACGCTGCTCAGCCGGTTAAGGGATCCCCCCTAGTAAGCGTCCTGCAACTCATAGAAGTCAGGCGTGATATAGTCCTTGCGCAGCGGCCACCCAATCCAGTCTTCCGGCATCAAGATCCGCTTCAAGTTGGGGTGTCCCTCAAAGATGATGCCGTACATGTCATAGGTCTCCCGCTCCTGCCAGTCCGCCGACTTCCAGATCCAGTACACCGAGGGCACCCGCGGATCTTGGCGGGGCAGCTTCACCTGAACCCGCACCTCCTGCGGCCGATCTGCCCCGTCCGCCAGTTTGATCAGGTGATAGAGGCTGACCAGGGGTTGCCCTGCCCCCAGGTCGTAGCCGCACTGGCACTCCAGGTAATTGAAGCCGTAGGCATAGAGGGCAGTACACACAGGCAAGAGAAAATCCCGCTCCACCTCCAGCAGCTCCACCCCGGCGGCATCTCTGCCCAGGTACTGATGGTCAAAGCCGTTATCGGCGAGGAACTGGGAAACCGGCCCCCGTTCCAGCGTCGCCAACGGCTCTGTCGGCTCGGCTGTCGAGGACGGCTTTTGCTGGGCTTTGTCCTCTGTCATCTCACATCCCTCCCCGCAAAGCTTTGAGCTGCTGTTCCGCCTGCTTGAAGTCGGCAGTCTGCAAGGCCGGAGGCACCGGCAGGCCAATAGCCGCCGCCAGTTCCGGTGGAGGAGCTTGGCGGGTCTCGCTCTCCAGATACTTGCCGGTGATGATCTCCGGCACCGGCTTGAGGTTGTGCTTGACCGTGTAGTACCGGTGGGTTTGTTGCAGGCGGCCCCGCTCCCGCATGTCTTCGGCGGCGATCTTCTTGCGCAGCTTGACAATAGCATCCATGATCGCCTCCGGACGCGGCGGGCAGCCGGGAATGTACACGTCCACAGGGATCAGCTTGTCCACCCCTCGCACCGCCGTGTAGGAATCGGAGCTGAACATGCCGCCGCTAATGGTACAGGCCCCCATGGCGATCACGTACTTCGGCTCAGCCATTTGTTGGTAGAGCTTGACCAACGCTGGGGCCATTTTCATAGTGACCGTGCCCGCCGTGATGATCAAATCAGCCGTGCGCGGCGAAGAACGGGGCAACAGGCCAAAGCGGTCGAAATCGAAGCGGGAGCCCAGCATGGCTGCAAACTCGATGAAGCAGCAGGCAGTGCCGTAGAGGAGCGGCCAGAGGCTGGACATCTTCGCCCAGTTGTACAGGTCGTTAACCGTGGTGAGAACGACGTTGTTCGAGAGGTCTGTGGTAACTTGCGGGGCAGACGCCGGAAACAAGACTTCCGGCTCCTGAGAGGTCATGACCATTCCAGCGCTCCTTTTCTCCAAGCGTACACAAGGCCCACCACAAGGATGGCGATGAAAATCAGGGCCTCCACAAAGGCCAGCAGTCCCAAGCGATGAAAGGCCACCGCCCAGGGATAGAGGAACACGGTCTCCACGTCGAAGATCACGAAGACCAGGGCGAACATGTAGTAGCGGATGTTGAACTGGATCCAGGCCTGGCCAAACGGCTCCATCCCCGACTCATAGGTGCTGCGGCGCAGGGATCCCCGCCGCTTTGGGGCCAAGAGCGCAGAAGCTCCCAGAGCCAAGACCGGCAGCAGAGCGCAGACGATCAGAAAGACCAGCAAATACTCGTAGCCGGATAAGACAAACACGACGCCAGACCGCCTCAGGTGCTCAACATTTAGATACGTTTTCTACGTTTTCAGTATAGAGCCAGTCTGCCGCCTCCCGGCGCTGCCCGATCTTTAGTTCTGCTGATGGTCTCGATTGCGGGAGTGGCGTTTCTCCAGCCAACCCCACACCCCACTCAGCAGGGCTCCAGCCATCAGGATCCCCAGTGCCGGCTGGAACAAAGGCAACCACAGCCGCAGCCAAAGTTTGTAGCCCAGCGGGATCCCGATGAAAGCTCCCGTTACCGAGAAGACAAACCAGACAAACCCGGCAAACACCAGAAAGACCAGGGCAATGAGAAAATGATCCAGCCAGCGTTTCCAGTCTGAGACGGTCATAGGGAGCAAGCCAGAGCAGGTGAAGTCTCTCAGATCCTACTACTGGAAAC